>JAKFEJ010000564.1:0-3517 GCA_036675745.1 Chitinophagaceae bacterium | reverse complement strand
GGACGAAGATTCTTTGTCGTGCTATGCGGAGCAACGGAAGGCGCTGATTTTTCGCTGGGAGTGTTTATAGTAATAAGTGGCCTATAGCAGGCGAAAAAGAGGCGCTGGGAATGTCCTTGAAAAAGAGGGTTGCTCAATGCAACATCTGAAAATAAGAATTAATAAAAACAGGTACGAAATTTAAATAACAGAAATACTAAAAGCAAATGGCGGATTGGGAACAATATAAAGGATCAAGGTTCAGGATGCTTAGCATAATGAATGAAAATATCAACTTAAACCCCCACTAGCCACTAGCTATTCACCATTCACTACTCACACTACTATGCAAATTCAGTTTTATAAATACCAGGGAACAGGAAATGATTTCATCCTTGTTGACAACAGGACCAATAAGTATTCTTCACTCCGTGAACACCAGATCCGTGAACTATGCGACAGGCGGATGGGCATCGGCGCTGATGGGTTTATGATGTTGAATGAAAAGAACGGCTATGATTTCGAAATGAAATATTTTAATTCAGACGGCCGTGAAGGAAGCATGTGCGGTAATGGCGGAAGATGTATTGTAAAATTCGCCTACCACCTGGGCATTCACCGGAATGAATATAAGTTCATTGCCGTGGATGGTGAACATGAAGCAGAAATAGATACGGATGGCACCGTTTCATTGAAGATGAAAGATGTTGATACGGTACAGAAAGTTCGTGGAGACTTTATTCTCAATACCGGATCACCACACTATATAAAACTGGTGACAGATGTGATGGACCTTGATGTATATAAAAAAGGCCGCGATATCCGCTATAGCAAAGATTTTGAACAGGATGGCATCAATGTAAATTTTGTAGAACAGGCAGGTGAAGATAAAATAATCGTCCGCACGTATGAAAGAGGTGTTGAAGATGAAACGTATTCATGCGGTACGGGTGTTACCGCGGCCGCATTGGTTTGCTATCATAATGAAAATGGTTATAATGATGTGGAAGTTAAAACGCTTGGTGGCAGCCTTACCATAGAGTTTGACCGGCTTGATGAAGACCGCTATACTAATATATGGCTTTGCGGGCCGGCGGAAAAGGTTTTTGAAGGGGCGATACAGATCGAATGATTATACGTTACTCGTTACTCGTTGCTCGTTACTCGTTTGATCGTTTCTCGTTGCTCGTTTGATCGTTACTCGTTGCTCGTTTCTCGTTGCTCGTTTTTTCGTTGCCCGTTGCTTCAATCAGTTGCTTACTTTATTGTTTCGAACTTTACTAATACATGAACGTTTCTCGTTTTTTTGTTTCTCGTTGCTTCAATCAGTTGCTTACTTTACTGTTTCGAACTTTACTAACTGAAGAAACGAGTAACGAGAAACCAGAGACGGGTTTACGAGAGACGGGTTTACGAGAAACGAGAAACGGGTTATCTTTACGACTGTTATGATACAATACTTTAAAAATATCAATCACCGGACGATTGAAATAGACAAACCGGAGGATGGTGCATGGATCAACGTATTGCCGCCATTGAAACAGGAAGAATTTTCAGAGCTATCTGAACAATTGGAAATCCCCATTGACTTTTTAACTGACTCACTCGATATTGACGAAAGAAGCCGTTTTGAAAAGCAGGATAATGTAAGGCTGATCGTTATTAAAACCCCTACGGAAAATAATTCCTTTAATGAAAGCGACGCCTATTATATCACGATCCCTATCTGTATCATCCTTACGCACAACCAGACGGTAACCGTTAATTCGTTTGAGAATTCGGCGATCAAAAAATTCCTGAATACATTTCAGAACCGTGATTCCGATAAGCGAAATATGATCGTATTGAAAGTTTTTGAAAAGATCGTTCAGAATTTTTTGGAACACCTGAAGGAGATCAACCAGCGAAGAAATATACTGGAACAGAAATTATACGATGCCAGCCAGAATGAACAACTATTACAACTGATGCGGATACAAAAAAGCCTTACTTATTTTGTTACTGCATTACGTTCCAATGAACTTTTATTTATGAAACTGGAACGTACCAATTTTTTAGGGTTGAATGAAGATGAAAACGAATTTCTTGCCGACCTGATCGTTGATAATTCGCAGGCCCTTGAAATGGCGAATATTTATGCCAATATGCTGACCAGTACACTGGATGCTTTTGCGAGTATCATTGCGAACAACCAGAACCAGGTGCTTAAACGTCTTGCAGTCATCACCATTGTGCTGACTTTCCCGGTATTAATTTCCAGTTTATTTGGTATGAATGTGCCCAGTGGTTTTGAACATTCATCCTATGCTTTTTATATTGTGGTATTCTTATCGCTTGTTATTTCGTTGACTATCGGGTGGCTTTTTCTGCGTAAGAAAATATTTTAAACCCCTGTCCCCTAAAGGGGAACTTAGATTGTTATAGCCCTGCTTATTCCAAATTTTATTTTTTATCCCCACCCCATTATTAATTTTTTATGAACAGATTCAACCTAAGAGTTTATGGCATCCTGATCAACGAAAAAAAACAGGTGCTGGTAAGTGATGAATATATCCGGGGGAATTATTATACGAAATTTCCGGGTGGTGGCCTGGAATTTGGTGAAGGCACCAGGGAATGCCTGAAACGTGAATTCAAAGAAGAAATGGATCTTAACGTTGAAGTAAACGAGCACCTTTATACAACTGATTTTTTCCAGCTATCGGCTTTTAATCCGGAACACCAGATCATTTCTATTTACTACCTGGTAAAAGCAATGGAAGAAATAAAAACTCCTTTGCGAAATAAGCTTTTCGATTTTGACGAAAGGCAAATGGCTGTCTATAATGATACGGGAGAAACGGAAACATTCCGTTTTATTGACTGGAATAAATTTTCTGAAGAAAGTGTAACACTGCCGATTGATAAAGTGGTTGCAAAGCTGGTCAAACAGCAAAACCTATAAGGTTTCGCCATGCTGCTATTCCTTCCGGCAAACCTTATAGGTTAATCCCGCATAGCGGCCTGTTTCATTTCCGCAGCCTTTTCATGGCCGAGGTATCTTTCTATACGGTTATGAACAAGATAAATAACCGGTGTAAGTAGTATGGCCATGCTGAATTTATAAATATAATTCACAATACAAATAGCAATGATCTGGTCAAACGGCCAGGGTTCTCCCTGCCCCGGCACCCATTTTGGATAAAAATAAAATGCTATCAGTAAAACAATAAAACTGTCGATCAATTGCGAAACCACTGTTGACCCGGTCGCCCTTAGCCAGATCTTTTTTTCGCCGGTTACTTTTTTTATTTTATGAAAAACAAGAACGTCTACTAACTGGGCTACCAAAAAAGCGGTCATTGAAGCGATAATGATCCCCAAACCCTGCCCGAATACAGCATTGTAAGCTGTGCTCATATTTTCAACACCCATCTCTTTTTTACTGGTGATCCACCACTCATTAGGCGCCGTTTGAATAGCGCCAAAGACCATGATAAAACCGAAAGCGATCAATCCAATGGTTAGCCAGCTTAAGAACTTCACTCCTTTTCTTCCG
>JAKFEJ010000570.1:0-3524 GCA_036675745.1 Chitinophagaceae bacterium | reverse complement strand
TGTTACATCTTTATACGGATCTTTTGCATCAACTATCACTTTATAAGTGCCGGGTTTTACTTCTATTGCAAAAGCTCCTGATGTAACGGCTGCTTTTGTTGAATCAGTTCCGCTGATAGCCCAAACTGTTTCCGCCTGATCAGCAGGTGTTACTTTTCCTGTAATAGATGTAGCTGTAGTTGTAAAAGCAACCAGACCAGCAACAGATGCGGCTACAATACCTAAGGTTAGCATTCTCTTCTTCATAATAAAGAAATTTATAGTTATTAAAAAAATACACATATCCCTGCTCTCATAACCAGTTGTAAGAAGGTTGCTTATCCTCAAAGCCAACTACTATGCCAACATGAATTTTTGTGGAAAAACTACTCTGTTAAGATTATGTGTCCTGGTTGCCCTCTGACAAGGTCATAATGCACCCATGAAATGTTTTGTATTTTATGGATTATTCGTCGGTCAATTTGTGATCGTACTGGCAACGCTTTCTGATGGCCCATTTTAAATCCGATAGCTATCTGATTACCTTTTGGATAATTAACATTCTGTTTTGTATCTTCCCTTCAAATTGATTGCAATGGCCATACAACCCTGGCGAACCGGAAAAGTTACTCGTATTGAAAATGAGACTTATAACACCCGTCGATACTGGATAGAAATTCCTGAACTTACTTCTTTTGATTTTGAGCCTGGTCAGTTTGTAACACTGGATCTCCCTATACATGAAAAGCCCAATAAACGCTGGCGCAGTTATTCCATTGCCAGTTGGCCCGATGGTACTAATGTATTTGAACTGGTTATTGTATTACTGGAAGATGGCGTTGGTACGCCGTGGATATTTAGCAATGTGGCTGTCGGAAGTGAATTGACCTTTCGCGGGCCACAGGGAGTTTTTGTGCTGCATGAAGATAATTTGCAGAAAGATCTTTTCCTGGTTTGTACCGGAACCGGTATTGCCCCATTCAGAAGTATGGTGCATCATATCCGGAGAAACAATATTCCTCACCAGCATATCTATATCATTTTTGGGGTTCGCACCCAAAAAGACCTTTTGTATCATGATGAATTAAGAAGTCTTGAACTGGAAAATTTTCATTATATACCTACCTTATCGCGGGAAGAATGGGATGGCAAATCGGGATACGTTCATGCCATTTATGAAGAACATTGCGCCGGCAAGCAGAATGCCGGCTTTTTTCTATGCGGATGGAAAAACATGATCGATGAAGCCAAAAAACGGATTGTAGATATGGGCTACGATAAAAAATCTATTCACCAGGAGCTTTATGGATAAAACCCCAAAACCCCTAAAGGGGCTTTTAGTCTCCGATAAAATGATCAATATTATTGCATCCTGCTCTTTTAAACATGGAAATAAAAAATCTTTTCGATAGTGCAGTTTATAATGAAATGATTGACCGCTTACATAAACTTTCACCCGGTAGCCAACGGCAATGGGGTAAGATGCAGGTGGCGCAGATGCTGGCGCATTGTAAAGAAGCATTTAAAGTTCCGCTGACAGATAAACCATTACCCCGCATGTTCCTGGGCTCATTGCTGGGTTGGATAATAAAGAGCAAATTGTATAACGAATCTCCCTGGAAACAAGGATTACCGACTGCACCTAATTTCATTATTAAGGACGAACGTGATTTTGAGAAAGAAAAATCGGCCTTGCTGGAATTATTAAATAAGTTTCATAACGAACCGCAGGAAGTTGGCAAATATCCCCATCCTTTTTTTGGAAAATTTACTACGGAGCAATGGGGTAAAAGCATGTGGAAACATTTAGATCATCACCTGCGGCAGTTTGGTGCTTAAAAAAGTAAAATATGTTTTTGATTGGCAAACTTTTTTTACTACTTCTTAAGCCTCTTACATGGATCATTGTGCTTTTTATCGCCGGCCTTTTCAGCAAAAATCAAAACAGGAAGAAAAAGCTGATCGTAGCCGGGTTAGTTGCATTGCTCGTTTTAAGCAATCCCTTTCTTTTCCGGATTGTGGCAAAAAATTATGAGACAAAAGCAATAACATTAAAAGCAGATGAAAAATACGAGGCAGGTATATTGCTGGGTGGTTTTGTGTCTTATAATATAAAAGAAAAAAGGGCTTCATTCAATCCTGCATCCGACCGGTTTATTCAAACTGCATTACTTTATAAAAACCAGCACATCAATAAAATAATCATCGCGGCCGGAAATGGCTATGTATCTAAACATGATTTCCGGGAAGCTGTATTTGCCAAAGAACAACTGGTACAGTTAGGCATTCCTGCTGAAGCCATTTTTACAGATCCTTATTCACGGAACACTTATGAAAATGCGTTAAATACAAAAAAGATCTTTGATTCATTGCGGATCTCACGACAGTCATTGCTTATTTCTTCAGCTATGCATTTGCCCAGAGCGGAAAAACTTTTTAGAAAACAAGGGCTACCTGTTAAGCTTTATCCCTGTGACTTTATCACCCAAAATATTTCTAATAATTTCTGGGACGATTACCTGCTGCCTTCATCAAAAACTTTATCCGACTGGGATTCATTTATTAAAGAGTTGACAGGTATGCTTATTCACAAATTGCAAGGAAGGATTTAACTAATTGCTTTCACTACTATTTCTTTTAATTTATCTATCGAAACCCTTTCCTGCTCCATTGAATCACGATGGCGAATGGTAACTGTATTGTCTTCTTTGGTCTGCTGATCCACGGTTACACAGAAAGGAGTTCCCAGGGCATCCATTCTCCTGTAGCGCTTGCCAATGGTATCTTTCTCTTCATAAAAACAACGGAATGAAGCTTTGCAATCATCCATTATTTTTCTTGCTATTTCCGGCAGGTCATCTTTCTTTACCAACGGTAATATAGCCAGTTTGATGGGAGCCAATTTATTAGGCAGTTTTAAGACTACACGGCTATCTTGTTTTTCAGATGTACTAAGATCCTGCTCTTCGTATGCATGGCTTATTACCAATAAAAACATCCTGTCCAAACCAATAGAGGTCTCTATCACATAAGGAATATAGTTACCATAAGCCTTGCCGGTTGCAGGATCAATATCATTATCAAAATAATTCTGCTTCTTTTTGCTGTATTCCTGGTGCTGGCTCAGATCGAAATCACCTCTTGAATGTATGCCTTCCACTTCCTTAAAACCGATCGGGAATTCAAACTCTATATCGCAGGCTTCTTTTGCATAATGCGCCAGTTTAACATGGTCATGATAACGGTACTTATCCGCAGGTAGTCCAAGGCTTAAATGCCATTTCAACCTTGCTTCTTTCCAATACTTATACCACTCAGCTTCTGTACCAGGCCGCACAAAGAATTGCATTTCCATTTGTTCAAACTCCCTCATGCGGAAAATGAATTGTCTTGCAACAATCTCATTTCTGAATGCTTTACCAATCTGTGCAATACCGAATGGAATTTTCATCCGGCCGGTTTTCTGCACATTTAAAAAATTTACAAAAATACCCTGTGCTGTTTCCGGCCGCAGGTATATTTTATTATCCTCTTCATCAGACGAA
>JAKFEJ010000359.1:0-3541 GCA_036675745.1 Chitinophagaceae bacterium | reverse complement strand
AATCCTGTCGGTGCACATGCTTCCATTCATATTGGCGAAATGCCTATTGGGCGGCCGCAAAATCTTGTCCCTGCCATTACACAAACGGCTATTGGTAAACTGCCTAAAATGATGGTCTATGGCAATAATTATGATACCCGTGATGGATCTTGCATCCGTGATTTTATTCATGTAAGCGATATTGCGCATGCACATACTTTAGCTATTCAATACCTGGAAGAAGATAAAACTGATGCCCTGTGCGAGGTTTTTAACCTGGGTACCGGTAATGGGGTAACCGTTTTGGAAGCAATACAATCTTTTGAAAAAATAAGCGGTGTAAAATTAAATTATGAAATAGGTCCCCGTCGTGATGGCGACGTGATCGCTATCTATGCAAACAATGACCTGGCCAGAACGAAACTGGGATGGGATCCTAAGTTTTCATTGGATGAAATGATGCTTACCGCCTGGCAATGGGAACAAAGATTAAAAGCGGATGATACTATTTTCAGTGGTAAACCAATGGAACTGAATTAACAATTGGCAAATCTGAAACTAAAAACAAGCAGTTCGGCAATTTATAATACACTACCCCATTGCATATTGCTCATTGCCCATTGTCTATTGCTTATTGAACCTTACTTTTGCCCCTCTAATTTTAGCTTATGTCATTAAAAGATATTCAATCAACCGGTAATAAAGATACCCGCAGTGGTTTTGGCGATGGAATTGTAGAAGCAGCCCGCAAAAATTCAAATGTTGTCGCTCTTACCGCCGACCTTGCTGGTTCCTTGAAACTCAACCAGTTCATTAAAGAATTTCCAGAACGTTTTATACAATGCGGAATTGCTGAAGCCAATATGATAAGTATTGGCGCCGGCCTGACCATTGGCGGAAAAATCCCTTTTACTACTACTTTCGCTAATTTTTCTACAGGCCGTGTTTACGACCAGATCCGTCAATCCGTAGCCTACAGCGGAAAAAATGTAAAGATCTGTGCTTCGCATGCCGGTCTTACGCTGGGTGAAGATGGCGCTACTCACCAGATACTTGAAGATATAGGTCTTATGAAAATGCTACCGGGCATGACCGTTATCGTTCCTTGTGACTATGCACAAACCAAAGCTGCTACACAAGCCATTGCAGAATACCAGGGGCCGGTTTATTTACGTTTTGGCCGTCCTGTTTGGCCCATATTTACTAAAGAAGAAGATTTTAAAATTGGCAAAGCTCAAATTTTTTCCGAAGGCACTGATGTCAGCATTTTTGCCTGTGGCCATATGGTATGGAATGCTATACAAGCTGGCGCCATTTTGCAGGAAAAAGGCATCAGCGTTGAAGTGATCAACATTCATACAATAAAGCCATTGGATGAAGAAGCTGTTCTCCATTCAATCCGCAAGACAAAATGTGCGGTGACGGCTGAAGAACATAATATCATCGGAGGTTTAGGCGATGCGATTGCTCAATGTGCTGCAAAAAACTTACCTATCCCTATTGAATATGTGGGCACAAAAGATACATTTGGTGAAAGTGGTAAACCTACTGACCTGTTAAAAAAATATGGATTGGATATACCGGATATTGTAACTGCTGCGGAAAAGGTAATGAAGAGGAAAAACAATTAATATATTCTTTAGTATATTCAGGCAGGTTCTAACTTGAGAGTGAACCTGCTTTTTTATTTTTAAATGTCTATAGATTAAACATAGTCAATTAATATCCTTCAAACCAATGCCAAAGTCAACAACATGTCGCTAACCGTTACCAACGATACTGAATTGCTTATTCAATTTCGTGACCCAGTCACGAAAGAAAGAGCCTATACGGCTATCATTAAAAAGTACCAGGAAAAATTATATTGGCATATCCGCCGGATGGTAGTGGATCATGATGATGCCAATGATGTATTACAGAATGTATTTATCCGGGTGTGGAAAGGATTGGAAAATTTCAGGGAAGACAGCCAGTTATATACCTGGCTTTACCGGATAGCTACCAACGAATGCCTGACCTTCCTGGAACAGCAAAAGAAAAGAACAACTGTTAGTTTAAGCGATTCGGATAATGGCCTGACCGATAAAATAAAAGCGGACCAGCATTTCGACGCTAATAAACTGGAATGGAAACTTCAATTGGGCATACAGCAGTTACCTGAAAAACAAAGGATTGTATTTCAACTACGATATTATGATGAAATGCCATACGAGGAAATGAGCCGGGTATTGGAGACCAGTGAAGGAGCCCTGAAGGCCAGCTATCACCATGCTGTCAAAAAAATTGAGGATTATATAAAAAATCATTAAACTTCGGGAGACGATCAGTGTCTCAATAACTGATAAATGACACAGCGGGAAAACATATTACAAGAATTAAAGGAGCTAAAAAGCTTTTTAGCTGATGCTGATTTTCAGACCACTTACCTGGTGCCTACCGGGTATTTTGATGGGCTTGCTGATGAAATATTGAACAGGGTGAGAGCTCTGGAAGCAACTTCAGCATCAGAAGAGTTGGCTGCATTATCTCCCTTACTGAGTTCAATTTCAAAAAAAATGCCTCATTCAGTTCCTGCAGGCTATTTTGATGAGCTTGGAAAAAAGTTGGAACAAACAACTTCAACCGGTAGCGATGAAACAGCACAGGAAGAATTAGAAAATCTTTCCCCGCTATTGAGTCAATTGAAAAAGAAAACGACTTATACTGTTCCTGGCGGCTATTTTGAAAATTTACAACCTGCTTTTATTAATGAGGGTTCAGGTGAAAAGGTAAAAGTTGTTTCAATAACCAGGCAGAAATGGTTTCGCTATGCAGCCGCTGCAGCGATGATTGGCGTTGTGGCAACCATTGGTTTTTTCGCACTGAATAAAAAAGAAAATATTGACCCTGAAAATAAATCTTTTGCCTGGGTGAAAAAGAACCTGAATAAAGTGAGTACCGACGAGATCAATGAATTTGTAGAATTAGCAAATGCAGAAACAACAGATGTTGCCAAACTTGATGGAAAAGATGAGATAAATAATTTATTAAAAGACGTTTCTGATAAAGAGATCCAGGAGTTTTTAAATGATACGCAGTTGACCGAAACAGGAACGGAAGATGATCTGATATTGAATTAACGATGAAATGAGCCATAAAACTTTTAAGCTAATATTCTGACAGGGATGAAAATTTTATCGCGAACTACATCCCGCATAAGTGCGGGATCCCGATAGCTAATCGGGATGGCTAACGTAAAAGCAATAAATATATACATGAAACGATTTCTACTTATACTCGGTTTATTATTTGTCACCAGCTCATGTCTCTTTGCACAGGAAAATGATGATAATGACGGCAATGAAAAGATCCGTGACAAGATGAATGAATACATTCAGAAGAGGCTTAATCTTTCCAACGATGAAGCAAAGAAATTCACTCCTGTTTTTTTGCGTTATTTCAAAGAGTGGAGACAAACAATAAAAGATAACAGGGCCGACAAACTTATATTACAGCAAAAAGTTGTTGATCTCCGTTTACGCTACAGAACCCAGTTTCGGGAAATAATCGGCGAAAAAAGAGG
>JAKFEJ010000316.1:0-3555 GCA_036675745.1 Chitinophagaceae bacterium | reverse complement strand
CAGGGCCTGTAAAAAAAGATTGGTCATTCTTGTTTCGTCAATCATGCGCTGAACACTATAATTGTTCATATCGTAATCGGGCTTTACCCATTCCCTTCCCTTGCCGCCTATGCAAGGGTGATACAACGTATGGTTACCCAACTCATGACCCTTTACAGCCAATTTTTTCCAATCATTTAATCGTGTCTGCATAGATGGAGAAAAAGCGGTGACATAAAATGTTGCCTTTAAACCAAGTGAATCAAGAACGGGAATGGCATTATCTAAATGTTGGTTGATCGCATCATCGTATGTAAGCACCACTGCACATTTCTTTCCCTTCCAGGAATGTTGGTATTGAGAGTGACAGACCACTGATGCAATGAGTAAAAAAAGCAGAAAAATATTCTTCATTTAATCTCAATTAAGGTTAATAAAAACATTCCTATGATCATCACAAGATCAGTCAGCCTCCTGGTATCAATAATTTACTTCATCAAAAATATATTATTGTTCCCCTTGTATTCTGTACCAATCAAAATCCACGAAACCACCAATATTTTGGGTGGCGTAATTAAATAAGCCAAATCGATATCCCATAAAGTGAGGAATTGTATAAGACATATTCAGTTCAGAGCCGATGGGAGTCCACGATTTGCCATCCAGGCTATAAAAGAACCAGGCAATGTCATTTTGCTCCCTGAAATTACATTCGATCTTGAAATAAACCGTGTTTTGACTGAGGGGTACACGTTTCACTTCGATGGCCCTCCCTGATTCAGCATTGACCATTACAATTGATTTGCCTGAGCCCTTAACCTTCACACCCACCAAACCATATTTCTTTTGCAGCAATGCAAGCCCTGCGAAGTCCCCGTCTTTCATGTTGGACACATCGACTGATGTGGTTCCTGTACACACGGGGCCGATCGTACGTTGCGTTAATGTATTCCTGGCAAGAACGAAGGATGTATCAGTGCGACCGGTGGTAAGGCGGAGATAACCTTTTCTTTGTGTAACAGACCATAATTTGTTATCAGGATTATGATTCCATTGCCAAACCAGGGGCAATTCCGGTTCACCTTTATTACGGGAAAATTCATCAGGTGCAACAATTCCCGGTATTAACCCCCTGCTTGCCGGAAGATTCAATGGTTCGGGTACTTTGCCATTAATTCCCAACACAGGCCAGCCATCTTCCCATTTTACCGGAACCAAATATGGTATACGGCCAACAGACCCAAAATCGCGGAAGAGATAAGCATACCAGCTACCGTCAGGCATATCAATCAAACCACCTTGTGCTACACCTAAATCCTGCAATGCTAATCTTCCTTCATAAGGGCCGGTAATTTTATCCGCTCTATGAATTACGACGCTGCGCATACCGCCTTTTGGCCAGCTTATATTAAAGAGATAATATTTCCCATTTACCTTGAACAATTGCGAACCCTCTGCAGGCAGTCCAATATTTGTTCCGGAAGGAAGGCTGGCGTTGTCAATGATTACCTGTTCTGTTGCACCAGGTTTTACACCGGAGGCTTCAGCATTGAGTTCAATTAACCGGAGTTTCCCTCCGCCATAGATCAAATAAACACGCCCATCATCATCAAAGAACAAAGAATGATCATGAAAGGACGGTTCAAATGAAGACAGTTTCCATGGACCCTTCTCTATATTTTTAGTTGAATAGATATATGTTTTACCAGTTGTTTGTGCAAAGGTGGAGACGTAATATGTTTCTTTATGATAGCGAATGCAACTGGCCCAGGAACCTCTCCCATAAGCGCTTTTGCCATTGGTAAGATTCAATTCATCAATATCGGCCAGCGTATCGTATGCATAGCTCACCAATTTCCAGTTCACCAGGTCTTTTGATTTCATGATCGGCACGCCGGGACTCATATGCATGGTGGTGCTGCTCATATAGTAAGTATCGCCCACACGAACCATTGACATATCCGGAACATCAGCAAAGATGATCGGGTTCTTCGCTACCTTAACCTGCGCCTTTAGATATTTGCCAGGTGCGACAAAGGCTTGTGCTGTTGCTGCTACGGTAATTAAAGTAAAGGCAATGCCGAAAAGTATTGACTTGGTTAGGGTGTTCAGCACCCCGCAGATAAAAGCTTGATGGCTACCCTTCGTATTTGTAAATGGTGGGTATGTCAAAATCGCAATACCCCTTTTTGCAATAATCATCATAAGCTGTTTATAATTCCATATTAAATATTATTCAGCAACCAGGGTATACGATTTTCCTGGCTCCGTTTTTATATCATAGATCAATGTTTCTTTTAATTGTGGTGGTGTAACAGTTGCCTTCGACGATATGACCGGCGCGGGTGTTTCTTCTACCTGGTAAAATGTGTTTACATTTTTACCACTTGCAGTTCGCAATGAACCTCTGGTACCTAACGTCATCGGATTAGGAACCCTCAAACGCAGATTGCCGCCTATGGTAGATTTGATAACTACTTCCTCCAGCTTTGCATCTTTCCATTTCATACTCACAATCTTAAAACCTCCAATCGCTCTTAGCCCGGTGATGCTGCCCGCCCGCCATCCGTCCGGAAGAGCGGGCAGTAAATGGAGGTCGCCATTGGCACTTTGCATCAGCATTTCTGTGATACCGGAAGTACAACCAAAATTGCCATCGATCTGGAAAGGAGGATGCGCATCAAAAAGATTATTATACGTCCCCCCGCCTCCTTCATTTGTACCTGCAGGTGTCAATTGATTTTGAATCAGCTTGTAGGCATGATTGCCATCCTGTAGCCTGGCCCACCAATTCACTTTCCATCCCATACTCCAGCCCGTGGATACATCACCACGGTGAAGTAAAGTTGTTCTTGTCGCACTGTATAATTCAGGGTTGCAATAAGGCGATATTTGATTAGACGGAAACAATCCATACAAATGGGAAATATGACGGTGGTTGTCTTTTGGATCATCAATATCCTCCAGCCACTCCTGTAACTGGCCATGTTGACCTATGTGCATGGGTGGTAATCGTTGTCGCATTTGTTTGAGCGTGTCAATAAATGCGGCGTCTTTTTTCAAAATCTCTGCGGCCTTTATCGTGCAACTGAATATATCATACACGATCTGGTTTGTCATCGTAGTACCAGCATCAAGAGAAGAACCCTGGTGAGCTGCCGGTGCATTTTCCGGCGACATATCCGGGTTTATCACCAGCCAATGATAGACAGGATGTTCCACTAAAAAATCAACATAAAAAATAGAGGCACCTTTAAGGATAGGATACACCGAGGCAAGGAAAGTTTTATCTCCGCTATACAGGTAATGTTCCCAAAGATGCTGGCTGGTCCATCCCCCTGCCGCACTCCATACTCCCCACAATGCGCCATCTACGGCGCCTGTAGCTCGCCAGATATCCGTATTATGATGCGCCATCCACCCCCTTGCTCCATACATTTCCTTTGCTGTTTTCCGTCCTGTTAAGGACAGGTCTTTTACCATTTGCAAAAACGGCTCATGCAGTTCGGCAAGATTTGTTTTTTCAGCCGGCCAGTAATTCATTTCAGCATTGATGTTGATAGTGTACTTACTGTC
>JAKFEJ010000252.1:0-3561 GCA_036675745.1 Chitinophagaceae bacterium | reverse complement strand
GGTGGCTGTACATCGGGGCATGCCATCATGGGATTGAGCAATCTTCAATGGCCTTCGCTGGTAGCTACTATTTGTTTTATGGCCGGTGGTTTTTTTGTAGCCAATCTTATTCTTCCTTTTATTTTAAAACTTTGATAGTGAACATGGAAACAAGAGAACAAAAACACCGCCGTTACCTGGCAGAAAATACTGATTTCGAAGTTCGTTCGCTGGATGCTGATAGCTATAATGAATCAGAATTGATACACCCCTGGTGGTATAACCTGAAATATTTAATAGCAGGTTTGCTATTCGGCATCATCCTCGTAAAATCAGAAGTGATCTCCTGGTTCCGTATCCAGGAAATGTTTCGCCTGCAAAGTTTTCACATGTATGGCGTGATCGGTTCCGCTATTGCAGTAGGGATGCTTTCGGTATGGCTTATCAAAAAATATAAAGTGAAAACCATTCATGGTGAACCAATTGAATTTGTAAATAAAAAATTCCATAAAGGGAATATTTATGGCGGCCTCTTGTTTGGCTTTGGCTGGGCGATTACCGGGGCATGTCCCGGGCCTTTGTTTGCACAAATAGGAACGGGTGCAACTGTTATTATTGTCACTTTAGTTAGTGCTATCTGCGGCACCTGGTTTTATGGACTTATCCGCAAACACCTGCCTCATTGATATTTATCATAGTTTATCGGTTTTTATACCCGAAATTTGCATTCGAAAAAAAATTGCCTGGTCAAATTCATAAAACATGCCGGAAAAAAAAGTGAGCCGTGGTTATTTAGCATCTGTTTTAACATGCCGTTGCCCCCGTTGCCGGGAAGGGAAATTATTTCAAAACCCGCTGAGCATTAGTTTGAAAAAAAACCTGCAGATGAATCAGCTGTGCCCGGTTTGCAACCAACCCACTGAGATAGAAGTTGGTTTTTACTATGGTACCAGTTATGTCAGCTATTTATTGACTGTTGCTTTAAGCGTAGCCACTCTTATAGCCTGGTGGTTGATCATTGGATTATCCGTCAATGATAATCGCTTTTTTTACTGGATGGGATTTAATGCCGTGTTTCTTTTATCGCTTCAGCCCTGGCTGATGCGTTTCTCCAGGAGCCTCTGGATATCATGGTTTGTAAGATATGATTCCAACTGGCAGCAAAACCAACCGGTGGACGTTTCCGAAAGGATGAATGCTGAACATGGGAATAACTGGTAAAGAAGATTATAAATTCGCATTCTCAATTATATCATCCATTGAGATGCCATTATGACTTTCATCGTAAATACATTCCCCGTTTTTTATTAAAAGTATTTGAGGCGATTCATGTTCTATTCCAAAATCCTCAGCGATCTTGTTCGATAAAGGCCTGTATGCTATGAGATCAAGAAAGTGAAAGCTTAATTCTCCGGGTATCTTTGCTCTTTCCAACCGGTTTTTGATCATGCTGCTTGTGCCGCAGCGGGTACTGTGTTTAAATATAATTTGTGGTTGTAGCGCTGATTTTGATTTAATAGCTTCTAATCCTGCTTCGTCTTTCAAGAGTATCCAGTTCATTTTCTATTTAGTTTTCAATATACGGATGGCAAAAACCTCATTCATTTTATTTACTGAAATTATCCCTGGCGGCATCAGCTATTAAATTTTCATTTTCCATTATCCAGCCAGGCAAACCGGCATCACTGATCTTCCAGGATTCTTCCTGTTTTTCCATTTTAAAATAATACCGGTTGCCACGTTCATCAGTGGTATCGATATTATAATGCGAAGACCCCCTTTGCCTGAAGTTAAATTCACGCAACCGGCCATTGATCTTAATAAGTAATGTAAAAGCAATATTTTTGGGGAAGGGCATCGGTATCAATTAAGATGAAAATAAAAAAGGATTACAAAGCTACAGATGAAAAGGTAATTTCCGTATTTCTTTTACATTTCCAATGCTTTCGTTCTAAACAGAACGGGTGACAGCAGTTCTGCAAAAGCGGGGAACCTGAAAGCCCGATCCGATAGCCACCGGATGAATCATTTCCGTCCGTACCGGTACGCCAGCCCGACAAGGTCATTCTGGCGGGGGCGGGCAAGCTGGGATTTATACGCATCATAGCAGTGCCAATAAAAAATTATGTTTCTGAAACAATATATACTGCTGATCGCAATTTTCTTTCGCCTGGTGACATCTGCACAGGATCAGCAATATACTTTCTCCAGGATAGATGTTTCTAATGGCCTTTCTCACAACCAGGTCAATACTATATTAAAAGATAAAAATGGTTTTTTGTGGTTCGGGACCATGTCGGGACTAAACCGCTATGATGGCTATGCAATAAAGACTTTCAGAAATACCCCCGACAGTAATTCCATTGTTGATAATTATGTAAGCACCATCTGGGAATTTCCCGGCAACAAACTCTGGATCGCATCAAGAAATGATATCTCGGTATTTGATTTAAGTACAGAAAAGTTTGACAGGAATTCTGAAAGATACCTGCAATCACTTTCTTTACCTGCCGGGAATATCATTAACATAAAAAAAGACAGTAAGCATAATTATTGGTTTATCTATGATACACAAGGTATATTCAGGTATGCTCCCGATAAAAAACTTACCCATTTTTATCATATAAAAAACGACAATTCTGCCATCGCATCAGATGCTATAACCTCTATCTCTGAAGATTCCCATGGTTATATCTGGCTGGTGAATCGCAATGGCTTACTGGAAAAAATAGATCCGGCTTCGCAAAAAGTTATAGCCCGTATAGATAAATTGCAGCAAGTAAATCAAGGAAACTTTAGCTATACTATTTTTATTGATCGTGAAGATGATCTGTGGATCTGGGCGGGAGATCCAAAAGGAGTTTTTCTTTTTAATTCAAAAACCGGCAGTATAACTGAGTTTAATGAAAACAATCACCGGTATAAATTAAATAATAACCTGGTAAATGGCATCACCCAGGATCGTAATGGATTGATCTGGGTGGCTACCGATCATGGCGGTATTAATCTTATCAATAAAAACCGTCAATTTTCTATTCGCTATTTGGTAAATGATCCTGAGAATAATAAAAGCCTTAGCCAGAATAGTGTTACTACACTATACAGGGATAACAGCGGCATCATATGGGCGGGCACGTACAAACAAGGCATTAGCTATATCAATGAGAATATTATAAAATTTGCGCATTATAAACATAAAACCTCTGACGCTAACAGCTTGCAGTATGACGATGTGAACCGTTTTGTTGAAGATGCTAAAGGCAATATCTGGATTGGCACTAATGGCGGCGGACTCATTTATTTTGACAGGCTCAAAAATAAATTTATCCAGTATGTCCATGATCCGGCTGATGCCAACAGTTTAAGCAATAATGTGATCGTTAGTTTATGGATAGATCATGAACAAAAATTGTGGGTGGGAACTTATTTAGGCGGACTTAATTACTTTGATGGAAAAAAATTTATTCATTACCGCCATAACGATTCCATACCCGGCAGTCTTTCTGATGATCGTGTTTGGGAAATATTCGAAGACTCTCAAAACAATCTTTGGGTAGGCACTTTAAGCGGCGGACTGAATAA
>JAKFEJ010000388.1:0-3583 GCA_036675745.1 Chitinophagaceae bacterium | reverse complement strand
TTTTGCCAGCAACTCATCAAGATTTGTATGAGCGGCAGCAAATCCTTCTTTGAAGCCCATTTCAATTATCTTTTCCATATCGGCTTCGCTGTCGAATGTAATTTCCACATCACATTTTGTGCCGTTGGCCGATTGGCTAAATACAACCTTCCAATGCATACGGGGAAATTCTGTATTGATCTTCCCATTTTCATCACAGAAAGCATCAAGCCCGGTATAAGATCTATTGGGAAGAATGGTTTCATAATCAGCTCTGCAATAGTGGCGGGAGCCATCAGGGCCTTCCATGTAATAAAGCCAGGCGCCGCCTTCCCGGAAATCCATTGACTGGGTATTTGCTTTCCATGGTTTGGGCGCCCACCATTGATCAAGCAGTTCGCTTTCCGTCCAGGCTTTCCAAACCTGCTCTACAGGAGCATCAAATTCTCTTACTACACTGATTTTTTTGTTGGCTGCATCTTTCGTGTAGATGGTTTCTTTTGTCGCAATCATGATTTTTTTGTTTTAATGTTTTTTAATACGGTATCTAATTGTTCAAACCGGGTTTCCCATTGTGCCCTGAATTGGGCAAGCCATTTATCTATTTCTTTCATTTTTTTTGCATTGATATAGTAATAGATTTCCCTGCCGGAATATTCCTGTGTTACCAGCTGGCATTCCGTAAGGATTTTAATATGTTTCGATACGGCCTGCCTGCTGCAGTCAAAATGTTCGGCAAGCACATTGGGTGTCATGGCCTGCAGTGCGATCAAACTAAGAATAGCTCTGCGGGTGGGGTCCGCGATTCCCTGGAATACATCTCGTCTCATGTTATACATTATTTTATCTGCAATTAACTGGTTGCAAATATAAACGCAATCATTCGGTTGCTCAAATTATTTTTTATCAACTACCAGGCCAGAATTCCGGCTTCGCTGTGCTTCTTTTTTGAAGACACCTGATACCCGCAAAACCTGAACCAATCTTCAAATACTGTAAATTCGAAAGATGAAATGAGCCATGAGAATGTTTGTCACCAACCGTGATGTTTATCAGGCGAACCTGTCTGTCGACAGGCAAGATTCCATTTGGCTAAAAAAATAAAAAATAAACAAATGAAATTTGATAAAGCTATACCCATACTTTATTCCGCTGATGTAGCAGCCAGTCTTGCCTACTATACGGAAGTGCTGGAATTTGAAAGCAAATGGGGCTGGGAAGAACCACCAACTTTTGGCGGGGTAAGCAAGGATTGTGTAGAAGTATTTTTCTGTGAAAAAGGGCAGGGCAGCCCCGGCACCTGGCTTTCTGTATTTGTTGACAATGTAGATGAATACTATGAAAGGATAAAAGCCAAAGGCGCTAAGATCCTTTACCCTCCCGAAGATATGGCATGGAATGTACGTGAGATGCTGGTAGAAGATCCCGATGGACATAAGATAAGATTCGGGCATGGCATTGAGTCAAAAAACATTTAGCGCTGTACCGGGACAGGGCTAACACCAGGTCCAAACGGAGACCCGGGTTTCGAAATAACAACGGCTAATTCCGGCAGCGTTTCTACATATAACAGCCTGGTAAGTTTTATTTTTTGACCTGGAATACAATAAAGAAACATTACAAGAAACGGAGATTACTTAAAAGGCAGCCTGTTTTTTAATAAGAATAAATCAAATCCGCCATAAGCATTGCTGCTCATGTTGTCAAACGAAAAAGTATTGGAAAAATAACCTGCAATAACACTATATCCTGAGGCATCAAGATAAATGTTTTTAGGAGTACCACTGTTTAAATTCATATCAATGCATCCAACCGGTAATCCCTTCAAATCATGTTTAGATACAAATCCATACCAACCGGTATTGTTCATGGTATAATTATCAAGTTTGAAGTTTTGAGTAAAATAACCTAATGAGTACAAGGTGTCGTTCAATATAAACATATCCTGAACACTTTCTTCGCCATTGCCGGAAGCATGTTTTAGCCATTCAGGGTTGCCATTGGCGGAAATCTTTGCAAAAAAGGCATCAGAACTGTTGGCAGTACTGGTAATAGCAGAGCCTCCTGTCGTAATGACGTCTTTAAATAATCCACCGATATAGATGTTGTTGGACTTATCAATGGCCAACGCATTGCTATTTTCAATTTTTGTACCACCAAAGGCTTTCACCCATTTGATGGTACCGCTATTATCAAATTTAGCGGTAAATACATCCTGGCTGCCATTGGATTGTATATTGATTCCCCCGATGCTATGTGTATTTTCAAAGGAGCCTGTAATAATGATATTCTCATTGTTGTCGAACTTAAGCCGGGTAGGGTATAGGTCTCCATGTATATTGGAGCCGTAGCTTTTTGCCCATAAAAAGTTTCCGTTACCTGCATATTTTGCAATAAAGAAGGCTGATCCCGGCGCTGTAAGAGTAGTGCTGCCAAAATTTATTTTCTGGCGATAGTACCCTGTTACAACCACATTGCCTGCCTTATCTGTCTGCATGGCTGTCGGCCGCTCATAACCTATTCCTGAAACCTGCTTTACCCAATTCACTTTTCCCTGCTGATCATATTTAGCCAAAAACATATCCTGGTGATTAGGTGTACCGTTGTTGTTAATAATAACCTGCGGTACAAGTAAGTTTTTATCGAAATTTATTTTTGCTCCAAAGGTGCCGGCAACATAGCAATTCCCTTCATCATCTGCTGCTATAGTTTCTCCCTCATCCCATGATTTACTACCCACCAACCTGGCCCAAATAGCATTTCCATGCCTATCGTATTTAGCAACGATTATATCTTCTGCACCGGAACTTTGGACTATACTGCTTCCAAAGAAAAGGCTATCCCCGATAGTATTGTAAGTAGATTTTCCGGTTATATAAATATTCCCGTTATTGTCAACATCCATATTATTTACCAGCTCTGTTTCTTTACCGCCGGCATTGATCAGAAAGTTATCAGATACCGGTAATGTGTTGTGCGCCACATTTTTTTTACAAGACAAAAGAATAAGCAGCAAAAGGAATACATAGAATGTTTTCATAAAGTATTGTAATAATAAATTATTGAAGCAAGACCGTCCGCCATAACCTGACATATGAATTGTTGTATTAAACCGCCTAAAAATAGTAACTATTACCAGTCAGTAAAAGAGTATCTCTACTTTCTGTCGTTGCTATTATTACTATCGGTCTCAAAAGAAATTACGACTGCTGTTTTCTAAATTAGTAGCCCTTTTCTTATTGATCGGTCGGAATATCCCTTGTCTTTAATCGTAAACACTTAAAACAACTTTCAGATAAATCTTAATAAAAATTCCACTATCCCTTGCATTTCAGTTCCTGTAATTAATCCTCATTTGGCTAATTAATATTTTGAGGTGCTGGAAAGATATAAGTTTTGCCATACCGATGTGTGAAATGATTTTTCCCAAAAGAGATGCATAATGGCAGTACACTTTGTATACTTATTTTTGCGAACCTTAGTAGAAATCAGATTGCAGCAAATGACACAACCTTATTACCTTAGTAAAACAATTGTAAAAAAGTAATTTAACCTTATTACTTTATGTCCCATTTTAGAGTCTTCTGATAGTGCTTCAGGAATT
>JAKFEJ010000396.1:0-3587 GCA_036675745.1 Chitinophagaceae bacterium | reverse complement strand
GAAGCTCATGGCACCGCTACACCAATTGGCGATCCGATTGAAATTGAAGGGCTCAAGATTGCATTTGGCAGGCAAGAAAAAAAACAGTACTGTGCTCTAGGCTCCATAAAAAGTAATATGGGTCATCTTACTGCAGCGGCAGGCGTTGCAGGCTTTATAAAAACCGTACTTTCTCTTTATAATAAAAAAATCCCTGCATCTATTAATTATAAAAGGCCTAATCCAACTATTGATTTTGAGAATAGTCCTTTTTTTATAAATACAAAATTAACTGACTGGCAAAGTCCTGGAAAAAGAAGGGCTGGCGTTAGTTCCTTCGGAGTAGGCGGTACTAATGTTCATCTTGTATTGGAAGAATTTGAAAATATCCAAACAAGATCAACAATTAGCCGACCCATACAATTAATAAACTGGTCGGCGAAAACAATTTCCAGCAGGGAAGCTTATGCACAAAAGCTAGCTCCATTTGTACAAGCAAAAGATGCTCATTTGCCTGACATAGCCTACACGTTGCAAACAACCCGCCAGGATTTCAATCATCGTAGGTTTATAGTTGCCGCTAACAACGCAGAATTAATAGAGAAATTAAATAGTTCTGCAATACTTCCATCCGAATCTAAATCAGTAGAAGAAGACCTTAGCGAAATTGTTTTCATGTTTCCTGGCCAGGGCTCGCAATACATAAACATGGGCAAGGATCTTTACAAAAATGAACCCATTTTTCGACAGGCGATTGATGATTGTGCGGCCCTTTTAGAAGACGACCTCAAAGAAGATATACGAAAAATCATCTACCCTGAAAATCCAGGAACTGAAGCGGAAGAAAAAATTAATAACACATATTATACTCAACCGGCAATTTTTGTCATAGAATATGCGATGGCAAAATTGTGGATGAGTTGGGGTGTGAAGCCAGCAGCTTTTATAGGGCATAGTATTGGCGAATTTGTTGCAGCGCATCTTGCCGGAGTTTTTAGTTTAAAAGATGGTTTACATCTAATAGCTACCCGGGGCCGGCTGATGACGGAATTACCAAAAGGGAGTATGCTGTCGGTTCGTGCAAATCATGAACAAATTGCTCTTCTTTTGCCTAATAGTATATCGCTTGCTGCTATTAATAGCCCCGTTTTATGTGTTGTAGCGGGCCCGCTGGAAGCTATAGAAGCTTTTTCAAAGCAACTGGATAATATTAATATTTCCAATAAGTTATTATTTACAAGCCATGCCTTTCATTCGTCAATGATGGATCCCATTGTGGCGCCTTTTGAGCAGGTAGTTCAATCCATTAAATTAAGCGTACCGAGGATTCCAATTATTTCTACCGTTACGGCAAACTGGATGACTGATAATGAAGCAACAAGCCCATCATACTGGGCAAAACATCTAAGATCTACCGTTCGTTTCTCAGACGCAATGAAAACCCTTATTGAAGAAGGGAATAAACTAATGTTGGAATCAGGACCCCGAAGCGTAACTTCGACATTAGTCAGGCAACAGGTTTCCAAAAATTCTGTATTAGCAATCTCCAGCCTGGATCCGATTGAAGAACAATCAGAATATTATTCGGTTCTAAAAGCCCTTGGGCAATTGTGGTTAAATGGCATTCCGATTGACTGGAATACTTTTTATGAAGGACAACAAAGAGTTAAGCTGAACATTCCGCTTTATGCCTTTGATTACAAACATTGCTGGATTGATCCAGTTATGCCCGTTCAAACCAATATTACCGTTCAACCAACTTTTACAGCAGAAATTAAAAATTTAAATAACAAACCCACTGAACAGATATTGACAAATAAGAATGCTATGAGAAAAGCTGCACTGATTGATAAAGTGAAGGCCATGCTTGAAGATACCGCTGGCATTGATATGGAAGGAGCAACTCCAGATATGAGTTTTATAGAAATTGGCCTTGATTCACTTTTACTTACCCAGGTTGCTATAAACCTGAAAAAAGAATTTGGTTTGCCCATTACCTTCAGACAGTTAAATGAAGAATATGGAAGTCTTGATTTGCTGGCTTCATTTTTAGATACTAATTTACCAAAAGAGCAGGTTCAGCAATCCCCACAAAATAATTTGCCGGTTCATCCTGGTATCACTCAACAAAAGCCGGATATGTCAAATTTATCAACCCCTCCCCCAAATGGCTCTGCTGTAGAATTGATATCGCAGCAAATACAACTTTTAGCCCAACAAATTGCTTTATTGAATGGGAATCCAACTACTCCTCCTGCTGCTCAGGCAACGGTTCTGCCGCAGCCACCGTCTCCCATCGCAGATGATTCTTTAACTGCGGAAGAAATTGTTGAGTTAAAAAAACCATTTGGCGCCACAGCCCGGATTGAAAAACATGCCACAGCCCTGTCCAATATACAACAGGATTTTTTAAATGATTTGATCAGGAATTATAATGCGAAGACTATAAACAGTAAGAATTACACACAGCAACACCGGGCTTATATGGCCGATCCAAGGGTAGTGTCCGGATTCAAGCCACATACTAAAGAAATTGTTTACTCTATAGTTGTAAATAAATCAAAAGGTTGCCGGCTGTGGGACATTGATGGGAATGAATACATTGATGCACTGAATGGTTTTGGATCGAATTTCCTGGGATATCAACCGGAAGTAATTACTGAAGCCATTAAACAACAAATTGATAAAGGATATGAAATAGGCCCGCAGCACGAATTATCAGGCGAAGTTTCTAAACTCATTTGTGAATTTACAAACTTTGATAGGGCTGCTTTATGTAATACTGGATCTGAGGCAGTTCTTGGGGCCATGCGTATAGCAAGAACAGTAACTGGCCGTTCGCTGATCGTAGCTTTCACCGGTTCTTATCATGGCATTATGGATGAAGTAATAGTAAGAGGCACAAAAAAATTAAAAACTTTTCCTGCAGCCTCTGGCATTATGCCCGAAGGCGTCCAAAATATGCTCATTCTTGATTATGGCACAGAAGAAAGTTTGCAAATAATTAAAGAAAGAGCCCATGAATTAGCAGCTGTATTAGTAGAGCCGGTGCAAAGTCGAAGACCCGAATTTCAACCTGTTGAATTTCTGAAAAAATTACGGACCATTACACAGGAATCAGGAACGGCATTGGTCTTTGATGAAGTTATCACAGGTTTCAGGATGCATCCGGGAGGAGCCCAGACACTATTTGGAATAAAAGCTGATATAGGTACTTATGGGAAAATAGCGGGTGCAGGAATATCCATTGGCATAATAGCAGGCAAAAAACAATATATGGATGCATTGGATGGAGGCTTTTGGCAATATGGTGATGCCTCAACTCCTGAAGTTGGCGTTACCTACTTTGCAGGAACATTTGTACGTCATCCACTTGCATTAGCTGCATGCAAAGCTTCATTGAATTATATGAAAGAAAAGGGGCCGCAATTGCAGGAAACATTGAATGCAACTACAAAATATCTGGCAGACTCATTAAATGCAATATGTGAAAAACATAATACGCCAATATATATTGCGCAGTTTAGCTCTCTCTGGAAAATTAAATACAAAGAAGAATACCCTTACAGCGAATTGTTTTTTACGTTGATGCGTTATAAAGGAATTCA
>JAKFEJ010000606.1:0-22319 GCA_036675745.1 Chitinophagaceae bacterium | reverse complement strand
AAGGTAAATGGCAGGAAGTTTGCCGGATTTATTTAAATGTTAAATTAATGAAGTTCACTCTTATAATAATTACCATGATGATGGTATGGCTACCGGGCCAGGCACAGTTGAAAGGATTTAGCCTGGGGCCTTTTGTAGAAGCAGGATGGCCAACGGGAAGTTTTAAAGAAACGAATAAAAATGGATATGGTGCAGGCCTTGGTGCTGATGTACGGTTAGGCAAGATCGGCGTCTCTGGTTCTGTAGGCTATATGCATTTTGGCGGCAAAACGATAAACAAGGAAGATGGAAATATTGCAATGCCTTCGATCAATGCGGTTCCTGTAAGAGTAGGGCTTAAATATCGTATTGTTCCCGCTTTGTATGCAAAACTGGAAAGTGGTGTGGCGAAATTTACCGGTGGCGATCAATCAGCATTTATTATTTCACCGGGTATTGGTGTACGAATATTGGGTTTGGATTTCCAGGCAAAATATGAAATATGGAAAAAACAAGAAACTTACAGCTTCTGGGGTTTGAAAGCGGGAATTAATTTTTAGAATTATTATACAGTTATACATCATTATTTATTCACTATTCACTTTAGATATCGTCAGCAAAAAAACAGATTCTTCAGTAGCTAATACGCTATGGGGAATTTCCGCATGCAGCGTCAGCAATTGACCCTTCTTTATTTTTACATATTCATCTGGAGTCTTAAAGTTAATGGCGCCATCTAATAACTGTAAGCTGAGCACACCCGGTGCGGTATGGGTTTGCATTTCAGCATTGGCGTGCAGTGCTACTAATACTGTATTTATGCCAGGGGTTTTAAAAACGGTGATCGCATTACGATCATTTTTTTGCCAGGCATCTTCTGATTTAATTTGTTTGACCAATTCAGGCAGGTCAATCAGTAATAACGGTGAATCAATAGGTCTATCGCCTTGCGGACGATTAGGAGTAGCTTCGTTAAATTTTTCTTTCATAACCAAAATATTATTGTATACACAAGTTAATACTAAGTAATCAGGGGCAGTCCATTAAAATTATTTCTATCTTTCCACTTCAATTTTTTAGATATGTCTGATCATTTATGGGGCATTGACCTGGGTGGTACTAAAATCGAAGGAGTTATTCTTCCTTCTCTTCATGATCCCAAACCAATTTTAAGAACAAGGGTTGATTGCGGAGCTGCCAATGGATATCAGCATATTTTAAGCCAGATTGCAAATCTTGTAAAGATGATGCAGGAACAATCCGGTATTACTCCTTACAAGATTGGTTTTGGAACACCAGGCGTATTGGATCCTTATCTGAACACCATGAAGAATTGTAATAGCACGGCTTTAAACGGAATGCCATTAAAAAATGATCTGCAAAAAAAATTAGATATTGAAGTCGTACTGGCAAATGATGCTAATTGTTTTGCTTTGGCGGAAACACATTGGGGAACTGTAAAACAAAAAACTCCCGCTGCAAAAATGGTTTTTGGAATCATTATGGGTACGGGTGTGGGTGGCGGCATCGTATGTAATGAGCAGGTCTGGAATGGGCGGCATGGTATCGGCGGTGAATGGGGACATAATTATTTAGATGAAAGTGGCGGTGCCTGCTATTGCGGAAAAACAGGTTGTGTTGAAACGGTCATATCCGGCCCTGCTACAGAACGGTTTTATGAAAGGATCAGCGGAAAAAAATTACGGCTTAAAGAAATTTATTCGAACTACAAAAATGGAACTGATGCTGCCGCTGCAGAAACAATTGAACGGCTTTCTCATTATTTTGGTAAAGCTGTTTCTGTAATCATTAATATGCTTGATCCGGATACAATAGTAGTAGGAGGTGGGGTAGGAAATATTGATGAACTTTATACAAATGGAATTGATTCAATTAAAAAATACATTTTTAACAACCGTTTTGATACGCCTGTTTTAAAACCGGCTCTGGGAGATAGCGCCGGTGTATTTGGCGCAGCGGCTTTAACGGTTTGATACTATCCTTCCGTTCTATTAAAAAGGACTGCTACTTTTATGAAGTGGCAGTCCTTTACATTATAATAATAAAAATTTTCTCTGCGTTTACACTTTCACCCAGCTTTGCTTCTTATTGCTTTCTAAAATTCTTTCACAGATCAGCAATTCACGATAACCATCCGCAAAACTTGGGAAAGAAGGATGCTCAGGCTGCTTTCCTGCGGCAACTGCCTGGTACACTTCTTTGAATAATTGCTTTGATGTATCCGGGAAACCTTCGTTATGTCCGCCAGGGAAACTCATAATAGCGCTGGCTTCCGCATAAGCTAATGAAGGGTCACGCATCATTGATTGATTATACCCATCCCTGTTACCTATCCATACTGAATTAGGAGCTTCTGAATTCCAGGCAAATGTTTTCTTTGAACCGGATATTTCTAATTTCAACTGGTTTTTGCGGCCCGCAGATACCTGCGAAACGGTTATTGCTCCACGATTGCCATTGTCAAATCGCAATAAAACATTCGCATGATCTTCCGTTGTAATAGGCACATCGGCATAATCTTCGGGTTTAAGCATTTTACCTGAATACGTTTCAACCGGTTTCAATGGCTTCTTACGGGTTTTGTGGATCGTATTAAAATCTGCCAGCACCTCGGTTGTTTTTAATCCCGTTATGTATTCAATAACATCCATCAAATGCGAGCCTATATCGGCGATAGCACGGGAGTCGCCCGATTTGTCTGGTTCCAGTCGCCAGTTATAATCTGTTTCATAAAACAACCAATCCTGCAAATAAGAACCAAGAATAGAATATATTTCACCCAGGTCGCCTTTTTCACGCATAGTTTTCATTTGACGAACCAGGGGATAATACCGCAGGTTAAAATGAACAGCATTGACAAGCCCGGTCTGTTTAGCGAGTGCAACCAATTCTTCAGCTTCATGCAGATCTTTGGCCAATGGCTTTTCACAAACGACGTGCTTGCCTGCCAGCAAAGCCGCTTTCGATTGCGGGTAATGGAGAAAATTAGGCGTACAAATATGTACAGAAATAATATCTTCCATAGCCAGGAGCTGATCAAATGTACAGGCACGTTCAATACCTAATTGAGCAGCTTTCGAACTGGCAAGTTCCAGGTTTGCTTCGCAAAGAGCTGTTACCTCAATATTGGGTAATCTTCTCAGTGCTTCAATATGTGCAGGGCCAATAAATCCTGTTCCTACTACGCCTACTTTAATTTTTGACATTATTATTTTTTTTTGAGATTAAACTTTATTCTTTGCATAAAGGCCACTAAAATTACTGGTAATTATAATTAAGTAAGCCTTTAGCTATCGCAATTTTAAAATCTGTCAAATATAGGTTGATAAATATTTTCGAAAAACAACTTCGCTTATACGTAACGATAACCGCCCATCATTTTCTACGAATTCCTTCGTTTTTTATTTATAGCTTTATTTCTCGCAGCAATTAATTTTCTTATCACTCTTAAAATTATTGTTATGCGGTTGCTTTTAATTTTTTTAATAGCCATCCCTCTTTGTTCTGCAGCTCAAATAAACCGGTCAGCAACGGAGCTTGCCCATGAAAGGATCCAGGAATATATTGTTACAAGGGTTTTTAAAGACCAGCCCTATAAGCCTGTTTCATACGGTGAATTAAAATCTTACAAGCAGGATAGATCCGAAATAAGATGGAGCATTGAACATAAGTTTGAAATTGAAGAAACACAGGTAGTTTCTGATAAAAAAGTCATTGTCCGAAAACCACAATGGTTCTGGTTTTACCTGGATAAAAAACTCAAAGTAATTCTCGCAGAAAGCTATCTAAAAAGTGAATAGCCTGGGTTTATCACTTAGTATTCTGATTGAGCGGGATAGCCTGGCCTGCCTAGTGTCAGTCAATTAAAAATTGCCAGCTAACATTGCCACGAATTCACGATAAAGCAATACATATCCGTGAATCCGGGGCTTTCAAAATATGAGAAAAAAGAGCGGACTTAACACTATTTAAGTTATTTCTCAATTAATACTTCTATCACCATCTCCGGATAATGGTTATCAGAGCAAAGCCAGGTTTCTGAAAATTATACAACCTGATTTAATTAACTTCATTTACTAAAAAAGATTCAACCCGGTGATTTAATGTATTGCTGAGCCATTTAGCATGAAAAATATAAAATACAAACGTTCCGCCCTCGTCATTTTTATTATAAGCTCCTGCGTTTTTGTTTTAACAAAAGCATTTGTACCGGCAGCACAAATCGCATCAAAATAAATAAGTTTAAACAGGCACCATAAAATATAAAAAATGATATGCTGTCGCAGGAAGAAATAAAAAAGAATACAGGTATTTATGCCGCTGACCTGGTAAAGCAAAACATGGTCATTGGCCTTGGAACCGGTTCTACCGTTTACTGGCTGTTACAAGAGTTAGGAAAAAGAATAGAACAGGGATTGCAGATAACTGTTGTTCCTACTTCCAGGCAAACAGAACAGCTTGCAAAAGAGGCCGGCCTTCCCGTTACAGACCTGGATACAGTTCCGGGATTGCAGTTGACCATTGATGGTGCGGATGAGATTGATCCGGGTGGACAAATGATAAAAGGAGGTGGGGGAGCATTGTTGCAGGAAAAAATAGTAGCCAGCGCATCGGCTGAATTGATCATTATTGCTGATAATTCAAAGCTGGTGCAGCAACTGGGAAAATTTCCTTTGCCGGTAGAAGTAATACCATTCGGATATAAACAGGTGGAGCAAAAGATAATGCAATCAGAAATTTGTAAAAGTGTAACGTTGAGAAAAAATAATGACAAACCCTTCATTACAGATCATCACCATTATATTCTCGACTGTGCATATGAAAAAATTGAAGACGCCGTTTCCTTAAACAATAGTTTGCATAATATTCCCGGCGTCGTAGAAACGGGTCTTTTTATTAATATGACAAGCCGGGCAATTGTGGGATATGCGAATGGAAGAATTGAATCGATCAGTTATAAATAAATGTTTTTATTGTATTTTCTTAAAGAGTAGTAAACAGCGTTTCGACAGCAACTCCTTTAGTAAGCGTTTGGTAAACGACACAATATCTTTCCGTGAGTTTTTTAAGGCTATCCATTTGTTCCGGTGTAGCAGTTGATTCAATAGTAAAATGCAATCGGATGGCTTTGAATCCAACCGGCACTTCTTTTGAAACGCCCAATGTTCCCCTGAAATCAAGATCACCTTCCGCTTTGATCATGGCGTCTTTTATTTCAACGCCAATAGCTGTAGCTACGGCACCTAAGGTTACCCCGGCACAAGCTACCAGTGCTTCCAGTAAAAGATCCCCGGAACATGCCAATAGCCCGTTGCCTCCTGTAGCAGGATGAAGCCCGGCTTCAACTAATGCCCGGCCGGTTTCTACTTTACAGGATATTCCTTCTCCCATCTTTCCCTGTGCTTTTAAGGTAATAATTGCAGAGCCGGGTTGTTCCTTGTATTGCTCTTTGAGCGGAGCTTGCAGGCTTTTAAGTTCAGCAGAGGTCATGATCATAAATTTTTAGTGAACGAACCGATCGAAATTAAAAACCTTTCCCGGAAGAAAGGTCTTGTCATAAGTTTCCTGATCTTTCTTTATGCTATCGTTATTTTTTTGTCTAAATATACATCTTGTACAGCATTCAATATCGCAACGCCTTCCTTCATGGGTCGTTGAAAGGCTTTACGACCACTGATCAATCCCATACCACCGGCTCTTTTGTTTATCACTGCTGTAGTTACCGCTTCGGCCATATCGCTTTCTCCCGATGATGCTCCACCGGAGTTGATCAATCCTGCACGGCCCATATAGCAATTGGCTACCTGGTACCGGCATAGATCAATGGGATGATCGGAAGTGAGCTCAGTATAAATCCGTTTATCATTTTTACCATAAGCGGATTCTTTTGTGTTGAGTGCATTATATCCACCATTGTTCTCCGGCAATTTTTGTTTAATGATATCGGCTTCAATAGTGACACCAAGATGGTTTGCCTGGCCGGTCAGATCGGCTGATACATGATAATCTATTCCATCTTTTTTAAAAGCGGGGTTTCTAAGATAGCACCAAAGGATAGTTGCCATACCCAATTCATGCGCCATTTCAAACGCCTTACTTACTTCCTGTATCTGCCTTGCAGATTCATCGCTACCAAAATAAATAGTGGCGCCAACTGCAGCCGCTCCCAGGTTCCAGCATTGTTTGACGGATGCAAACATCAGTTGGTCAAATTTATTCGGATAGGTAAGAAATTCGTTGTGGTTGATCTTTACAATAAATGGGATCTTATGCGCATATTTTCTTGACAGAAAACCCAGGCCGCCATAGGTAGTAGCTACGGCATTGCACCCACCTTCTATAGCTAATTTGATGATATTCTCAGGATCAAAGTAAACAGGGTTTTTAGCAAAAGAGGCGCCAGCGCTATGTTCTATCCCCTGGTCAACAGGAAGGATAGAAAGATAACCGGTATTGGCAAGACGGCCATGATCGTACATCACCTGCAGGTTGCGGAGTACAGTCGGGTTGCGGTCGCTATTGATCCAGATACGATCTACAAAATCGGCACCTGGCAAATGCAGTTGCTCTTTTGAAATTGTTTTACATTGGTGATTCAATAAGAACTCAGCTTTATCGCCAAGTAATTCAGTGATTTTTTTAGCAGGCATAATTGTTTTTTGAAAAGGAGTTAAACAATAGAGCAAAGATAAACTAACGACTGTTATCGGAAAATGTTAGATTATCCGGAAACAATAAAACCTGGTAATTATCATCAAAAGAAAAGAACTTTATCAGGCTATGACAGGCACCAAAAAAACGTAATTTGTTTCGGCTATCTTTATCTTTGCCAGGATATTTTGCTTAATAAAAAGATCAGTTTGTATATGCTCAGATCCGTTATTACCGGCACCGGTTCCTATATTCCTGCTACGATACAGTCTAATTCGGATTTTGCCCACCGCACTTTTTATGCCGACAATCATCAACCTCTAAATGCAGCGCCGGGAGAAATAGTAGAAAAATTCAGGCAAATAACAGGCATTGCAGAGCGCCGTTATATTTCCGATGATTTGAATACTTCCGACATTGCTTCTATTGCTGGTCGCCGTGCATTAGAAGATAGTGGTATTGATCCTGAAACCCTTGACCAGGTAATCGTGGCGCATAATTTTGGAAATGTTATTAAACAAACTAATCAAACAGATGCTGTGCCTTCACTTGCCAACAGGGTAAAGCATGAACTTGGCATACATAACCCGGCTTGTGTTGCTTACGATATTTTATTTGGCTGTCCCGGATGGTTGCAAGCCATGATCCAAGCTGAAGCTTTTTTCAAAGCCGGCATGGCCAAAAAATGCTTATTGATCGGAGCCGAAACTTTATCCCGGGTTATTGATATGTACGATCGGGACAGTATGATCTTTGCCGATGGGGCAGGGGCCTGCGTCCTGGAGTACAAAGAAGTACCGGAGAATGGACCAGGGATTTTGAGCACTGCTGCGCAATCACATAGTATGGAAGAAGCTTATTATATAGATATGGGCAAATCTTATTTCCCCGGCAGCGATCCGGGCGTACGATATATAAAAATGAAAGGCCGTAAAGTGTACGAGTATGCGATGAAATATGTACCGGCGGCTATGAAAGAATGCCTGGATAAAAGCGGCGCCGGTATTCATGAACTGAAAAAAGTATTTATTCACCAGGCCAATGAAAAAATGGACGAAGGGATTATTTCAAGACTTTATAAACTATATGGCATTGAACAACCATTGGAAAATGTAATGCCGATGAGTATCCATTGGCTGGGAAATAGTTCCGTAGCCACCGTTCCAACATTATTAGATATGGTACGGCGGCAACAGGTAGCTTCTCATGAATTATTACCCGGAGATGTAATTCTTTTTGCATCAGTCGGTGCTGGCATGAATGTAAATGCGGTTTGTTACCGGTATTAAGGTGCATTTTAAATTGTCGTATGGTTTGGCTTCATTGCAAATGCGAATATCAATCTCTGCATTCCCTCCGGTGGAGGGGTTTAAATTTTTTCGGATAAAGAAAACTCAATGGGGTGGATTTTGTGCATACGGTATCCGATAGTTACCGGATTTGAAGCGACCTGGTATTAGAAATCTCCATTTATAATTGTATCTTATATCGTTTTCGTTTTTTGCAAACAAACCTATATGAAGGCATTGCTATTTTTTTTATTTCTGCCATCCGTACTCCTTGCCCAGGACGTGACGGGAATCTGGACTGGTTTTTTACACACTTCCGGAACCGATTTGCCTTATGAGCTTGCAATCAGCGAAACAAATGACAAACTAAACGGGTACTCGCTGACCATTTTCACATTTGATGGTATTGAAAATGTAGGTATAAAATCCATGAAGGTAAAAAAAAAGAAAGAAAAGGTATCTATTGAAGATGATGTGCTTATCTATGATAACTATACAATAAAGGCAAAAAGGGTGGTACTGCTTAGTAGCCTGTCGTTAATAACTGAAAATTCAAAAACGATCCTGGAGGGACCGTTTACAACCCGCTCGATAGACCGGACATCTTTTAAAGGAACGATCCGCCTTGAAAAAAAGGATACTTCTTTCCCAACAAAATTGCTTCCTAAACTGGATGAACTGAATTTAGCAAACACACTTTCGTTCATGCGTCCTGAAATACCAGAAAAAGAAAAAGAAAAAATTTCGGTGGCTGTTGTAACAAAAGAATCCCCGCCTGTTTTTCAGGCAGCTAAAAAAGAAAAGCAGGAAGTGGCAGTGTCGAAACCTGTAAAAACAAAAAAAACAAAAACTGCTGTTGAGTCCCCACCAAAAAAGCGTACCGAAACCGCTTCCATTACTCCTGTCGCCCTGTCAAAACTGGTGGTAGCCCCTGCCAAAGCCGCTTCTGATGTAGCCTCAAGAAAAATAGAAATAATCCGGAATGTTATTTTCAGATCAGACAGTCTTGTTCTAAGCTTATATGACAACGGGGAAGTGGACGGAGACACTGTAAGCATAGTATTGAATGATAAGGTTATAATAGCCAAAAAAAGATTAAGCACATCTGCGATAAATACCACTATTTATACTTCAGGTATTCCCGGTGATTCATTGCGGTTAATTATGTACGCCGAAAATCTCGGCAATATTCCCCCCAATACCGGGTTGCTTATTATACAGGACGGTGAGGAGAGGCATGAAATAAGATTCGAAGGGGATTTGCAAAAAAATTCGGCAATTATATTGAGAAGAAGGCGATAGCAACCCGATGTTTCAGACATGGTAAGCGGGTACCCTTGCTTATGAATTGATTCTTTAAAAGATATTTTCAAAAATTTATTTACCTTGCTCCTCCTTTACAAGGCCCGCTTTTTAAAATCTTTCTACTGATCCTTGTGCAAGTCGATCCTGCCCTTTTACATGTATTTTTTTTTAACCTAAATAAAAACTAACATGAAATGAGCCATATAAATTTTAGAGCTATTTATACCAACTGCGATGAAAATTTTTATGGGAATTCCATATGACTAAAAACCAATAAAAACTAAACATATGAAAAAGTATCTCTTTGCAGTTTCATCAGGCCTGTTTCTTCTTTGCATGTCGTGCAACAATCCGGCTGGCGATACCAAAACCGGTGATAATAAAATGAGTGAGCAGGCAGAAAAAAACCTGGCCGCTTCACATATTGTCAGTGATGCTTTTGGATCAGGAGATGTTAGTAAAATTGATAGTGCGGTGGCAAGTGATTTTGTTGACCATACACATATGGGCGATGTGGGAAGAGATAGCCTGAAGGCCATGATAAAAATGGTGCATGCTACTAATAAAGACATGAAAATGGAAATAGTAAAGGAGTTAGCCGATGATGAATATGTGTTTTCTCTTATGCGGTTTTCCGGTACCAGCGATGGAACGATGATGCCCAAAGGACCTTATGATATGCAGGCCCTGCAGGTAGTTAAATTCAGGGATGGTAAAGCCATAGAACATTGGGAATATATGGAGACAAGGGAAATGATGAAAATGATGCCGCCACAACCGGCTATGGATACAACGAAAAAGAAGTAGGTTGAAAAATTTGTTTGGAGTGGCGGCAATAAAAGCTGCCACTTTTTTTATATAGCAACGAAACGTAAATTATAAATTCGCTTGATGATTTAGCGAACAAGGTTTGTATTTGCGCTACATAGTCCTGGTAGCACTTTTTGTTGCTAAGTAGTGTAAAAGAGAATGTTGGAAAAATTGTTAACTATTATAAGTGGCGTATTTTAGTGGACATGCATTTGTTATGAGTTAACCTAAACGACATCCTGCACATATTTAACTATTCATGATTTTGCCAACCCAACACAATTTTTAGCATAGCCTACTCATCCCAGCCGACGGAATTCTCATCATTTTCATTTTAGGGATCAGCAAAACAATCACTTTCAACATCCACATAGCACAGGTATGTAAATATTAGCTACATTTGACACTTCATGACAAGTCAAAATAAAGGATATTGAGTTACTTAGGAAAAAAAATAAGAGAAACAAGAGAGAAACAAAGTTTACTACTCCGACAAGTTGCTGCTTATATTGAAGTTGACACGGCTTTAATAAGCAAAGCAGAAAGAGGGGAAAGAAATTTGAATCGGGAACAAGTGGTTAAACTTGCTAAATTATTCGGCGCATCTGAGGAGGAATTAATTTCTCTTTGGCTATGCGACAAAGTAATTGAAGCAGTTGGAGATGACCCATTCGCTACACAAGGAATAAAGAAAGCATTAATTAAAATCAAGAATTAAACTTAGATGCAAATCATTCATAAAATAGACGACTTCTTATTTACGCTTTTTCCTAAATTAAAAATGGGGGGGGGGTAATTCGCTAATTATCAATGAATTAGAAGGCTATTATTCTTACGGCCCTTTCAAACCAAAAGTTACAGTTGATAATGAATGGGTAACAATACAGATCGATACTCCAACTATAATTTCACAGGAAGCAGACTACAGAAAAACTGTAGCACTTTGTGAGAAAGGTAAATACTCAGAAGCAAAACCAATCTTAAAAAAACTTATTGAAAAGAATCCCACTAATTCGGAGTATCACCGTATCATGGGACAAATACTTTCTGACGAAGACGATCAGGGAGAAGCTATCAACTCACTAATTGATTCACTTCGCTGGGATTCTAAAAATGGCTGGGCATTATTAATGATGGGTAACATTTTTGCGAAATTCAAAAATGATGTACCAACTGCAATGAAGTATTATGACCAGGCTTTAGTTGCCAACCCCAACGATAATATTGCCATTAACAATATTGGGGCTAATCTCATGCAACAAGGCAAACTTGAAGAAGCAAAAAAGTATTTCTGGGAAGCACTAAAAATTAATGACCGATACCCTAATACGCATTTTGCATTAGGCATGATTGCAGAAATGGATAATGATTTACACTCTTCTTTTTACAGCACTATACAAGCAATTAAACTTAATAAAAACAAAGATGTACTGTATCAAAATTCTGTAAGGCAGGCATTTGATATTTCAAAGAAAATTATTGCAACGGGTGAAGGAAAAAAAATATTCAGGGAATACAGACATAAACTGGAATTTGAAGGGGGCAAAGAAATAGATATTATGGAAGACACAGAAATTCCAACTGCAGCTAAAATAGAATTTGCAGAAAATTATGACAGATCAAAACACATTGTAAAATACAAACCCAACTATCCGGCAGTAGAGCATTTGATAATGCATGAATTGGTTCACTTAGATTTTGTAATCGAAGCAAGGAAAAGAGAATTAAACCAACTCTTTATTTCTACCCAGGAACATAAATCTGAATTTATAAAAGGACTTGAACCAACAATTAAGAAATTTCATAAAATAGGAATTTCCGAAAATTCAATCGCCAATTATTGTTCAAGTCTTTTCGATGGAATGAACAGACAAATTTTTAATACTCCAATTGATTTATTCATTGAGAATTTCATATTTAATGAATATTCTGAATTAAGACCTTATCAATTCCTTTCCGTGTATGCTTTGATTCAGGAAGGGGTAAAGGCAGTAACTGATAAAAAAATAGTTGACCTGTCACCGAAAGAAGTTCTCTCTAAAAGCAAAGTATATAATGTGGTTAATGCTATTCAGTTCAAAGAATTGTTTGGCATTGACTTTATAAAAGATTTCCAACCCTCACCAACCGAATTAAAACATGCAAAGGAGTTTTATGACGAATATTTACAATACAGGGATGATAAAGAACCTGCCGAGGAGTATGAAATGGTTTTACATTGGGCAGAAGATCTAAAACTTGATAAAAACTTTGAACTCGTCAACGAAGTTGAGTTCAGAACAAAAAGAACTGATATAGACAATCTTCTCACATCAATTGAAAAAGACCCTTACGACCTTGAATCCAAAGACCCGTACAAGCAAAGGGAGATGGATAAATTTCAAAAGTCCCAAGAAACAATTGGAACCAACATGGCAGTTGTCATGTTTATGGTGGATGCTATGCAGTATTTTGAAAAAAAATCAAAAGAAGATATCAAACAAATTGCCTTTGAAATTGCAACGCAAGGCACACAAGGTTATAGACCAGACAAAAAAGATTACAGAATAAGCTCTATACCTGGTAAAATTTTCTCCGGATATCATATACTGGCGTATTACTATGTAAGTTGGGTGTTGGCTATTCCTGAAATGGTTTCTCAACTCAACTTGCCTTATGATGACGAATACAAACTTGCCTTATCAATGTATAAACCGAACAAGTAAAATGACTGAATCTAAAGAAATAATCAGCGAGCTAAAAAAATTTAGGGATGAAAGAGACTGGGAACAATTTCATAATTCTAAAGACCTCGCTTTAGCTATAAATGTTGAAGCAGGTGAGTTATTAGAGTTATTTCTTTGGAAAAATGCGAAAGATGCCAATGCGGAAAAAGTGAAAGAAGAGTTAGCTGATGTTTTTGCTTTTGCATTTCTTTTAGCCGACAAATACGGTTTCGATGTCAAGCAAATTGTTCTTGATAAAATAAAATTGAATGGAGAGAAGTATCCGGTTGACAAAGCAAAGGGAACTGCCAAAAAATATGATGAATTATGAATCGTCTGTCTTTCGAGTTGTCAATTGAGGTTTCTGAACAATATGATTTTAATAAAGAATCATTAAACAAGATTGAACAAAATACTTGGGTTAAAAATCAATGGCCGTTAGTTTATTTTATTCAAAACGACTCTATTAAAATTGCCTATGTAGGGGAATCAACTAATGCTTCAAGTCGAATAAAAAATCATCTGGCTAATTCTGAAAGATGCAAGCTTGATAAAATATCGATAATAGGGTCCGATAAATTCAATAAATCCGCCACATTGGATATTGAATCTAATTTAATTCAATACATCACAGCAGAAGGCACATTTAAACTTCAAAATGGGAATTATGGCTTAGTCAACCACAATTACTATCAACAAGACATCTATAAAAACCTTTTCAAAGAAGTTTGGAACAAACTTGTTGAGAAAAAAATTGTAACAAAATCCTTGATTGAAATTGAGAATTCAGAGTTGTTTAAGTATTCCCCGTACAAATCACTGAATGAAGATCAGTACAATTCTGTTCTTGAAATATTAGATGGATTAACTTCAAAAAATTCAAATCGAATTTTTATCAGCGGAAGTGCAGGAACTGGAAAAACAATACTTGCAACATATTTGATGAAATTATTAACTTCTGATGTGGAAAATAGTCATCTCGAAGACTTCACTGATGATGAGTTAAGAGAAATTAATTACATTAAAGAATTCCAGAATAAATATCCAAATGCGAAAATCGGACTTGTCGTAGCAATGACTTCTCTAAGAGAATCATTAGAAAGTGTTTTCAAAAAAATTCCAGGATTGAAATCATCAATGGTTATCAATCCATCCGATACATTTAAATCCAAGGATAAATACGATTTATTAATCGTAGACGAGGCTCACCGACTAAGACAATACAAGAACATTAGTTGGATGGGAGCATTCAAAAAGAATAATCAAAAACTAGGATTGGATGACACTGGAACTGAATTAGATTGGCTAATTGCAAACAGCAAAAATCAGATTTTCTTCTACGACTCTGCCCAATCAGTCAAACCATCCGATGTTGGCTCTCAAAGCTTCACTAAACTTTTGAATGAGAGGAATACATTGCTGCTTAATTTAAAATCTCAAATGAGAGTAAAAGGTGGCAACAATTATATACAATTCGTAGATGATTTGCTTCAAGTTAATAGAAATGAGACTACGAGATATCAAGAAGAAAAATATGAAATGTTTGTTTTTGACAATTTTGGTGATCTACATACTGAATTAATAAAAAGGGAAAAGGAATTCGGGTTATGTAGAATGATTGCAGGATATTCATGGCCTTGGTTATCTAACCCAAAACTTGACCCAAAACCTTCTCTAAACGTTACTGACATTGAATTGGACGGATTGAAATTTAAATGGAATTCTACAGATAAGGATTGGATCAATTCACCAAATGCATTCAACGAAATCGGATGTATCCATACTACCCAGGGATATGATTTAAATTATACTGCTGTGATTTTTGGAAAGGAAATTAATTATAACAAGGAAAATAATTGCATAGAAATTGACCCGAAGAAGTACTTTGATATTAATGGGAAAAAAGGAATTAAAGACCCAGAATTATTAAAATCGTACATAATCAATATTTACAAAACGATTATGTATCGAGGTATAAAAGGAACTTTTATTTATGCCTGCAATAAAGATCTGAGAGATTATCTGAAACAACATATCGAAACTTTTAAAAAAGAAATTCCATTTAGAATATTGCGTTTTGATGAAGTAAAGCCTTATGTAAATTCTGTGCCATTAGTTGATATATCTGCTGCCGCAGGTAGTTTTGGTGATTTACAAATACATTCATCTGATTATCAATGGATCGAATTGCCAACTAATATAACTGCAAAAAAGGGCTATTTTGTTTGCAAGGTTATTGGTGAATCCATGAATAAGAAAATTCCCAATGGCTCATATTGTTTGTTTAGTAAAGACGAAGGAGGGAGTAGAAATGGAAAAATTATTTTAGTAGAATTATATGATAAGCAAGATTCAGAATCTGGATCAAGGTTTACTGTTAAAGAATATCAGAGTAAAAAAATAATTGATGAAAACCAATGGAGTCATCAATCTATAACTTTAAAACCATTGTCTGAAAATTCCGAATACAAGGACATTGAACTAGCTGGAGATGAATTAGGCAACTTAAAAGTAGTTGGAATATTTGAATGTGTTCTACGATAGAAATATTTTACATTTAGCAAATGCGTTCAGCCAGGCATATTTGCATGGCACACAAAAGTCAACGCTCCGAACTCCGGGGTTTGTAGTTTTTCACCGACATACGAATCGAAGGTGATAAGTTCTTGTCACTCTCTTTTCAGAAAGCGACCAGTCTTAGTTTCTTTAAAAGCTGGTAAGGGCAATATCCACCGCTAAAACTGCCTCCCATTTTAATATATTTGCAAAAACTCAACTACAACAACTTCATGATTCATTTTCCATTTGGGCAAAATCATCATGATGAATAAACAGTACCAATGAAAGAAAAACTGCGGCAACTGGCCCGTGAATTAGAAGGAGAACTTTATGGTGATACTACCATTCGAACTTTGTATGCTACCGATGCATCGGCTTACCGGGAAATGCCCTTAGCTGTTGCCATTCCAAAGTCAGTTACGGATATTAAAAAACTGATTTTTTTTGCAAAACAGGAGAAAACGTCATTGATCCCAAGAACGGCCGGCACTTCATTGGCAGGGCAGGTAGTAGGTAATGGAATTATTGTTGATGTATCAAAATATTTTACACAGATAATTGAATTGAATGTCGAAGAGAAATGGGTTCGGGTGCAGCCCGGCGTTATCCGTGATGAATTGAATATGTTCCTGAAACCGCATGGCCTTTTTTTCGGGCCTGAAACTTCTACCGCCAACAGAGCCATGATCGGTGGTATGGTGGGTAATAATTCCTGCGGCTCCAATTCAGTGGTTTACAGAAGTACAAGAGAACATTTGCTGGAAGTAAAAGCATTGCTGAGTGATGGCACTGAAACCGAATTTAAATCGTTGAACATAGATGAATTTCACGAGAAATGTGACGGCGAAAATTTAGAAGCATCTATTTACAGATCTGTCCGCAGCTTGTTGAGCAATTACGACAACCAGGTGGAGATACGAAAAGAGTTTCCTAAGAAAAGCGTAGAAAGAAGGAATACGGGTTATGCTATCGATTCATTATTGGATACAGCGCCATTTACAGCCGGTGAGCCCGATTTTAATTTTTGCAAACTCATTGCTGGTTCTGAAGGTACGCTGGCCTTTATCACAGAAATAAAATTGAATACAGTTACGCTGCCGCCCAAAGAAACAGGTTTGTTATGCGTTCATTTTAATTCAATCGATGAATCATTAAGAGCGAACCTTATCGCCTTGCGCTATAAACCCAGCGCCAGCGAACTCATCGATCATTATATACTGGAATGCACGAAAGAGAATAAGGAGCAAATTAAGAATCGTTTTTTTGTCAAGGGTGATCCGGGTGCTATATTGGTAATAGAGTTTGCCAGAACAAACAGGGAAGAGATCATTGCGATTGCCCACCAGGTAGAAGCTGATATGCGGGCGGCAGGATTGGGCTATCACTTTCCTTTATTGTTTGGTGATGACACAAAAAAGATCTGGACATTGCGTAAGGCCGGGCTTGGATTACTGAGTAACCTGCCCGGTGATGATAAAGCCGTTCCTGTTATTGAAGATACGGCCGTAGATGTAAATGATCTGCCGGACTATATCAGCGACTTCAATAAGATACTGGAAAAACACGGTTTGTTTTCGGTGCATTATGCACATGCGGGTTCGGGTGAAATACATTTACGTCCTATCATTAATCTTAAAACGAAAGAAGGCAACCAGTTGTTCCGCACCATTGCGGAAGAAATAGCTACGCTGGTTAAAAAATACAATGGTTCATTAAGCGGTGAACATGGCGATGGGAGATTGCGTGGCGAATTCATCAGGCAAATGGTAGGTGAAAAGAATTACCAATTGTTAAAAGATGTAAAACGAAGCTGGGATCCGGATAATATTTTTAATCCCAACAAGATCGTTGATACACCGTCGATGAATACGATGCTGCGCTATACACCCGGTCAGCAAACACCTGCATTCAAAACGATCTTTCGTTTTCATAACCAGGATGTGTTGCAACATGCGGAGCAATGCAATGGTTCCGGTGATTGCCGTAAAACACATTTATCAGGGGGAACCATGTGTCCTTCTTTTATGGCAACCCGCAATGAAAAAGATACTACACGGGCAAGGGCGAACATATTACGGGAGTTTCTCACCCACTCAGATAAGCTGAACCGTTTTGATCATAAAGAAATTTATGAGGTGATGGATCTATGCCTGAGTTGCAAAGGTTGCAAATCGGAATGTCCGAGTAATGTGGATGTAGCAAAGCTGAAGGCCGAATTCATGCAACATTATTATGATGCAAACGGTGTTCCTTTCCGTTCAAAGCTGATAGCCAATTTTACAAAGTCTGCCAGGTTGGGAGCAATAGCACCCGGTCTCTATAATTTCATGGTGACTAACCCGATTATCAGCAAGTTGATAAAAAAGTTTTCAGGGTTTGCTGCAGAAAGATCCATGCCGACAATGTATAAATCTACATTACGTAGTTGGTATAGAAAGAGAAGTCGGAAGCCGGAAGTCGGGAGTCAGAAGAAAGAAGCGTTTAACAGTAGAGTTTATTTGTTCTGTGATGAGTTTACAAACTACAATGACACAGCAATTGGTATTAAAGCAATCTTGCTACTGGAGAAATTAGGATACGAAGTAATAATACCTGAGCATATTGAAAGTGGAAGGGCCTGGCTTTCGAAAGGACTGATCCGGGAAGGCAAAAAGATCGCCAATAAGAACATTGCATTATTACACCCGCTGATCACGGCAGATACTCCATTGATAGGAATAGAACCATCCGCTATTCTTACTTTCAGGGATGAGTATATTGACCTGGCTGATGATGATCAGTTGATCGCAGCCCGACAGTTAGCTGCAAATGTTTTTTTGATAGATGAATTTATTGCCAGCGAAATTGAAAAGGGAAATATCATTGCGGCTCAATTCACCAAAGAAAAAAGAAAAATTCAATTGCATGGGCATTGCCAGCAAAAAGCCTTGTCTTCCGTAGCGCCATCGGTAAAGCTATTATCCTTACCAGAAAATTATTCAGTGGAAGTGATCCCTTCGGGTTGCTGTGGTATGGCCGGATCGTTTGGTTATGAGAAAGAACATTATGATCTGTCAATGAAGATAGGAGAGCTGGTATTGTTTCCCGCCGTTCGTAAGCAACCGGAAAATTGTATCATTGCTGCTCCCGGCACCAGTTGCCGCCACCAGGTAAAAGATGGTACCGGAAGAAAAGCATTACACCCCGTGGAAATATTGTATGAAGCATTGGTTGATTAAACGAAAAGCTATGAGTCGTCTGGCAGCAGACTATATTTAAGCATTGGTTGTTAGAGCTAATAAAACAAAATTCTTCGGAGCAAAACAGGCTCCGAAGAATTCAGGCTTCATTTCGTTATAGTTACAAACTACTATGAGATAAATTATCGTGTAACTAATAATTTCTTTTGTGCTTTAAGCAAACCGTCCTGCGAATAAGCATGAACAAAGTAGATGCCTGGCGGTAATTGCTTAAGGCTTATTTTTTCATTTTCACTTTTTAATACGACGCTTTGTACTTCGTTGCCGGTACTGTTATAAATCCGGATTGCAATTTTTGATTTGCTTACTTGTTTGAAAATAACCTGCAGATAATCCGTAGCTGGATTAGGGGTGATAACAAATTCCTCTGCCAGGGCGTTTGTATTTTTTATAATTACTACTTTGCTATAAGTGATCTGAGAATTTGTCTTGCTGATCTTTAGCCTGTAATAAATTAGTTTGCTGCTGAAATTACTTATAAGATCAGTTTCTGAATAATTGTGATCAACAGAGCTGTTCGTCACTGCATTTGCAACAGCAATTGTTTGAAATGATTTACCATCGAAGCTTCTTTCTAGATCGAAACGGGTAATATCTTTTCCCGATGAAATCCAGTTTAATAAAGCAACCTGGTTGTTATTTCTGCCTGAAAAACGAATATCTTCTGTTGCGAGTATCATACATCTGTCTGCGTCTTTTATTATAGTAACAGTATCTGTTGAGTATGGCGTACATCCATCTAATAGCGTTTGCGTTACAACATAGCTGCCCGGTTGATCCGCCGTAACAGCAGGGCCGGTAGCAGGCGATGTAACAATATGTCCGTCTATAGTTGTCCAGGTATAAGAGGATGTGGAAAGTGGATTCAATACAGATAACTGGCTGTTGCCGGGACCTGCCCCGCAAAACAACGATATATCTGCCGTAGCTACAGCAAGGGAGGGCCTTGCAATACTATAAGGTCCTACAAAATCTTTCAGATCTGCTGTAAATGCTACAGCGCTTCTTGTTTTTGCAAAAACTTTTCTAAACGAAAGGTTACAACTGCTTCCCAAAATAGTATAAGGATCCAATCCGATCTTGGTCATGTTTACGGCTATCTCCATATAATCCTTGCTTTCATAGTTCGTATTCAGTACATCAGTAACATCAATAAAACCAAAAGGACCAGCCCAGGTATTGTCCGTAGACTGGTTACCACCATAAAAAATACCACTGGTTTTAGGTACTATGCTGGCATAACCGTATTGTGCCAATGATCCATCTCCGTCAAATGTGCCACCCCAGGTGAATTGTGTTGGAGTTATTGACTGTGAGCTTTTATCTATCCAAATACGGGCTTCCAGCAATGTAAGTGATGAAGAACCAAATTCCGCTGTAAAGATGATATCACCGGGTCTTGTTACATTGCCCATCGCATCAAACTGCCAGGCAGTATGTCCCGCTTCGGTCCCATAATTATAAAACTTGTTATCGGCTTTGTTATAATAAATATCACTCTGGTATAATTCAAAATCAAAATAACGATTGCCGGTGTTTCCATGCAAAGAAAGACCCGCAAAAAACCACAATGAATCAGTTAAAGCCGGTCCATCTCTCCGTACATGTATCATTACATCATTGATGTCGTTTTTGTCAGGCACAGGTGTAGTACCTCCAGCCCAGATTGCCGGGCTCTGTCCATTTTTGTTACTACTGGCAAAAGCTGTTGAATCAGTTTTATAATGGTCCCGTATGTAAACGGCATCATAAAACAATTTCCCATTCACGGTTGAATACATCGGGTAATTCATGCCGCGGACAAAAGAGTTTTTGCGTAAAGTCGGGTTGATGATATATTGGCTCATCATTGCTGCCGCCCCGGTAGTGTCAATGACAAAGACACCAGACCCTGGCGTACCATCGTTGAACCAATCATCGTTTCCTGAATTTGGGGAGCCATTAAAAAAATTGGCTTTAAGATCTGCATCAACTCCAAAGTTAGCCCTGATAATGGGAGTTACAATTTGTGCGTTAGCTATGCCTGCGAATAGCAGTACAAAAGGGATAAGGGGTAAAGTTTTCTTCATAAGGTTAGGTATTAGTACGGATACTGTTCGTAAAATTCCAATAGTGCAACAGTATTAAACACAAAGGAAGAAAAGATAATTTACCAGTGCAAGCTTTTAGAAGTTTATTTACCAATATGAGTGTACGGAGATTAATTTATTAATATGCAGATCAGGGAGAACATACTTGTAATTCAACAGATTAAAGTAGAGAATCAGATGCTAATTTTTTTTTATACTTTATTGATTCAAGTGGCTGATTCTTTAGGAAAACTACGATACTATTTACTGATTTTTAAAAATGGGCTGCAAAAAACAGGAGCTGGATAGTAGTAACCATCTTATGCAAAAAGATCATTGCAGGGCTAAAGTTTCTCGTAGGTTAACGAGTAAAAAACACTGTAGTATTCCCAACATATCACCTGGTTTTTACAAAAAAACCTGCTAAAAAATTTTGCATATTCACAACGCTGGATTAGAAGTGAACGGTTTAATAGTTAGTCCATTGAACAAAAATATTTAAGGTCGGCGAAGCATTTTATAGATAAGCTGACGACTATTTCATTTGAATGATGAAACTCATCTGCAAGCCGGACTAAAACAGGAAAGTATAAATTACCTGGCAGCCCATTAGCTTTTTGTTACAGATCCCGGAGGAATAAAAAATTAATCCTGATAATTTTATCGTTGTAAATTCAACAATGCTTAACATCTCAATTTTCATTGTTCTGCAAGACATCTTTCCAGCCTTTGATGCGGAAGCGTTAATAAGATATGGAGGATTGCTGACTGTATTTATAATGGTATATGCTACAACGGGTTTATTCTTCTGCTTCTTTTTGCCAAGCGGAGCCGTATTATTTGCGGCGGGTGTATTTGTGGCGACAGGGGGACTTGATTATTCTTTTTTTTCCGTTTGCAGCCTTTTGATCCTTGCTTCCGTATTGGGAACTATCACCGGGTATTGGTTTGGCCGGCAAACAGGTCCGTTGTTATATAGCAGGAATGATTCAAGATTTTTTAAAAAACATCATCTTAAAACAACAGAAGCTTTTTATAATAAGTATGGTTGGCTGGCGTTAACAGCAGGATTATTCTTACCTATCATCCGGACGTTTGCACCAATCGTTGCAGGCATAATCAGGCTGGATATTCGCCGCTTCCTTGTGTTAACATTTACAGGTTCCCTGATCTGGATCATAAGTTTTGTATCGGCCGGGTATTTTATCGGCAGCAGGCCTTTCTTAAAACCCTGGATAAACTATATTGTCATTGCATTTATTCTTATCGTAACCATACCGCTTATTATCCGCACGATTAAAGAATTAAAAAAATTGCGTAAAGAAAATGAGGACAGTGAAAAGAAAGGGGAGACTTAGTTAAAGCTTTGATGGGTTCCGCAGGAATTTATTTTCCTAATATAGAACTGAATTCTTCCAGTTTTAAAATATTCAATGGCGGGAATGAATTATTTTTCAGATTGGTAATAGAACTATCATTAGAAACTAAAAGATCAGCGTTGGCAGTAATATAAGTATCTACGAATTTATTGTCATCTGTGTCTTTACTTATCAGTTCCCAGTTGTAATTAACAATTACCTGTTCAAAATTATCACTTGATTCAAACAAGCCGAGGAGATTATTGGTGACCTCTGTTCCCCAGAAACGTTCAAAAGTTTCTTCATACTCCAGCATGATTTCATTATTTACACA
>JAKFEJ010000433.1:0-3609 GCA_036675745.1 Chitinophagaceae bacterium | reverse complement strand
TTCCTTTCTTAGTTTTAAGTTTCCATTTTATACAGGTAACATATTGGAAAATAATATGTCCAGGTTTGAAGAACTGGAAGGTGGCAGCAATTTTTTTCTTCTGGTAGTCACCGGGATTTCCATATTAATTTCTGTAATTGCTATTTTCATGTACAAGGACAGAAAGACTCAATTCAAACTTGCTATCGGTGGAATTCTGATTGCGGTTATTTTACTGGTCCTTTATTTCAGCCAGGTAAAAAAATTTGCCACTGGCAATTTTGCGCTGACAGCCGTTTTTGTATTAGCTATCCTTATCGGTTATATCATGGCGGCAAGAGGAATATGGAAAGATGAAAAACTGGTTAAAAGCCTGGATAAACTGAGATAATTTGCTTAGCCAATTTTAATAGGTGCAATAGGTTTGCTCTCATGTACGGTTTGTTACTTGTTTTATAGTCAGCTAAACACCACAAGCTATAATATAAAACAAGAAGGGCCGGCACAAATGAATGGCCAGCCCTTTCTTCTCTATTGGTACTCTATATACCTCTCATTGAACAATGAGTGCCTTTTTTTCCCGGTAATCCTTACCGGTTATTATTACATTATAAAATCCTGGCCTGACGGATGAAGGCAACTGAAGTATTTGAGTTACCGAACTGCCCTTATTTATGATGACCATTTCATATAATTCCTGCCCCATCGTATTAAATATTCGCAGGGTATATTTTCCTTCTTTTATTTCATTAAGAGCAATGATAAGCTGCCTGTTGGTAACGGGGTTGGGATATAGGCTAAAACCCGGTTTTTGCTTGTCAATTTCTACCCTTAATATTTTACTGAAAATAATCTTGGTGTTTTTCTCTATCGCTTTGATACGGTAAAAATTAATCCCGGGTACAGGGTCTGTATCAAAGTGAGAATAACTACTCTTATCATCCCTGTTGCTTTTGGGCAAATATTGGCCAATGAGCGTATAATCCTTGCCGTTTACCGAACGCTCAACGTAATAAATGGCGATATCTCTTTCAGTAAGATTGCTCCATTCTATGATGACGCCATCATTTTTCCTGTAGGCAAATACATTATCAAACATTACCGGCAAAGGATCATTGGCGGTTGAAATGTTACCGAGTGTAAAATATTTCTCACTGGTATTTATTTTTAAACCGGCGCTATCAGATACAACCCATCCATTGCCAGCATCCAGGCTATCGTATGCATTGCCTGCCTGCGTCCATTCAATCCCGTTTGAACGGGCGACACGTACTGAAGAAAAATCATGGATATAAGAAACCGGGTTACAATTGCTATGTATATTCCGATACATGGTAACAATTGCAGTAGGACTAAGATTACCACTTGCCGGAAACAACTCCCAATATTCACAATAGCTGATATGATGCAATGGTGCATTAATAGTACTGCCTTTATTTGTAGCCGGCGCCCTTTTATACTCAGCCTGTATAGTTGCTACTTCATTCATTGATGAAATACTGATAGGAACCCGACCACCGCCTGCACCCGCCCATCCTGTTGGAAATGTAAATGCAGTATTTCCCGCTTTCCGCAAAGGGCCCGCAATAAAAGAATTATCTCCGGTAGTAATTTCTCCACCTTCAGCAATCGTTAGCATGTTATCCGGGCTTGTTTTTAAAAACCCATTTGCCAATACGATCTCTTTACTTATAATTGTCGCTTTTGAAAGAATTACACCTGCCCCTTCGGACAATCCTGCCTGGTTATCTATACACAATCGCCTTACTGTTCCCGGCAAACCTGTTCCGGTTGCCTGCTGAACAGAACCATTAAATGAATAGTCAGCTTTGCTGCTAAAAGTTCTTGCTCCATTAACCTGGATGGCTCCTGTTAAACCTGTCAACGAAATACCTTCGGGGTGCCCCGTTATTAACTTCCCTCCATCCGTAACAATAAAATCTGCGTCCCCATCTACTGCAGACTCACCAAGATCAACAATTGCGTTATTAAGTATACTAAACTTTATATTGCTGATTATACCACCTGTTTTTGAAAATAGTTGCTTAGTCGTTCCATTGAAATTAATATTTAGCGTTCCATTTCCTATTCCAGTATTTGTTTTTAAACTGCCTCCTGTTATAATTAGATCACCGGCAAGATTCATCGTTGTATTGATTCCCGAAGCGATATAAATTCCTGCATTCAATAGGAAGGCTCCTCCAATTTTTATATTGGCCGGGCTTTTAAGATAAACTGCAGGATTGGTTCCATTACCCATCTTATTAATTACCAGGTCGCCTTTGACTTCAGCAGGAATTGAATTTCCCAAAAAGTCTCCGCCAGTTTGATGCGGGCAATCCCATTTATAATTTCCAAAAACCTGGTTTATTCCATCGGGAGCATTGGCTATTATGCCTTCAATGCTACAAGTAGAATTTTTGTCCCATGCAGCCGCAGGTATTGTTCCCTTATCCCGCATATGCCTATACAAAGATCCGTTTGCAAATTCAAGCATAGGCGCAGCCGATACTATATTTCCACCATTATTTAGTATTGTGCCATTCACAATAGTTTTTGTCGTTTCCCCTGCGTTTGTATAATAATTACGGTCGGTAGTTACAATCAATGTTCCGTCAATAACAGCCCGGGAATTGTTGGCCAATACAATGCTTAAATTATTTCCTATTGTAAGACTGGCACCTGTATTGATCCGGATAGCTGTATCAATATTTAAATTTCCGATTGTCAATGTTTTGGTTACGCCGCTTCCACCTCCATTTAAAATAATAGCAGCGCCGATAATAGTAATGCCCCTGAAAGCAAGAGTAGGCACATTTGAAATAGTTCCCGCTACCCCATTAAATTCAAGAATATCTGATTGGACCGGAACTCCTGCCGGGCTCCATTTTGTTTCATCATTCCAGGCCCCACTCCCTCCATTCCAGCTACGTGTCTGCGACCAGGCAATCGCAGTCATCAACAGGAAAATTAAAAGAGAGTAAAATTTTTTCATCCTCAACAATATTTAGAATATCCGGGCTTAATTAGAAATAAGTCTTACGAGGAATTGGAACAGAAACCGAACAGTTAATCAAGGCGTTTCAAAAAAATAATATACCTGGCTTAACAGTAGTACTACAACGTAATTGCTTTTTAAAAGGATTTGTTGGTACGGAATTCAGAAGAATTGGAGGGAGTAATTTGTAAAATAGGTGAATACAAATCTATAGCGCCGGCTTCAATAATGCAAGCATTCGCACTAATGTTTTTTCAAACCTCATTCACTATAAAGAAACTATTGTAGGGCAAACTTTATAGGCAAGTTTATTTAACAAAAAAGGCCGGTCAAATAAATGGCCGGCCTTTGTCTCTATTGGTTCTCTCAGATTACTTAGTTATTGAGCAATGAACATTTTGCTTTCGCGATAATCATTACCGGTTACTATCATGTTATAAACTCCCGGCTTAACTGATGCCGGCAAATCTATTGTCTGCGTAAGACTGCTGCTGTGATTGTTGATGGTTTGCTTGAATATATCCTGGCCAGCTGTATTCACTACACGCAGGTTATACTGGCCTTTTTTTACATTTGACAAACTAATCGTAACCTGGTTGCCACTTACAGGGTTTGGATATAATTTCAATCCC
>JAKFEJ010000223.1:0-3623 GCA_036675745.1 Chitinophagaceae bacterium | reverse complement strand
AAAACCAGTTACAACAAAAAAGCAGTATGTTTTCAATCCCAAAGGGATGGTATTATTATAGAGATGAATAATTTTATAGTTTTCAAAATACGCCGCGGCGGAGTGAAATTTCACCCCTTCGGGGTTCAAAGCGAAATATTGAATCCGTTTTTCTATAATAATATCAGCCTTTCAGGCTTTAGGAATTTTAATGCGTTTGCCCTGGAGTTATCAAAATCTTTAGAAGTTTTTTCATCTGCTGCATATTGTTTTGGAAATGTTTCGAACCTTGCAAGCAGACAGAAGATATTTATGCCGGAGATGAAACAAGCGTTGGTCTATCTATTATCTATCAATCCTACTATTTCATTGATGATCCGCTCCAATTCTTTCTTATTTTCCTTTATTGCCTTGATACTGTCGAAATAAACCAGTCGCCTGTCCTTATAGTCGCCTTCGAGAATCGGTGATTTTATTTTTACGATAAACGGGTGGTGAAAAACAAGAAGGATCTTTCCTGTTCTTGGCGGGCCGAATGTAACGATATCATCTATATAATAATAGCTGGGCGCATTCCATTTGATCCTTTCATTCAATTTGGAGCTGGCCTTTTTTATTATGGTTCTTACTGCTTCTGTTTCCTTTTTTAATGGATGGGCTATAGCATCCATGTATTGCTCCACTTTTTCCGCATCGGTGAGTTTGACAACAGCAGTTTTCTTAGCCATATATAAAAGGTATTATATTTTACTCCGTCAGCTTCCCTTCTTTTTTAGTTAATTCAAAAAACTTATCAAGGTTAGCTCCAATTGCTTCTTCAAAAGAAGCTTTCATATCTTCAGGTTGCGGATGTTTGTTTTTCCATTTGGCAAAGTAGTTACGAACAGCGAGTTCCATTTTCTCCGGGCCAATGGAAGCTTCTAAAAGATACATCCACAAAGCTGTCTTTACATACGATATCAATCCATACTCATCACTGTTTGGAAATTTATCAGCAGGAATATCCATTGCCGATTGCATGGGAAGGCTTTTATCAATGGCATTGTATATCGTTCCTAAAAAATCATCTGCTGACATTTCTTTTATTTCTTTGGGAATAGCATCACCGAAAACGGAATTGCTCCTGTACTTTTCCGCTTCATACCTGAACTGGAAATAAGTATTCAGTCCTTCATCCATCCAGGTATGTTTTCTTTCATTGCTACCCAGCATTCCCATAAACCAGTTGTGGCCTATTTCATGTGCTATCACCGCATCCAGTGTTTCTACTTTTGCATCGGGACTGGTGATCAACGTTACCATCGGGTATTCCATACCGCCGCTTGAATTATTTTTTGGCCCTTCCACTACCTGCACCACCGGGTAGCCATACTCCCCTATCCAGCCGCTGTATTTTTTTACGCCATCTTTTATATAATCTATGCTGTTGTTCCAGATTGTTTTTTTCTTGTTATGGTAAAAAGAAAAAGCATCTATTATTTTACCGCCGGGCAATTGTGTAGTGTCGTATTGTATCACAAAATTTTTATCGGCAAACCAGGCAAAGTCCGGAACCTGCTCCGCATGATAACTCAATGTTTTCTTTTCGTTCTTATTGGCTGCGGTGTATAAAGCAGGCTTGCCTTTACGTTCTGCTACGTTTTTTGCACCGGTGCTTTTATATATCTCCAATTCTTCTTTTGTTTGCAATATACCGGTGGCGCTTACTATATAACCTGAAGGCAGCGTAATGCTTACTGAATAGTCCGCATACTCGCTGTAAAACTCACCCATATCGAGATAAGGAAATTCATGCCAGCCATTTTTATCATATACTGCCGGCTTTGGGTACCACTGGCAAGCCATGAACTCCCCATCGGCAAATCCCGACCTTGAAAAATAAGGAGGCAACATTACTTTGAAAGGGGTAGAAATAATAACGGAATCCCCCGCAAGCAATGGTTTGTTCAAGACCAGCTTTATAACGTCAATATATTGCGGGTTTGAATGCTGTTCTGTTTTGGCAGACTCACCATTTACTTTAAAAGCCAATCCATCGATAGAGCCGGTACCAAAGCTTTCCATTTTTTTTGAACGGTCCTTATCATTTTTTATCTGCTGCAATAAAGCTGTTGATTCATTTTTGTAAGCATTGGGCCAGATATGAAACCAGATAAATTCAAGTGCGGAAGGAGAATTGTTCTTATATACAATAGTTTCAAATCCTGTGATGGATTTGTCTTTATCATTTAACTCCGCTTTGATATCATAACGTAACTGTTGCTGCCAGTAAGTTTGCTGGGCCGTTAACTGGATACTGGCAAAAATGACGACGAGCAAGGCAAATAATCTCATGGGTTCGATTTATAAATTTTTTAAAAATAGGGAAAGATTTGATTGTCACGCCATCCCGGGATGGTTTTAGCACTTGCGTAGCATCAAGAAGTTGGCTAATGGGAAATACTTAGTTGCCGCCCGTATGGCACAGCTTTCCCGCATTTATATGAAAAGATGGAAGATAATTAAACATTATTATATTTTCAGGACAATTTGCGAACACTATTTTTAAAATATCTTCGTTAGTAAAAATTAACATTTTATCAACCGGAAACCCTTCCCGCAATGAAAAAACTCCTTGTATTTCTTGTACTGCCAGCAATCATTATTTCTTCCTGTTCAAAAGACTCCAAGGATGATAATCCTGATAATGGAGCGGCTGTAAATACATGGACCTTTACGGAAGGCTCTAAAGTGTTCTCAGGCCAATTAGCATTTGATGGCGCCTCATTGAATACATTTCTTCAAAGCAGTAATTCATACAGCTTTGCCATGCTTGGCTTTGAAAAAAATTCAGGATTTGCTTTTAATGTAGTTTTATCACTACTTGATCTGAATTTTACTACAAAGACCTATCAATCCGGCGTTGCAGGAACTGATTATAGCAACGCATTTTACTATGGCGAAATAAACAGCTTTGACGATATTTATAAGTCTTCGCACCTGGATCCGGGTCCGGTAATGACCTATACGATTACCGCTTATGATGCAGCAAAGGATATTGTAACTATAGAATTCAGCGGACAAGCACAACTTACAAACGGGAACTATGTAAATATTACGAAAGGAAAGGCTATAGCTAAAATAGACCGCCTGTAATTTGTTTCTGCATTGTGTCCCCCGTGAGCAGTGGGACACGATGGGATTGAAGAGCATCTCACGTTATTGATGTCGTACCCAACTATCTGCATCCGGTTATGTTGGGAGAAATGGTTATGAAATCACGCATTATTTGCAGAAAATATTAAACTTTATTTTCCTTTTTCATACCCAAATAATGTTCCCGTTGTTTAGGGTTCAACTTTTCAATAGAATACCTGAGTAAAGTACGTGGCATTGTCGCAGCATATTTATCTAAGAAGCTTAATAGCATTTTTGGCTCCTTATCGCCGGCAAAACGAAGCATCCAGCCGGTGGCTTTATGGATCAGGTCTTCTTTGTCTTTAACCAACATTTCGGCAATCTTAAATGTATCATCAAGATCTCCCTTCCTGATAAAATAACAGGTACTGAGGATAGCAGTGCGCCGTTCCCAGATATTTTTTGATTTTGCAAGTTTGTATAAAATAGTATGGGGTTTATCAAACAAGTAACTTCCTGTCATATGC
>JAKFEJ010000496.1:0-3643 GCA_036675745.1 Chitinophagaceae bacterium | reverse complement strand
AAAAAAATACGGTATTACTCCACCTAATCCAAGACAGCAGGTTTGTAATAATGATCTTTTTGCCCCGCATGAAGCTGTTCAATGCCCGCAATGCAATTCTTATCATACACACCGCATCAGTGAATTTGGTTCTACTGCATGTAAAGCCCTGTACCAATGTGATGATTGTAAAGAACCCTTTGATTATTTTAAGTGTCATTAATATTTTTTAACTCTTCTTCTCGTTCATAAAAAATATTTGTGCTTTCATTGATGGATATCCCATTTGAAAGAAAATATCACTCTTCCATTTTTTTATATGGATGTGATTAAAAAAAAGAGCAGATTGCTATCAGTCTCTCTAACCCTTTTATTTCCTCTTCCTATTTAAAATAGTACACCACTGACTTCAAAAAATTTATGCTGCTAACTATTGTCTTTTCATAGGGGTTTCTACTAAATCTTTTCCTCACTATACAATTGAGAACAATCGTCCGTTTAATTTTTAGGAATAATTACTGAGAACTACTGTGTTTTTGCAATGCTAATTCTCGTAATTCTTCAAATAGCTTCTTAATTACAAGTATTAGCGAAACGTAATTTTACTAAAACTTCATGCAGAAAAGGCAAAACCTGGGTTTATATAAACCTGTCTAATAATGGTTTGCCTGTTTTTATCATTTCGTTTCCCAGAGAGTCCATTGTTCTAATAATCCCCGTATATTTACTTTACAAAATTTCGTCATTTATGAAAAAAAATTTACTTCTGCTTATTTTAGTTATGCCCATAGTGTGTATAACTAATGCCCAAACAATCCAAGGTCATAGCTGGACATTTGGTGCGGCCCCACCCTTTGTATCCACACCTGCTATGGTTGGGTCTCCTACAGGCGCTCACACATTAACTCTTTTAGGTGATGGCGCTTCGGCAATAACAGTTGAAAGTGAAACAGTCGGTTTAGGAACCAATTGTCCGGGATTGGTTAATGTGGGTACCTATTCCGCATCACCTACATTTTCGCCTTTTGGGCTACTATTCGACAATGATCTTACATTTGTTAGCAATGTTTATACTATTGAGTTGACAGTAAAATTTGATGCAACGGGCAATTTTCATAAGTTAATAGGCTTCACTGATTTATCAAATCCAGTACCCGAATCTCCCAGCGATTATGGTATATATATAGATCCGGATGGTTTGGTTCTTTTTTATAAGGGTAATCCAACAACAGGAGAATATATAGGTGCTAATCCTATTGCTGACGATACATGGTATCAATTAACCTTTGTAAGAGATGCTAATGGGGTAATTTCGTATTATCAAAACGGCGTATTTCAGGCTTTCTTTTATGATTCCGGAAACGAATTGATACCTCAAATTGGAAACGGTTATGATATTTCTTTTTTTAAGGATAATGCTACTGAAGAGATCGGTGGTTCAATAGCCAAACTCAATATATACAACAGAACTCTCTCCCGTTCAGAAATAGCAAACAAGACCTTTCAAAATGTTTGTAATACAACTTTCCTGTTACCAACAGCATATGCGGAGGGCTATCAATGGACTTTTGCCAGCACACCGATTACTTCCAATCCAGCAGTAACCGGAAGTGCGGGTTCTTTCGACTTAACAACACTGGGAACGGCTGGTCTATTTAATGTAAATGAAACTGCTGTTCCTACTACTGTAGGATTTGGCACAAGTTGTACAGCCCCTTTTGCTGTAGGTACCTATCTCCCTGAGTCCGGATTAGCATTTGACAATGAGTATATTGATAGTACGTATACCATTGAACTTGCTGTAAACGTTGAAGCCGGGGCAACTCGCAGGTTGATAGGATTTACAGATTTGGCAACTCCTGGTTTCGACGGTTCTCCCAGCGATTATGGTATATATATAGACCCTACCGGAACTTTACTTTTTTATAGTCTTATTTCAGAGCCTACAGGCACCCAGGTAGGTACAAACTCAATTACTCCCGGAACATGGCATCACTTAACCTTGGTAAGAGGCGCCAATAATATTATAACATTTTATCAAAATGGTGTGGAGCAGGGTACTTATGACGATAGCGCAAAGGATTTTTTACCTCAGGCTGATAACGCTTACAAGATCAGCTTCTTTAAAGATAACACTGGTGGCGCCGATGATAACGCTGGTGGCCAGGTTGCCAAGATCGGCATCTTTAATACACCATTGGCACTTACTGATGTTCAGGAACGTTTCAATAATATCTGTAATACCGCTCTTGTAGTACTTCCTGTTTCTCTTAAAAGCTTTACTGCTGTCAAAGCTGACAGCCAGGTAGAGTTAACATGGACAACTTCTTCAGAACAAAACAATCTTGGTTTTGAAGTACAAAGGAGTAGTGATGGAATCAATTTCACCGCGATAGGTTTTGTAAATGGTAATGGCACTACAACCCAGGAAAATACTTATCATTTTACAGATCAGTCTCCTTCTGCTGGTAAAAATTATTATCGCCTGAAACAAATTGATATAGATAACCGGGCAACGTACAGCAGCATCAGGAGTATAGAAATGGATAAAGATCAGCAGCGCATTCAATTATTCCCTAACCCTTCCCGCAGCCTGATTACCATTACTAATATTAAAGCCGGCAATCAAATGTCAGTATTTAATAGCCAGGGTAATTTGATCTTAAGAAAAATAGCCAGTAGCGGACAGGAATCAATTTCAGTTGAAAAATTTGCTGCTGGTGTGTATTTGCTACAGGTAACAGATAGTGATAATAACAAGCGTACAATCCGCTTTTCCAAGTTTTAAATAACAACAAGATTGTTATTTGAAAAAGCATCCCGTCTCTAGCGGGATGCTTTTTTGTAAGTTTGTTCTGCAAATAATACATTCTTATGTTTTCCATACTTTTTGAGATAAAAGAGGATATCGCTTTCATCACATTGAACCGACCGGATAAGCTCAATTCATTTAACCGTGAAATGGCCTTGCTTTTACAACAAAAATTAGATGACTGTAAAAGCAAAGAGATCCGTTGTGTATTTATAACCGGTGCCGGCAAAGCATTTTCAGCCGGGCAGGATTTGGCAGAAGTAACAGATCCAAACGGGCCAGGTATGCAGCGGATATTAAGCGAACATTATAATCCAATTGTAACGAGGATACGGAAACTGGAGAAACCTGTTGTTGCCGCTATCAATGGTGTAGCCGCAGGGGCGGGCGCCAATATTGCTTTATGCTGTGATATAGTAGTAGCCGCCCAGTCCGCTTCCTTTATACAAGCCTTTTCAAAAATAGGTTTGATACCCGATAGCGGTGGCACGCATACATTACCACGATTGATCGGCTGGCAAAAAGCATCTGCTTTGATGATGCTTGGTGAAAAAGTTGCAGCAGCGGATGCTGAAAGAATGGGAATGATCTACAAAGTATTTCCTGATGAAACATTTGTGGAAAATGCGAAAAATATCACCATTTATCTTGCTCAAATGCCGACAAAAGGACTTGCCTATACCAAACAACTATTAAGTATGTCGTTCACTACAAGTTTTGAAGAACAATTGCATGATGAAGATATTTTTCAGCAAAAAGCTGCGCAGACCGCCGACTACAAAGAGGGAGTAAATGCTTTTATTGAAAAAAGAAAGCCATTATTTAAGGGGGAATAAATAATCAATATTCAAT
>JAKFEJ010000085.1:0-3652 GCA_036675745.1 Chitinophagaceae bacterium | reverse complement strand
ATTAATGAAATTCCTTCCAGTGCGATGCCATCACAGATCGGATGTGGATTTTTTGCCAAAAAAGCTTCCATATTATGTGTCAATGCATCCATTCCTGTGGCCGCCGTAATAAATGGCGGCAATTCCATGGTAAGTACCGGATCTGCAAATACAATTTTTGCCATCAGCTTCGGCGAAAACAAAATCTTTTTCTGATGCGCTTCATCATCAGAAATAATGGCGCTTCTTCCCACTTCGCTGCCCGTACCTGCTGTAGTGGGAATGGTAATAAAATGCGGAACGTCATTGGTGACATACACATCGCCACCAATCAGGTCATCATATTTAAAAAGATCTTCACGATGATTAATCCTTAAAACAATAGCTCTTGCTACATCCAATGCAGCACCACCACCAATACCAATGATGCAATCTCTGTTTGTTTGGTCCCAAACATCAGTACCCTTGTACACATCAGATTTCACCGGATTCTTATGAATATCATGAAATACTTCAACTGAAATTGAATGATTCTGTAAGTCGCTTATAACCGTTTTAAAAAAAGATAATTGTGCAATGTTAGGATCAGTAACGATCAACGGCGCTTTCAACTTATTTTGTTGCAGGTAAGCAGGTAATTCTTTTATAGCTCCGGTGCCAAAGCGAATCGTTGTGGGAAAATTGTATTGATATATTTTGTCGAATGTCATAGACTTTGTATTAAATAATGAATAGAACACGGATGACACGGATTTAACGGATAGGCACAGATTTTTTATTTGACTTGCTGTAAAAATCCTGTATCACTGGTTAAATTAAATCCGTGTAAATCCATCTGATCCGTTTAATCCGTGTTCCCGTTTTTATATAATCTCAAAATATCTTTTCAATTCCCAATCGGTTACCACTTTTGAAAACTGCCGCCATTCCCATTCTCTTGTGGCTGTAAAATGATTCACGAAAACTTCGCCAAACAATTCTTTCGCAATCGCAGATCCTTTCATAGCTTGTGTAGCTTCCCATAAATTTTTTGGAAGCGTTCCATTTTTAGTATCAGCATAGCCACTTCCTTTGGTAGCCGGTGTTTTTAATTTCAATTTATTTTGTATACCATACAAACCGGAAGCCAAACAAGCAACCATTGCCAGGTAAGGATTGGAATCCGATCCTACAACTCTTGTTTCTAATCTTGTAGATTTAGGATCACCTGCTAATACCCTTAATGCAGTCGTTCGGTTATCCATCGCCCAGGTCAATGTAGTTGGCGCCCAGGCCCCTTCTACAAGCCTTTTATAACTATTGATGTTTGGGGCATACATCGGAAGAATATGAGGCAGGCAATGCAATTGACCTGCGATATAGCTTTCCATCAAACCACTGATGCCTGTTTTATTTTTTTTATCAAAAAACAAATTGTCTTTTCCATTGGCAGACCACAGGCTTTGATGAACATGGCCGCTGCAACCCGGAAGTGTTTCATTCCACTTAGCCATAAACGAAGCAATAATACCGTGCCGGTGAGCAATTTCTTTTACACTGCTTTTAAAAACAACAGCACGATCAGCAGCTTCCAATATCTCTGAGAATAATATGGCGGCTTCATATACACCAGGACCGGTTTCTGTATGAATACCTTCCAGCGGTACATTTATTTTTTTTAATGAATCAAAAAGATCATGAAAATAATTTCCTTCCTGTGATGCACGGAGTATGGAATAACCAAACATGCCCGGTGTTATCGGTTGTGGATTACGGAAATTATTTTTATATAACTCTTCCCGGTTGTCAATAAAATTAAACCATTCAAACTCCTGCGAGAAAAAAGGAGTGTATCCTGAGTCGGTTGCTTGTTTCGTTATTTTTTTCAGCAAAGTCCTTGGACAAACTGCAGCAAGTTCATTTTTTTCACTCCTGAAATCCGCTAAGAAAAACGGGAGATCATTTTCCCAGGGAATTTGACGGAATGTTTGCAGGTCTATCGTTGCCAATGCATCAGGATAGCCCGTATGCCATCCTGTTACCGTTGCATTATCATAAGCTGCATCAGCAGCATCCCAACCGAATACTACATCACAAAAACCAAAGCCTTTTTCCGCAACGGATACAAATTTTTCAAAGCTGATCACTTTTCCACGAAGAACACCATCTATATCTGTAACAGCCAGCTTTATTTTTTCTGTTTTTTCAGCAGCCAGTTTTTGTATAATTTCTTTAATGGTTATTGGATGTGCCATGGAGTGTTTTTTTTACAGCAAGATGAAACCAAATATAAGAAAGGGCAAGTATGCCAAAATAGATCAGTGCTAATTTAATATTCAGCGTTGTCATAGCTACTAAAGCTACAAAAGCAATAACAAGAGCGATAACAGGAAAATAAGGATAAAAAGGTACACGAAACGGACGAACCATATCCGGTTCTTTCTTTCTTAACGCTATTACAGTTAACATGGAAAGTATATACAATGTTAAAGCGCCAAAACAAGCGATGGTAATGATCTCGGAAGTTTTGCCCGTGAGCAAGGCGATAATTCCGACAAGCATATTAATGATTAGCGCATTGGCGGGTGTTTTAAATTTTGTGTGTACTTTTCCAAACAAGGAAGGAATATAATTTACCCTGCCAAATTCAAAAGTAGCACGACCGGCTGCTAAAATAATTCCATGGAAAGATGCGACCAATCCCATTAAGCCAATCGTAATAAGTAAATGATATAACCAGCCACTGCTGCCTGTGATCTGTGATAATGCTAATGGTAGTGGCGAATCGGAAGCGGCTGCTCCCGGTGATGGATAGACTATTTTTTCCCAACCACCAACACCCACTGCTGACAAAAAAGTAAGAATGCATAAAATAATTAATGTTAGCAGTGCGGATCCGAATCCACGCAATATATTTTTCTGTGGATTAATTGTTTCTTCCGCAACATTGGCTACTCCTTCAATGGCTAAAAAAAACCAGATCGCAAAGGGGATAGCTGCCCATACTCCCTGCCAGCCAAATGGAAATGCATTCAGCTCGAAGTTTTTTATTTCGAAATGTGGTAAGGCTACACCTGCAAATAGTAATAATTCAAAAACAGCAAATGCGGTTATAATTAATTCAAACGTGGCTGCAGCCTTTACGCCATAAATATTTAAGCCTGTAAAAATGATATAAGCAGTAATGGCGATCACTGCAACAGAAATATCCGGAAAGAAAATATGAAAATAAGCGCCGATAGCAGCGGCTATAGCCGGTGGAGCAAAAACAAATTCAATGATCTGCGACATACCTGCAATAAAACCAAGATCTTTTCCTAATCCACGATTAGCATAATCAAATACGCCGCCGGCTTTGGGAATAGCACAGGCCAGTTCTGTATAAGAAAAAGTAAATGTGATGTAAAGAATAATGATGAAAAAAGTAGCGATAGCCAATCCATAAGTACCGCCAGCAGCAAGTCCAAGGTTCCAGCCAAAATACATTCCGGAGATAACATAACCAACACCCATGCCCCAAAGCATCAGTGGGCCAAGACTGCGGGATAATTGGGGAGATGAATCAGCCGGTTTCTTTGGCATAATTGGTTTGTTGGCTAAAGATAGTGCAGAGCGATGATGTTTTTAATCGAAAGAAGAAATTGGGAGTACAGCTTTTATTCAGATTTGAAGCCGATCCGTTTTCTGTTTTTAA
>JAKFEJ010000110.1:0-3657 GCA_036675745.1 Chitinophagaceae bacterium | reverse complement strand
AAGAAATACAAGATCCATTTGCTTACCAATTACGAAACATCCTGGTATCCGACAACGGAAAAAGCATATCAATTGGCTAATGACAGCAATTATTTAGGCGCTATCAAAAAAGTGGTGATCCATGATGGTCACAAAGGCCCAAAAGAAATCGGGGTGAATAAAGAATTTTTAGACTGGCTCACAGACCCTGTACAAAATGGTGGTGGCGCCTTAATAGATTTTGGTTGTTATGGCGCTAACTTAATGACTTACCTGATGCGTGGAGAACAACCGGTTTCGGTAACAGCAGTCACACAACAATTCAAACCGGCTATCTACCCGAAGGTGGATGATGAAGCCACTATTATAGTCACCTATCCTGCTGCACAATGTATCATACAAGCTTCATGGAACTGGCCTTTTAGCCGAAAGGACATGGAAGTGTATGGCGAAACAGGTTATGCCATTGCGGTAAATAATACCACGCTTCGTTTACGGAATAAAGAATCAGAATCAGAAAGATCAATACAACTTACTGCAAAAGAAATGGGAGTATATGAAGACCCTATTTCGTATTTTGCCGACGTAGTAAGAGAAAAAATAAAAGTGCCTGAAAACGGGCTTTATTCTTTAGAAAACAATGTAATGGTTTGTAAAATCCTGGAAGCTGCCAAGGAATCAGCCAAAACTGGTCAAACAGTTTTTTTGAAACATAAATAAAACGGAATTCAAGGCCCTATTCTTTTGTTGTGTAGCTTAGTTTTTATCATTAAAAATAACATATGAAAAAAGAAATTGGATTTATAATCACTGTCGCATTGCTGGCATCCTGTAATGCTCCTTCAAACAATACTGAAACGAAAAAAAAGGATGTTGCCATAGAAGGCACCTGGGAATTAATATCCGGAACGACTATTGTAAAGGATGATACCACGTTTACCGACTACACCAAAGCCCAAAAAATGATCAAAATTATCAATGCTACACATTTCGCTTTTTTAAGGCACGACCTGAATAAAGGCAAGGACTCTTCCGCTGTTTTCGATTCAGGGGCAGGCCGCTATACTTTAACCGGTGATCAATACACTGAATATTTAGACTATTGCAATTACAGGGAATGGGAAGGGCATTCTTTTAATTTCAAGGTTTCTGTAAAAAATGATACGCTGATCCAGAGCGGAACAGAAAAAGTAGAAAAAGCCGGAATAGACAGGGTGATTGTCGAAAAATATACCAGGGTAAAATAATCCTGATTCCGGTTATATTACCCAACTATCAAACAGGCATTCATTGATCTCTCAAACAAGAAAGACCGTCAACAACTTTTTCTTTGCTGCCAATAAAACTCATAAACAGTAGTAGAGAAGCCAGAATATTGCCTCAATCAGCGATATTCATTTTCTGATGCCTGGAATTACTGGCAACGTACAACGCAAACGCGGCGATAGCCAGGTCCTTTAACATGTTGGTTAGCGTCATTTGGCTGTTTTCAACACTACTCGCATTTTTAAAGTTTGGCCAGTGAATGGTTACAATAAAAATGATTAATAATGCAGCCAATAAATAACCAGCCAAAGCCACAAACCGATTAGTGATAAATGCTAAAGCGGCCAGTATGAACGCCACGCCTACGAAATAAACCCATATTTCACCACCAGGCAGATAAAGAGGGACAAAATTGGCTAATAGCTCCGGATGCCGGAAATGCTGAATACCAAAGATGATCATTACAATAGCCAATAGCCAAATGGCTATGCGGGAAATAATGTGTTGATTCTTATGATTCATAAAAAGAGCTTTTGTAGTTTTAAGTTACACACTTTCCAGCATTAATCAACCTGCTTTTTTTTCACAGTTGTTATTATTTACAAGAATAGGACTCTATGCTATGCAATACTAAGAGTAAACACTTCTTTATAATTTCTCTACCTCTACTCCCCGAAGATCTTTTAATTTATACAATACTTCATCCAGCCTGTTTTTGGGAATGCCAATTTCTAAAGAACAAAACAGGTTCATTTCCTGTTTCAACACCAGGCAATCAAATTGTTTGGAAATCATCATTACATCATTCATTTGCGTGTAATCAAATTGTAGTTTGTAATGAATAAGCACTGGCTTTTGTGCCAATGGCGTTACCTGCAATGCCAGTGCAGCAGCCGTTTTATATGCATTGATCAAACCCGGGACACCTAACAACGTACCCCCGAAATAACGGGTTACAATGATCAATACATTTGTTGCCTGTTTACTATCAATCTGTCCAAGTATAGGCCTTCCCGCTGAACCTGAAGGCTCGCCATCGTCGCTTACACGAAATGTTGTACCATCGAAACCGATCCTGTATGCAAAGCAATGATGCGTAGCCTTTGGATGTTCTTTCTTCACTGCAGCGAGTTTTTCCTTAAAATCATTTGTATTCGTAATAGGAAAAGCAAAGCTGATAAACTTACTGCCCCTGTCTTTAAATTCAGCAACAGAAGCTTGTTCAATAGTATAATAATAGTCAGGAGTCATTAGTCGTGAGTCTGGAGTCATTTTACTTCGGTTTAAATATTGCTATACTATCACTCTCCAATTTTATTTCATTTTCTTTTATTCCACCCTGTAACAAAGGGGCTTGAATTCCATACACATTCTGGCTATCGTTAAGCGTTAATTGCGTATTACTGATTACTCTTGCCTCGTCCCACAAGCTTTCGCCAATAAAAGATTGCAGTAATCCTGCACCCCCTTCTACCAAAATGCTTTGAATTTTTAGCCCGTACAAGGCATTCATCATTTGACGAATGGCATTGTCCTCTTTATTTAATTGGTAATATAAAAGGTTTCCTTTTTCCTCCTGCTTTTTTGAATTGAATATAATAGTTCTGGCCTCCTTATTAAATATTCTTAAGCCAGACGGCAAGCGGAGGTTTATATCCACTACCAGCCGGACAGGAGAAGGTCCTGTCCATAATCTTGTTGTTAATGCGGGATCGTCCAGCAAAGCCGTATTGGTGCCAACTAATATCGCAGCTTCTTCACTTCTCCATTTATGTACTAAACGATTGCTGTATTCATTACTTATAAGCAACCTGTCATGATCAATCTTACTATCATCAGAGTTTCCGGGAGTCCCCCCACCGGGGGGATTTAGGGGGGCCGCAATAAAACCGTCAGCAGTTTGCGCCCATTTTATAATTACATAAGGACGATGCTTTGTATGGAATGTAAAAAATCGCTTATTAAGTTCCTTACATTCATTTTCCAATACGCCAACTTCTACATTAACTCCGGCAGCCAGTAATTTTTCAATGCCTTTACCATCCACTTCTTTAAATGGATCACGGCATCCGATAACGCATTTTGGAATCTTATGCTTTATTATAAAATCAGCGCAAGGTGGTGTTTTTCCAAAATGCGCACAAGGTTCCAATGAAACATATAAAATGGAGCTGCTGATTAATTCACGATCTTCCGGCATTACCGAATTAATACAATTTACTTCAGCATGTGCCTCCCCATATTGCCAGTGATACCCCTCTCCAATGATGCGGTCATTATACACCAGCGCAGCTCCAACCATTGGATTGGGTGAAACTAAGCCGGAACCCAGTTTGGCAAGTTCCAGGCAGCGATGCATGTATAGCTGATCATTTGTCAATAGTGGATAGCAAATTAACCTGCAAATATAAT
>JAKFEJ010000066.1:0-3689 GCA_036675745.1 Chitinophagaceae bacterium | reverse complement strand
CCTTCAATGATTGTTGGCTCAACAAAAAAACCGTCAGCACATCTTCCTTTTAATTTTACAACATGTCCGCCACAAATAATCCTGCCACCTTCCTGCTTAGCCGTGTCAATACACCGTAATATTTTAGCTAAATGTACCTGGCTGACAATGGCGCCTTGCTTTGTATTTTCATCCAGCGGATCACCCACCTTTAATTGCTTCGTTTTTTCAACAAAAGATGTTTTGAATTTTTCATAGACCGATTCTTCAATTAATATCCGGCTGCCGCACAAACATATTTGTCCCTGGTTGCTGAAAGACGATTCAATAGTTGTTTTCATCATTTTTTCCCAATCGCAATCAGCAAAAATGATGTTTGGATTTTTTCCGCCCAGTTCGAGTGAAAGTTTTTTAAATTTCGGCGCTGCTACGGAAGCAATTCTCTCCCCGGCTTTTGTACTACCGGTAAAAGAAATTGCTTTTATATCCGGATGTTTTATAATAGCCTCCCCGGTAACCTGTCCTGTACCATGAATGATATTTAACACGCCATCCGGCAAACCGGCTTCCTTACAAATATGGGCCAGCAGGTAAGCGGTAACCGGCGTTACTTCGGATGGCTTTGCGATAACGCAATTACCAGCCGCTAATGCCGGTGCAATTTTCCAGGTAAATAAATACAAAGGCAGGTTCCATGGAGAGATGCAGGCTACTACGCCAAGGGGTTGACGCAATGTATAATTGATGGCCTTATCTTCCATATTATGACTCCCCGTAGCGAAATGCATAATGCCCGTAGCGAAAAAACGGAAGTTGGCGGAAGCTCTCGGAATATCCACTTTCTTACTTAACCACAGAGGTTTTCCATTATCTGTTGTTTCTGCTAAGGCCAGTGTATCAAGATTGGCATCAATCAATTCAGCAATTTTATTTAATACCTGGAAACGTTTTTCTACGGGTGTAACCGACCATAACGGAAATGCTTTTTTAGCAGCGGCTACAGCTTCGGTTACATCTTTCTCATTACTTTCAGGAATCAGGCCGATCACTTCTCCGGTAGCAGGATTAATATTGTCAATATAATTTCGGGAGACAGGAGCATAAAATCCCCCGTCAATATAATTCTGAATATACTCTGGTATTCTTAGGTCCATGTTCAAGGTTTGAAGTTCGAAGTTTGAGGTTCGAGGTTCTTCAGTCAAAGTTTTTCCCATTTATACGGAAACTTCTAATTTCACGATAACTTCAAACCTCAAACATCGAACCTCAAATTATATTGACCCGGTTCTTCCGCCATCAACCGGGATACTTACTCCATTTACATAAGATGCAGCAGGAGATGCCAGGAAAGCAGCAACAGATGCAATTTCTGAAGCTTCAGCAAATCGTTTCATTGGCACCTCTTCCGCCATATTTTTTGCAACTACACCTACTAAAACATTTCCTTTTTTGGCAATATTGTCAATCAATGTTGACAAACGTTGCGTATTAGTAAACCCGGGTAGCACATTATTGACCGTAATATTAAATTCCCCCAACTCATTGGCCATTGTTTTCGCCCATGATGCAACCGCTCCACGAATAGTATTGGAGACTCCCAGGTTTTTCAATGGAATTTTTACAGAAGTAGAAATAATATTGATGATCCGCCCATATCCTTCTTTTTTCATAGAAGGAATTGCAGCTTTTGCTAAAATGTGATTGCAGACCAGGTGTTGATTAAACGTATTTAAAAAAACTTCTTCAATCGCTTCTGCTATTGGACCTGAAGCAGGACCACCAGTATTGTTGATCAGGATATGAACGGGATATTTAGCAGTGTGAGCTCCAATGATCGCTTTAACTTCATCAGGCTTGCTAAAATCTGCCACAAGGTAATTATGCTGCTGGCGTAAGGCGATATCCAGGATATGTACAGCGGATTTCAAAGCCACTTCATTTCTTGCTATTAATGTACAATTAGCACCCAGTAAAGCAAGTTCTTCGGCAATAGCCAAACCAATGCCTTGTGTGCTTCCACAAATGACCGCATATTTTCCTTCGAGTGAAAGATTCATATTGTCAAACCTACGGTAAAAAGTTGTAATTTTTCGACCTCATTACTTCATAAAAATCCTGCTATATGGCTGTCATTGCGCCTTTTAATTTAAAAAAATGGATTGACGAGCACCGTGACTTACTTAAGCCACCGGTAGGCAATCAATGTATCTATAAAGATGCCGAAAATTTTATCGTAATGATCGTTGGTGGCCCTAATGCCCGTAAAGATTATCATTACAATGAAAGCGAAGAATTATATTACCAGGTAGAAGGAAATATAGTATTGAAAATTATTGATGAAGGTGTGCCAAAAGATATTCCAATTAGTGAAGGCGATATGTTTTTATTACCACCTAAAACGCCCCACTCACCACAACGAGGGGTTAATACAGTTGGATTGGTGATTGAAAAAGTAAGAGAGGATGAAGAAGAAGAGAAAGATGCATTTATGTGGTTTTGCGAGAAATGCGGTAATAAACTGCATGAAGATGTATTGTTTGTGAAAGATATAGTAAAACAACTACCTCCTGTCATGGATAAATTCTGGGGAAGCATAGAGCTCAGAACGTGCAAGAAATGTGGAACTGTAATGGAATCTCCTGTTAAAAAGTAAACTGTTTTCGTTTCGGGTTGCTCGTCGTTTCGTTTCTCGTTTTTAAAATTCGGCAAACCATTAATAACGCAGAGTCATCAATATTGAATAAAACGAAAAACAAATAACACACAAAACGAGAAACCAGGAACAAAATGAAAATAGACATCCATACTCATATCATGCCCGAACATATGCCCAACTGGACACAAAAGTTCGGTTATGGCGAATTTATTCACCTGGAACATCGTAATTGCAAAGCCTGCATGATGAAGGGCGACAAACTCTTTCGCGTTGTTGAAGAAAACTGTTTTAAAGAAGATGTACGTATAAAAGAAATGGATGAAACATATGTAACCGTACAGGTACTTTCTGCTATCCCTGTTCTTTTTAATTATTGGGCAAAACCTGCCGATGGCCTGGAAACATCAAGATTCTTTAATGACCATATTGCAGAAACTGCTTCAAAAAAATCAAAAAGATTTATTGGCATCGGTACTGTTCCTTTACAGGATACAGATCTTGCCATTAAAGAAATGGAACGTTGTGTAAAAGAATTAAAAATGCCGGGGCTTGAAATTGGTTCTAATATTAACGGAGAAAATTTATCAGAGAAAAAATTCTTTCCTTTTTATGAAGCGGCTGAAAAACTGGGCTGTGCATTGTTTGTGCATCCCTGGGAAATGATGGGTGAAGAGAAGATGCAAAAATACTGGCTGCCCTGGCTGGTAGGTATGCCTGCAGAAACATCAAGAGCGATCTGTTCAATGATCTTTGGCGGTGTATTTGAAAAATTTCCAAAGCTAAGAGTAGCTTTTGCACATGGTGGCGGCTCTTTTCCTTTTACTATCGGCCGTATTGAACATGGATTTGATACAAGACCTGATCTTGTTGCTGTTGATAATACCATTAATCCAAGAAATTATATCGACAAATTCTGGGTTGACAGTTTAGTGCATGATAAAAAAACAATGGAGTTTTTAATTGATACGATGGGAGAAGATAGTATTTGCCTGGGCAGCGATTATCCTTTTCCATTAGGAGAACATCATCCTGGAAAGCTGATTGAGAAAATGAA
>JAKFEJ010000200.1:0-3694 GCA_036675745.1 Chitinophagaceae bacterium | reverse complement strand
CTGCGAAACGAAGACGTTTCGCAGAGCATCCGTTTCAGAACTTGTGGCGCCAAAAAGGCACATCAAATAGCGATGGGCAATAACCTATGGCTAACTTTCCTTAACGCCTGTTCCCTTTTGCAGTTTTTCTATTTTATCTAATCTTTGTACAATAGAATCAAGATTACGAAAATGAATATATGCCTTCCTGTATTTGTTGGCATCAAAGGCAGGTGAGCCCATATATACTTCGCCAGGTTTCGTAATGCTTTTTGAAATGCCCGATTGTGCAGTAATGGTGGTATTATCTGCAATATTTAAATGTCCTACAATCCCTACCTGTCCGCTGAACATACAGTTTTTTCCAATTTTTGTAGAACCTGCCACTACGCCATGTGCAGCGTAATAAGTATTTTCTCCAATCTCTACATTATGAGCTATATGAATGAGGTTATCAAACTTTACTCCTTTACGCAAAATGGTTGATCCCAGAGTCGCTCTGTCAATAGCACAGTTGGCGCCTATTTCTACATCGTCTTCAATGATTACATTCCCGATCTGCGGTACTTTTTTATGATCGTTTTCGGGATTGAACCGGAAGCCATCACTGCCGATCACGGTTCCTGAATGAATGATACAGTTTTTACCAATACTGGTTTCAGAATAAATTTTAACACCGGCAAAAAGGGTAGTGTTATCTCCGATTACTGCATTGTCACCAATATAAACCTGCGGATATATTTTCACATTATTACCGATGGTAGCATTTTCACCAACAAACGAAAACTCTCCCGCATAAATATCATTTCCCACTTTGGCACTCTCTGCAATAAAAGACAATTTTGAAATGCCTTTTTTATTCAGCTTTACCTGGTTGTACATTTCCAGTAATTGAGTGAAGGCGTTTCCGGCATTTTCTACTCTTATAAGTGTTGTAGTAACAGGAGCTGTTAAAACAAAATCTTTATTGATGATGACAACTGAAGCCTGTGTGCCATACAAATATTGCGTATAAAGCGGATTGGCAAGGAACGAAATAGAACCCGGCACCCCTTCCTCAATTTTTGATAATTTAGTTACAGTAGCATTTGCATCTCCTTCTATTTGCCCATTGAGAAGACCAGCTATTTGTGCGGCGGTAAATTGCATCGTATTGATTTTTTATTTAAGTATTGACAGGTGATTAATCGGGTAACTATCTGAAGATAAAAGAAAATTCGCAGTTAAACTCCCCCGGTTTTATAGACCTTTTACGCCAATCATCTGGTTGTTTTCCTGGTCCCATACTTTCAATTTGAAACAGGCGTGAATTGCTTTAGGTGTAAGGGAAGTTGTTTTGCAGTTTTGCAATTCGGTAAAATGATTCATTACTTCAGGCAACCTGTAAAAAGGAATTTTTGAATTCAGGTGGTGAATATGATGATAACCGATATTCCCGGTAAACCATGCCATAACCTGGTTCATTTTCATAAAGCTGGATGATTCCAACGCGGCTTTTTCATATACCCAGTTTTTGTTTTCATAAAACTCTACGCCTGGAAAATTATGTTGGGCATAAAATAAGTAAGCTCCTATACCAAACGCAATTAAAAAAGGCAGGAAGAACATAAAGAACCAGGCATGCCATCCCAGGAAAACGAATAACAATACTGCGGCTGTAAAATGTAATAGCAAAGCTATCAGCGAATCATAATGTTTGCGGGGATTACTAATAAACGAACGCAAACACATACCAATAATAAACATAGAAAGATATCCAAGGGCAATCGTTATAGGGTGGCGTATAGCGAGGTATGTAAATTTTTGAACAGGCGTCATGTCCATGTATTTCTTTTTTGTAACAATTGGATAAGATCCTATACTTGCACTGAACAATTTAGAATTATGGTTATGATGATGATCGTGTGATCTTTTCCAGATACTGGTAGGCGATAACATATACATGCCAAAAATAGTCATGATGACTTCAGCAACGCCGGACTTGGTTAAAATAGTATGATGCTGGTGATCATGATAGATGATGAACATCCGTACTAGTAATAGTCCTGCGATAATACTGCACACCAATTTCAATGCTATGACAGGTATAATAAGTGTGCTGACAAGTGTTAAGATCAATACGGATAAGGTGGAAATGGTATGAAACCAACTTTTGGCTCTTATTTCTTTTGCAAATGGTTTTGTAGCTAATATCAGGTTTTTACCAAGGAGCATTATTGAATCGTTATCGGGCTAAGATAGCTATTTAAATTTTAAATGGCCGTCTTACAGGCTATAGTTTGTGTGGGAGCGTAAAATAGTAATGGCTTTTCTTTCCGGGCTTATGTTCTTAATGCTTCGAAACAGTTGACTTGTAGCTTTAGTTTATCAACGGGTGAATATAGTGTCATGGTTTACGGAACTGAGTGCAAGTAGGTTAGATGAATTGAAGTCTGTCCCGTTCTGATAACGGACAACAATAAAAGAATAAACCCATCTATCAGGGTGATGGAATCAACCTTCCCGTGCTATGAGATATTAACTTAGTAATAACAGGATTACCCTTGTAGTATATATTGCCTTTATGAAAAATAACGGCGGACAATTCATCCGTTACATTAATATGGGTATCACCAAACCCACTATATTCGACCACCATTTTTTTTACAATAAAATCACTCATGTCGGCTATTCCCCGGTTATTGGTATATGTAAAACAGGTTTCACTTTTTCCACGCAATGTTATACCTGCATTTTCAAAAAATATATAGGCCCCGGTATAACGGGTATCAAGCGTTAATGAAATATTGCCTGCACCTGTGTTTGATTCAATATACAACGCATCCAGTTTCAATGTATCGTTGTTTGTTAGCGTACCGCTTCCCCTGTAATCTATTTTTTTCAGGTCTTTAAAAAAGAGGCGTACATTGATTTTTTCATTAGCATCTCTTGCCCATCTGCAATCAGTGGTATTGCTGATGGTAAGTATATTTTGAGATATATTACCCGTAATATTCGCCACTATATTTTGCGGAGCTTCTATTTCCATTTTTTCTACAGTGTCTTGTATTAATATGAGGTTGACATTGTCGGAAAGTACCAGTTCATTGAAGGAAGTTAATGGCCGGGTTGTAGTGGCCACCGGCCCGGCTGAGCCAAAACAGCCCGGTTTTTTGCAAGTGCTGAAAAGCAATAGCAAAAAACTGTAACTTATGATAATGATAAACTTCTTCATATTTGATCAAAAATTATAACCGACACCGGCATGAATAAAATCAGCTTTACCCATATGTGTTTTCAATAGCAATTCCGTGCTCATATGTTTTGAAAAATGATAACGAAGGCCGAATTGCTGGAAAAGAACGGGAGACTTGTACCTGTTGTAAACATAAGCACCTGCCTGCAATGGCAACGATAATTTTCCCATATAGTGTTCGTATGATCCATATATTCCGGCTTGTAATTTATTACGATGTGGTGGCTCCGCATTGGCTTCTGATGAATAATGGGGCAGGGTGCGATCATAAAAAAAGATAATACCGGCGCCATAAGAATTATTAAAAGAAACTCTTTTAGCGGCTTCGGCCTGTACGGTATTTATCAGGTAAGAATTTGAACCAACCCAGGGCCATTGCTTTATACCTACGGTAGAATAGATCCTGTAATTTATTTTTTTTGTAAAACTTTTTGGTATTGGCTTTGTCTCTGTAACCGGATCGGAAAATGCATACCTGAG
>JAKFEJ010000515.1:0-3696 GCA_036675745.1 Chitinophagaceae bacterium | reverse complement strand
TATCGGTCTGATCTAAGCCGAACAACTGTTTGATCAGGAGAAAATTTGGTAGGAAAGGCAAAAAATAATGATGGAAACTTTGGCAACGTAAAAAGTTTCCATAGTTTTGCCCCTCAATTTCAATATGGAGCCGAAGGAACGCATATTAATAAAAGCCGAAGAACAGTTTTTGCAGTTTGGGATACGGTCGGTGTCAATGGATGATATAGCCAATAACCTGGGCATGTCGAAGAAGACATTGTACCAATATTATGCCGATAAAGATGAACTCGTAGACGCTGTAATAGAAGGACATATAAGCGGTATAGAAACGGAATGTATGGATTGCCGCAAAAATGCCAAAGACGCCATTCATGAGATCTTTCTTACCATGGACCATATAACGGAAGAACTCAGCAATATGAACCCGATGCTGCTCTACGACCTGGAAAAGTTTCATTACAGGTCTTACCAGCGGTTTAAAGAATATAAAAACAAATTCCTGGCAGAGCTGATCCGTAAGAATATAGAATGGGGAATGAAAGAAGAGCTCTACCGGGCGGAAACCAATGTAGATGTCATGTGCAAGTTCAGATTGGAATGTATAATGATACCGTTTAATGTTGTCGTTTTCCCCCCCGGTAAATACAACCTGGCATCTTTATCAGAAGAGATCATTCAGCATTTTGTTTACGGGCTGGCTACCATTAAAGGACATAAGCTCATTCAGAAATACAACCAACAAAGACAAAAAAAATCTTAACCATGAAGAGAGTAAAAAATAATGGACGGGCATGGCTGCTACTGATGGCTTTATTTCCGGCAGGAGTTATGGCTCAGAATTTACCCCGTCAAAACGACGATACTTTACGGAAAGCAAAACATGAATTCTCCATTCAGCAGGCAGTGGATTATGCTAATAAAAACAATGTGCAGGTAAAAAATGCATTGCTTGATGTAAAACTTCAGCAACAGGTAAACAGGGAAGTAACCTCTAATGCGTATCCGCATATTAATGGCAGCATCGGTACAACGTATAATCCGAATGTTGCCACACAGGTGCTACCCAATTTTATTTCACCGGCCACTTACCAGGTATTAATAGATGAAAACGTAAAGGATGGTAATGGCAATCCGATACAAATGCCCTCTGATTTTGGATTTATTGCTGCTCAGTTTGGTACAAAATACAGCACCACTGCCGGTATCAGCCTGAGCCAGATATTATTTGACGGCCAGGTATTTGTTGGGTTACAGGCCCGTTCTACTACACTGGATTGGGCCGCAAAAAATGTGGAGATAACAGAAGAAATGGTGAAAACCAATATACATAAAGTATATTATCAGCTTGTGGTTAGTAAAACCCAGATTGAATTACTGGATGCTAATATAGAACGTATAAAAAAACTACAGCATGATACAAAGATCATCTACGATAACGGCTTTGCTGAAAAACTTGATATTGATAAGATAACCGTACAGCTAACAAACCTGCAATCTGAAAAAGTAAAAGTATTGAATACGGTTTCCAATGGTTATTATGGATTAAAGGTATTGATGGGAATGCCCGTTGCAGATGAATTGGTATTAACAGATACGCTTAGTTATGATCAGATCAGGGATGGATTACTGGAAGCAAGTATGTATTCTTATGAAGACCGGAAAGAATACCAGTTTGCAGAGTTGGGTAAAAAATTGAATGAATACAATGTAAAGAGGTATAAGCTGAGCCAGATTCCTACTCTTTCATTAAATGGCAACTATGCGAAAAATGCACAGCGTGATAAATTCAATTTCTTTAATAAAGATTCCTGGTATACTATCTCATCTGTAAGTCTGAATTTGTCCATTCCTATTTTCAATGGCTTTTTTACAAAGTCAAAAATTCAACAGGCGCAAATTGAATTGCAGAAAACAGAGAACCAGATTGATGGCTTAAAACTTTCTATTGATAATGAAGTAGCCACTGCAAAAAATAATTTCCGTTCGGCAATATCCACGCTGGATTTTCAAAAAGAAAATATGGCATTGGCGGAAAGGGTATATGATCAAACCAAAAAGAAATATGAAGTGGGAACAGGTTCGCAACTGGAAATAACAAATGCACAAACAGATCTGAAAGCGGCGCAAACCAATTATATCACTGCATTGTATGATGCCATCATTGCTAAAACAGATTTCCTGAAAGCAACCGGTAAATTATAAAACCCCTGTCCCCTAAAGGGGGACTTAGGTTAGATAGGCGTTTATTATAGCAGATTTTTGAAATTGAAAAATTAAATAATTGACGAAATAAACTTTTTATAACCCCCGATAATGGGACATAAACTAAACTATATGCGAAATATATTTAAACTCACATTGCTTGTTCCTTTGGTGGCTCTGCTTGCAGCCTGCGGCAGCAGTTCCAAAGAAAAGAAAGGCGAAGCAGGCGATTTGAAAGTAAAGCTGGAAAAATTAAAAAAAGAAAAGAACGGCCTTGATGCGCAGATACGCCAGGTAGAAGAACAACTGGCCAAAGCCGATCCTTCATCAGTACAAACACAAAAACTGGTATCTGTTGATACGTTAAGGATACAGGATTTTACACATTTTATTGAGCTGCAGGGAAAGATCGATGCGGATAATGTGGCGTACGTATCTCCTGCAGGGCAAGGTGGTATAGTAAAAGCAGTATATGTAAAATCCGGTAGCAGGGTAAGTAAAGGACAAACGATCCTGAAACTGGATGATGCATTGGCAAGACAGGCCGTGGTTGGTGCACAACAACAAGCTGGCGTACTCAAAGCAAGGCTTGCACAGGCACAAACTCTTTATGAGCGGCATCATAACTTGTGGAAACAAAATATAGGTGCAGAAGTAAATGTGATCAATGCCAAAGCAGAAGTAGATGCGTTGCAAAGCCAGCTCAGGGCGGCGCAGGCACAGGTAAGTATGGCACAGGAGCAATCGGATCAATCAAATGTAAGAGCACAGATAAGTGGCGTGGTAGACCAGGTAAATATAAAAGTTGGTGAGTTCTTTTCTCCTCAAAGTGCTGCCGATCCAAGATCAGGGATTAAAATAGTAAATAACAGTTCAATAAAAATAGTTACTGCAGTACCGGAAAACTATGCATCAAGAATAAAGAAAGGAGATAAAGTAGAAGTAGTAGTGCCGGAATCAGGTAAGCCTGCTTATAAATCTACTATCAGCGTTGTAGGAGCTGCTGTTGATCCAACTACAAGATCTTTTACTACGGAAGCTAAACTTCCTTCTGATCCAATGTTGAAACCTAATCAACTGGCCACAATGAAAATTTTGGATTACCAGTCAAAAGCTGCAGTAACTGTTCCGATAAACGTGGTACAATCTGATGAGAAAGGTAAATATGTGTATGTAGCAGAAAAATCAGGAAATAAAACAATAGCAAGAAAGAAAACAGTGATAGTGGGAGAGTCTTATAATGGTATCATGGAAATAAAAAGCGGGTTAGCAGGTGGTGATCTGATCATCAGCGAAGGGTATCAAACGGTGTATGATGGACAGATGGTGATGACGAACCAAAACCCCCAAACCCCCTAAAGGGGGCTTGCTGGAACACAGCCCTTGCTTTTCGGATACTCTACATCTATCGCGGAGTTTTCGAAAGTGCTGAATAGAGATATAAAGTTGATGTGGTAGTTATAAAGTTTGGTGGTGCAATGCAGCACCGCTCCTTCCCCACTGGGGAAGGAG
>JAKFEJ010000609.1:0-3707 GCA_036675745.1 Chitinophagaceae bacterium | reverse complement strand
TTAGCCGCTTCTCCTTCTACATTCACATTTTGTTGCTCAAATAAAATTTTCGCCAATGGCTCCAGGCCTTTTTCTATAGCGACAGAAGCTTTTGTTTTGCGTTTTGGTTTGTACGGCAAATAAATATCTTCCAGCTCTGTAGCATCAATAGAATTTTCGATCCGTTGTTTTAATTCAGGTGTTAGTTTTCCCAGTCCTTCAATTGTTTTAATAACGGTTTCTTTCCTCTTTTCCAGCTCTGTAAAATATTTGATCTTATCAATCACATCAGCGATCTGCACTTCATCAAGGTTGCCGGTTGCTTCTTTACGGTAACGGGCTATAAAAGGGATGGTTGATCCTTCGCTGTGCAATTGGTTGAGGCTATCAATCTGTTTTAAGGAAAAGCCCAATGATTTTGCTATTTCCTGGGAGTATTTTAATTCCATAGGTTATTTTTGTTTGGGGTAGCAAATGTAAAGGTAGGCTGAAAAGAAAAAAATTTGTTTTACTCACTTTATATGCCCATGCTGAGGCAGTAATAAAGAGTACGCTATCTTCGAAAACACCCTTAAATGACCTGACCCCAAAATATTACTATACACTATTTGCCTATCGTTTAATGGCGGCTTTCTTTTTGGCATCACAAAAAACTCCAACAGTGAACTGTCAAATTATTATTGGGAAGAAGGATCGGTAAATAAGTGAGTTTATTTTTTTAAAGTAAACCTGGCGCCGCCAAAAAACCGGATTCCCTGGTTGGGCGCATACACATAAGCCGGATCGAAACTAAGTGCATAGGGATTCTCAGCTGTGGCAAGAATTTTTCCATTAGCATCGTATTCTACTTTTTTATCAAAAGGATCATGCGAACGGGCTATCAGGAATGGCGATTCTTTAGCTGGCGTCCAGTTCAGCAAATTTTTTATACCACCAAACAATTCAATATTCCGGTTGATGAGTTTTGTAAATTGTATATTCTGTATGCTCCAAACCGGCGAAAAAGCAGGCCTCGGGTCTTTATCTGATAATAAAGGCAAACGCATAGGCCCATAAATATTTCCTGTATAATCAATGGAAAAGCCTATGGTCGGGAAGCCATAAGTAATAGCCCAGGTGCCGCTCCATTTCTCCGTAAGGACGGGCTGCAGGTTTGTTTTCTTTCCCAGTTCATCCTTCTCCGTTTTCATCACATCCTGCACAGTAATGCCCAGTAAACTCTTAAATCGGTGACCAATATTTAATTCCGCATTCAGGGTTGCGCCTTTTGATGACGAATAACCACGCAGGTTCTGATAAATAATTTTGTTGGGATCCGAATCATAATCCGGTATGATCTGGTTGGTAAAATGCGAATACCAAAGTGATGCATCCAGGTTCAATGAAACTCTCTGCCAATTATATTGACGGGTATAATTCATGTTCACATTATAACTCCGCTCCGGTTTCAGTGTTTCTTTTATTTCCACCGCTCTTGCGCCTGTCAGCGCTGCATGCTCTTCTGTAAATAAGCTTACTACCCTGAAACCTGTTCCTGCATTTAACCGGAATACCTGCTTATCCTTCATCATCCATTTCCAGGCAATACGTGGCGTAAAAATTCCTTTATGCACAGGGTGATGATCATAGCGAAGCCCCAATAATACCAGGTGCTTAGTATTTAATTTCCATTCGTCCTGTACGAAAATACCGGGTATGGCATAGTTATCAGCATTATTCTTCCCTGTCAATGTATCAACAGTCGCAGTAGAATTATCATCATAGTAATTATAACGAAGCGCTGAGCCGATTAAAAGATTATGATTGGCGCCGGCTTCTTTATCCCAGGTAAGCTGGCCAAAAGCAATCCGCTGTTTGGCCATGTAAGGTATCGTTCCATAATAGGAATTCTGATCATGACTGGTAGCGGAAAATGAAAAGAACATTTTTTCATAAACGGGTAACTGATAATTACCGATCAACTCCCAACGGTTTGTGTAAATGCTTTCTCCATACAAACTATCTCCGCCCCTGAAACTTCTATTATAGCGGATATCGCCACCCCAACGGTCTTCATAGAAATAACGGGCGGCCAATGTAGCTATACGATTTTGTTTTCTTGCAAAACTTAATTTATTAAAAACAGAAATGCGGTGCTGCAGCGTTACATCTGTAAACTGATCTTTATTTTTATCAAATGGATGCTGGTAATTAAAATAATTAACACCTAACAATGAAGTTGCTTTCTTTCCAATATTAATTTTTGTACCGATGTCTAAATTATGCTCCTTCCAATGTGTAGACATGAAGTTTACATTCAACAGCGGCGCTTTATCAGGCGACTTGGTTATAATATTGATAAGACCACCGATTGCTTCTGACCCATATAAACCGGAAGCCGGGCCTTTTACAATCTCTATGCGGTCTATCAATTGAGTAGGTATTCCAAACAAACCGTAAACGGAAGCAAGACTGCTGACAATGGGCATTCCATCAATAGTGATCATAGTGTAAGGACCTTCGAGACCATTAATATGAATATCCCCGGTATTGCAGACACTACAATTTAATTGCGGTCTTACACCATTTATATTCTGTAGTGATTCAAAAATACTCGGCGTAGGATTTTTTTTAAAAAATTGCGGGGTATACACTTCCACGGCAACAGGGCTTTCTAGTTTTTTTACAGCCCTCATGGTTCCCGTTACTACTACGGCATCTATTTCTTTTTCAAGTGGCTCAAGCAATATAACAACATGATCTTTCAATGCAGGGTAGAATGTTTTTGTTTCATAGCCTGTAGCGCTGATATGCAATGAAGCAGCAGCACCAGGTTGTATCGAAAACTTCCCATTTCCATCACAAACCACCGGGCGGGAAGAATCACTGAGTTGTACAGTCGCCCCGGCCAGCGCTTCTCCTGTTGCCGCATTTAACACACTGCCATGAATATTTCGCTGTGCAAATGCAGTAAGGCCTGAAAAAAAAGCCAGGATCAAAAGTAAATTTTGCTTCATGATTAAGAGTGTTCTAAACTAATTTTTAGACAAGACTAAATTATTATTTAGTCAAATATAAGAATTCCGGGCATTCCGGCAAAAGAAATAGCAGTCCTTTTCAGAACTGCTATTTCAGAACAGGGTAAATTACGTTCCCTGCTTTAGCCTTATCACGCCAAATTATCTGTTTCTGAAATTCGTCTTTAGTAATTGAGCATTGAAAGCAACAATAATAGTACTCAACGACATCAGCACCGCACCCATAGCAGGGCTCAGAATAAAATGGGGATAAAGAATACCTGCAGCAAGCGGGATAGCAATAAGATTGTACCCTACGGCCCAAATAAGGTTCTGGATCATTTTGTTATACGTAGCTTTTGCAAAACCGATCATGCCGACCACATCTTTTGGATCACTGTTTACCAAAATCACATCGGCGGTTTCAGCAGCCACGTCGGTACCTGAACCTACTGCAATACCAATATCGGCCTGTGCCAATGCCGGTGCATCATTCACTCCGTCGCCTGTCATGCCAACCAATTCGCCTTTGGCTTGAAACTCTTTTAACTTTTCCTGTTTTTCGTGCGGCAATACATTGGCAAAATATCCATCCATCCTCAGCTTACCGGCCACAGATTTAGCGATATCCTCGTTATCCCCCGTAAGCAAATAAGATTTAATATTCATTTGCTTTAAGTCAGCAATCGCTTCTGCTGAAGATTCACGGATGGAATCTGCGAGGGTGAAAAT
>JAKFEJ010000215.1:0-3713 GCA_036675745.1 Chitinophagaceae bacterium | reverse complement strand
ACTGCTACTATTATATAATCAATTGTTTGAAGTTTTGAGAGGATGCTGTTCATTTATTTTTTTCTTACCACATAGGATCATAGAGAACATAGGGTTTCACATAGAATCCTATGTGTGTATTTCTATGTGTCTATGCTGCTATGTGGTTCATTTATTATTTTTAATTTAAGCAGTTGACTCAAAATTCATCAGCGGTTTGAGTTAGGTCATATTTTTCTAATATTTCATTCACTTTTACCGGCGCCCCTGTTTGTAAACTTTTATCCATCGCCTGTAATAATGCAACGGTGCCGATACCCTCTTTCATGTCAGGATAAGCCGTAAAATTTTGTGTGATTGAATCAGCAAAATATTCTAAATAGTTTTGGTATTCACCGGCATGATGACTTTGCCCTTCAAAACGGAAATAATATTTTAACTTCTCATCACCCCAGGTAATTATTTTTTCTTCTCCTGTGTTTGTAGTAGCAGCATAGCGTAATTCATGATAATCTGCCTGGCTGGCGCCTTCTGTTCCTCTCAGGATACAGCTCATCCCACTTTCCCTTTTCGTAGGTTGTACAGGACTTGTGTACACACCGCTTACTCTTGCTATCCTGCCATCGGTTGATTTAAAAATGAAATGCATGGTATCTTCATTTTTCAATCCGGCTTTCTTTCCGTTCGAACTGATCATCCCGTAACCCATTACTTCTTCTATATTGGGTAAATACCATCTTATAAAATCAACCGGGTGACTGAGGCCACCATACAACCATTTGAATGATTTTTCCAGGGCCCATTTTTTTTCAAGGAACCAGCGATGATCGGCATTGTAATGACTTTCAACCGTGATCAGTTCACCGATCATTCCTTCTTCAAAATCGGTTCGCTGTTTTTTATAAGGTTCAAAGAAGCGGGAGCTTTGTCCAACAAAAACCTTTTTCCCTGTTTGTTCCTGTAGCTGAATCAACTCTTTGGCTTTGGATAAATCGTCAATAAACGGTTTGGTACATACCACATGTTTATTATGCAGCAATGCCTGCTTTATATGTTCTGCATGCAAATGATCAGGAGTATAAATGGCGACGATATCAATATCATCATCATTTAGCAGTTCCTCATATTCTGTCGTGTACTCATTAAATCCAAATTCTTTGCAACGCTGCCTGCACACGTCTTCGTTCATATCGCAAATCACTTTTAGTTCCAGTTTTGAACTGGCCAAAGCAGCGGAGATGGTACTCCTGCCCTCACCCAAACCAAGTATTGCTATTGTCAGCATGCTCTCGGCCCCAAAAGGGGTGCTTATATCCGATGATGATTTTTTTTGCTTTGCCATAACTTACTCTGCAATATTTTTTAAGAATACCCATGTCTCTCCTTTCTTCGTTCCTTTAATTCCTTCCTGGTATTTTTTCATTAGCCTGTTCCATTCATCCACCCGCGGATTATTTTCCGTTGTTTTTGGATTGAGCTTATCGAGGCTTTCCCCTTTTGGTATACTGATGACCAATATCAATTGTCTTCCGTTTTTGAAGATTTGAAGTTGCTGAAAACCGGCATTGCAGAATCCACTGACCACTTCAGGCCATTTTTCAAATTGAGTGGTGTGATAATTCAAATACTCCTGTTGCTTTTTTTTATCGGCGACAAGGTTAGCCGTTAAAATAATATGATCCCATTCTTTAGCAACAGTTTTATCCGTGCAATGCTTTTGTTTACTGTATTCATAAAACAGGTCGTGATAAACCCTGACTTCTGCTTCCGGGAAATTATTGCGCAGCCTTCCCTGCATCACGGCTATATCCTGTACTTTATCGAAAATCACGTAATGATTTTGCCATTGGTAAATGGCTGCAGAATCCACTTTGTTTTGCGAAAGAATTTGTTTGAGTTTTAAGAGATCAAGACGCTGACCTTCTTTTATTACCAGTTCGATTACTTCATTATGTTCTTCATTGATCGGTAATTCAAGCTTTGCCGCCGTCTTTTCTTTAACAAGCCATTGATATGATTGTTGTAGTCCCGCATTTTGTTTAATGCGTTCAGCAGCCCCAGGGCCATTATTAATCCATTCATTACCGGGTCCATTAGCATTTTGCAAAAATTTCTGAGATGGAGTCCAGTTATTTTTTACATTAAAATAAGATGATCCTTCGTCTGTATAAATATAAAACCAGTGGGAAGCGAGATGAACGTACGGTGCTTTGTAAATGCTGTGAATATAATTTTCGCTGATAACAGAACCGGGCTGGGAACTTAATGTATAAATACCTGCACAATCATAATTATGCTTTCCGTAATGATGGATTTTGTTGGCAATGATCTTATTATTCTTCATTGCATTCGTTGTTGGGCTCCAGCCCCAGCCCATGCTGATGCCGGTGTAGGATGTGTTTTCAATCTCGTTATGTTCCACTATCGAATTCCTTGTATAGCCCAAACCAATTCCCACACAGCTCCAATCTTCATTTGTAACATCGGTAATGAGGTTATTACTGATTAATAACTGATCACAAACTTCTCTTTCATCTTTTGGATTATAAGGCAAATGAATTTCCGTTGCTTCATCAGCATAAACGCCGGCAAGAATAGCTGTACCACCAATGTCTTTGAATAAATTTCCCTTAACAATGTTATCCTGTACTCCTTTGTTGTAATCCAGGCCAGTTGATGCAAGATGTTCAAAGCGACAATTCTCAAAACCGGTTTTATTGGCAAAAGATATTTCCACTGCTGCTGCAGGCCTTCCGACCCAAGCCTGGTTGTCTAATGTTGTTTTATCTTTTGTTCCTGCAGGCTTTAATTTATACGCATCAAGCATATAAAACCCTGCCTGGTGGGGTACATGTCCCTGTTGCGATGGCCGTAGCCAACCGGTATGATGAAAATAAATCCCTTTGAAAAAAATATTGGATACAGGATGATCGATTGTTCCCTGTATTCTTATCAATGTTTCGGAAAAAGGAGCTATCACCGATGCTGTTGATAAATTTTCATTGTTGCGGGGCCAGTAATACAATTTTCTTTTTCCCATATCCAAATACCATTCGCCGGGCTCATCCAGGAATTGTATAGCATTGGTTAAATAAAAAGCAGAGTTGCCGGTTTCTTTTGATATCCACGGCGCGGGCCAGGGATGTTCACTTTGTATTTTACTTTCAGGTTGATGAAAATATAGTTTAGCACTGTCCTCATTTATTTCCATTCTCTTGACTCGCAGTATCGCTATAGCCCACCACTGGTGAATGAACATTTCTAAACCGTCAATGTCTTTTACTGGTAAATTTTCAGGAGCAGGTATCCAGCAGGTTTCCTCATTTTTATTCCAGCTCAGAATCCTGTTCATGCTTTCACCGTTTGCATTTTTTGCACGAACAGCTTTTTTATCATTGATCCATAACTGCCGGAATTCAAATAATCTTCCATTTACTAAGGGAAGGTCGGCTACCCATACTTTTCCTTTTGCATTTGCAGGCAATCCGGTGACAGGCGTTACTAATTTTTTCCATCCTTTAATAGTTACTCCACCACTTAATACAGGTCGTTCACCTGGTGCTGCTTCAATAAAAGTAGGGCTGGTTGATGTTCCTGCATCTTCGGGGCGAATAAATATTGGTTCATATAATTGATATACCCCGCCGCTGACAATTATATGAATACCGTTTTTTATACCGGCATCATCGAGGCGACGTAATTCTCTTGCTTTGCGTAATGCGAAAGCCAGAGTG
>JAKFEJ010000350.1:0-3722 GCA_036675745.1 Chitinophagaceae bacterium | reverse complement strand
CCGCCGGTCATAGAGGTTATTTTTAAAAAATCTCTCCGGTTGGTTTTATTTAAGATTGCCATATAGACGTTTTAAGAGTGAATTGACAATTGCGAGTGGTTTCTTTATTTTCGGAGTCTTACTCACGACTCATCACTCACCACTCACGTTTTACTGCTGGCTAATTTTACGGCTTCGTGAATGCGATGATAGGCACAACAACGACATATATTACCGTGCATGGCATCATCAATTTCCTGGTCGGTAGGTTTCGGTTTTCTTTTTAATAAGCCTGCCGCTGTCATGATCTGGCCTGCCTGGCAATAACCACATTGAGGAACATCCACTTCATCCCACGCCAATTGCAAAGGATGATCACCATTTTCAGACAAGCCTTCTATCGTTGTAACTTTTGATGTTTTTATTCCTGAAACAGGAAATACACAAGCCCTGACTGCATTACCATCAAGTAGAACTGTGCATGCACCGCATTGTGCAATTCCACAACCAAATTTGGTACCCACCAAACCAAGATGATCCCTGAGCACCCACAATAACGGCGTGTCGGCTGTGACATCCGCTTTGTATTTTTTTCCGTTTATCTGAAGATTGTAAACAGGCATTGCGATTAATTTTAATTCTTAGTTTGAAGTTAGGCAAAAGGGACTGTTTTGAAAAGAGAATTATATCAACGGTAGCTATTGATAGAGGCAAAAGTATTGCAGGTATCATGCTGTTCTTTTGCTTTGGGCAGGAGTTATTTTTTTATCCCCCCGGCTGATTATAATTAATTGGTAGCGGAAGAAAACTCTGTCAATGGCATAAGGGTTTACGCTAGTTTTCATTTGAGGGGTATGTTCAAAAAAAATTATTGAGTGTATCAATTAAGTATCTTTAAAATCTGCGATTGACTCACACTTAAATCATAACAATGAAAAAACAACTGGTATTATTCTTTGCTGTATTATTATTTTTGTCATTTTCCGGTCTTGCACAAAACGGTAAAGTGATGGATGATCTTTCTCTGACAAGCAAAATCTTAAAAATGGAAAGGAAGTACGCGGTGTACCTGCCACCCGGCTATGAAACATCAGAAAGGAATTACCCGGTATTGTATTTGTTACATGGTGGCGGTGATGACCAGACAGGCTGGGTACAATTTGGTGAAGTATTGCATATAGCAGACAAGGCGATCCGGGAAGGAAAATCAACAGCCATGATCATTGTGATGCCGGATGCGAATACCGGAACAAGAGGTTATAATAATGATGCAAGAAACAACTGGCGCTATGAAGATTTTTTCTTTGATGAACTAATGCCTTTTGTAGAAAAAAAGTTTCGTATAAAAAGAGAGAAACGTTATCGTGCTGTTTCAGGGTTAAGTATGGGTGGTTACGGATCGTTTATCTATGCATTACATCATCCTGAACTTTTTTCTTCCGCTTGTCCATTGAGTGCAGCTACCGGTCCGCTGACAATAGATATTGCAAAAACACAATTGAGAAGAAACGATGCTTCACTTCCTGATTCGCTGGTGGAAAAATATTTTAAGAAATATAGTGTGCCTGCTTTAATAGATGCCGTGCCGGATTCTACAAAAAAAGCTGTACGCTGGTATATAGATTGCGGCGATGATGATTTTTTATACGAGGGAAATTCGCTGGTACATATAGGTATGCGCAAAAAAGAAATACCACATGAATTCCGTATACGTGATGGCGGACATAGCTGGACATACTGGCGAACCTCTCTTCCTGAAGTGCTGGAGTTTGTATCGCAGGCATTTCATCAGTATTAATATCTCTTTGAAGCCAAGGCTATTCACTATTGCTGAACTTATTAATTTTATATACCAAAACAACCAACACTGGTACTGTCATGAGAAAGAAATTATTTTCGATTATTCTGCTATCCTTTTTTGCAATAACCGGTTATTCGCAAACAACTAAAGAATCGCAACACAAAAGGGAGAGCAATTTTGCAAAAAACGGGCAATGGGCCAACTATGGTAATGACCCGGGTGGCATGCGATATTCTCCAATTAAACAGATAAACATTGATAATGTAAAAAATCTCAAACCCGCATGGACCTATCAATCAGGTGAATTGAAAACGTATGAAGGAACTGAGATCGGCAGCAAGGCTGCTTTTGAAGCAACACCTTTAATGATCAATGGCGTTCTTTATTTCAGTACGCCAACCAATCGGATCATTGCTGTTGATGCAGCTACCGGTAAAGAATTATGGGTTTATAATCCGGGTGTTGATCTTAAAGATAATTATTCAGAAGTGACATCAAGAGGTGTATCGAAATGGATAGACCCTGATCGCAAACCGGGTGACAAGAACTATATGCGTATTCTTGCCGCTACCATTGACGGACGATTGATCGCATTGAATGCATCAACAGGAAAACCTGTTTCTTCATTTGGAGAAAATGGAATTATAGACCTGAAAAAAGGAGTCGGTTCTTTACAGGTTACTTCTGCGCCTGCTGTGATCAATGATCTGATTGTTATCGGTTCAACTATGGGTGACAACGGGAGATTTGATTATCCTCCCGGTGTGGTAAGAGCTTATGATGCAAGGACAGGAAACCTTAAATGGTCATGGGATCCTATACCAAGAAAGCCAACTGATGATGGCTACAAAACATGGAAAGGCCCCAAAGCACAACAAACAGGTGCGGCCAATGCCTGGGCAACCATATCAGCTGATATTTCTCTTGGTCTTGTCTTTGTTCCAACATCATGTCCCAGTCCTGATTATTATGGCGGAGAAAGATTAGGTGATAATTTGTATGCCAATTCAATTGTTGCAATAAGGGCTTCAACCGGAAAGCCGGTTTGGCATTTTCAAACTGTTCATCATGATATATGGGATTATGATATACCGGCTCAGCCTGTTTTATTAGATATAGAAAGAAATGGAAAGAAAATTCCTGCTGTACTGGTAGTAACTAAAATGGGGCACATATTTGTCCTGAACAGGAAAACAGGAGAACATTTGTTTCCTGTTGAAGAACGTGCAGTTCCTGCATCAGCTATTCCCGGAGAAGAAGCTTCAAAAACACAACCCTTCCCAACACAGTTACCTGCATTGGGATTGCAGAAAGTTACTGAAGAGCATGCGTGGGGTCCAACACCTGAACTTCTTCAGAAAGCAAAAGACCGTATCAGCCGGCATAATAAACAAGGAGTATTTACTCCGCCCTCTTTCAAAGGCTCCATTATTGCTCCCGGTAATATAGGAGGAATGAATTGGAGTGGAGCAAGTTTTGATCCTGAACAAAATATTCTTGTTACGAACAGTAATCGTATCGCTGCGTTAATCACCTTGTTTCCTAAAACAGCAAATACCCGTCAATCAGTGAATACAGCGTTACCAAGAGCGGAAGTAGCGCCACAGGAAGGAACTCCGTATATCATGAGCAGGGAATATCTTTTCACTGTGGAAAACGGACAATTCGTTATGCAAACAAAACCACCATGGGGAACGTTGGCGGGGATTGATATGAATACCGGTCAATTAAAATGGGAAGTGCCATTGGGAATTATGATGGATCCTGCAAAATATCCTGGTGCAGAAAAATGGGGTTCGATAAATTTTGGCGGAGCAATTACTACTGCTGGTGGACTTTCTTTTATCGCCGCAAGTATGGATGGATTTATTCGTGCATTCAATACAAGCAATGGAGAAATGCTGTGGCAGGCTATGTTACCTGCCGGCGGGCAAGCAACACC
>JAKFEJ010000059.1:0-3733 GCA_036675745.1 Chitinophagaceae bacterium | reverse complement strand
ATTGCCACCAAAAAATCAAACCAGGTAGATACGCCTGCGATACGATCTATCAAAGGGCTGATACGCCGGGGAGAAGCAAGAGCTACCTGTCGTTATGTTGGCATTCCTGATGAAAACATCCATTTTCAAAACCTGCCTTTTTATGAAACAGGTACCATTGAGAAAAAACCGATGGGAGAAAAAGATGTGAAGATCACGATGGAGTTATTACGCAAGCTAAAACCGGAGCAGATCTATTGTGCCGGTGACTTTGCTGATCCGCATGGCACCCATCTTGTTTGCTTTAATGTAGTGCTGGAATCATTGAAACGTATCAAGGCTGCCGGTGACGAATGGGTCAATGATTGCTGGCTCTGGCTGTATAAAGGCGCCTGGCAGGAATGGAATATTGAAGAAATAGAAATGGCCATCCCCATGAGCCCTGACCAGGTAATGAAAAAACGTTTTGGTATATTCATTCACCAATCGCAGAAAGACTCTGTTCCTTTCCAGGGCAGTGATTCAAGAGAGTTCTGGCAAAGAGCGGAAGAAAGAAATGCGGCAACAGCGAATCTATATGCAGACCTGGGATTGACGCATTATGCAGCCATGGAAGCGTTTGTGAGATGGCATTACTAAACCCGGTTTAATAGGTTCCAGGAGTTTAAAAGGTTTAAAGAGTTTTGGGATTATTAACGCCTGAAACTTCATAAACCTTTTAAATTTTTTAAACTTTGGTTATCTTCATAAAAAAATAATCAACTATGGCCTTATTCAAATCGGGTAATCCGACCTTAAGAGAAACTGCTTTTGAGGGAACTATTTTGCAGGGTATTACTACCGGCGAAGAAATGACAGTGCGGGGAACCATGAACAAATTCGGTTTCCTCTTCCTGATGATGATGGGCACTTGTTTTGTATCCTGGAGCCAGTTTTATAAAGGAAGCAATCCTATGCCGCTGATGCTGATTGGCGTATTCGGTGGATTAGCGCTGGCATTGATAATGTCTTTCAAAAAACAATGGTCGCCCTATTTAGCGCCAGCTTTTGCATTATTGGAAGGATTATTCGTAGGTTCTGTTTCGGCTTACTACGATTATGCATACAGGACAAGCTATCCCGGCATTGTGATGCAGGCGGTAGGTTTAACCCTGATCGTTGCTATGGTTATGTTTGTTCTTTACCAGACACGTATTATCAGGGTTACCAATAAATTCAGATCGGTTATTACCATCGCGACCATCAGCATTATGGTGTTTTATCTTATAAAATGGATCGCATCATTAGCTTTTGGAGCAACCATAGGTGCTTTCACCAATGCAAGCACACCTTTAGGAATAGGTTTTTCGGTGGTTGTCGTTTGCCTCGCTGCTTTAAATCTCTTGCTTGACTTTGATATGATCGAAAAAGGCGTGGAACACCAGGCGCCAAAATATATGGAATGGTATGGAGCTTTTGGGTTGCTGGTAACGCTGGTTTGGTTATACCTTGAAATACTCAGGCTTTTATCGAAACTAAAAGACAGGTAAGTTTAATTTAATTCTTTTAAAAAAACTCAGGCTTGTTATAACCAGGCCTGGGTTTTTTTATTGTTTATTATGTTTCTCTTCTATTCTGTTTTCTTCAATAGTTGGCATTTCGGGTAATGGTTCCGCATTTTCTATAAACTCATTCATATAAATTTTAAACAAAACGATAATATAACTGACCAGTAAAGGGCCGAATATAAGCCCGATAAAACCAAACAAGCCCAACCCAACCAGGACCCCCAATATGGTGATAACAGGATGTACATCACCCATTCTTTTCAATAAAGTGACCCTGGATATATAATCTACATTACCGGTAACAAGCACACTGTATAATAATAAGCCGGTTGCCTGCCAGGTGTCACCAATGGCATAAGTATAAATGACAAGTGGCACCCATATAACCATTGTTCCTACTACCGGAAAGAAGGCAAAGACCCCTGTAAGAAAACCCCACAAGCCCCATTCATCCACGCCAAAAATAAAATAACCAAGTGTAGCTGTCAGGCCCTGTATAATAGAAATAAGCGGTATACCCAATGCATTAGCTCTTACAACTCTTTTTGTTTCGGAGGCAAGCATATTAATATTTTCCTGCCTTAGCGGAATAAGCCTGTTTAGCACACGTTCTATCTCCCGGCCGTTGGATAGCATATAATATAAAATGAACAGCATGATGGCCAGGTTGGAAATCAGGTTGGCAGTGCTGTTTAAAAGAGTAGGAATAAAAGCGGTTAACTTACCGAGGAAGTTGGTAAGATTAGCTTCAGACAAAAATTTGAATCCCAATTTTTGCTGGATCGTAGTGATAGAATTTTTAGCTGAATCAATCATAGCGGTAGGATCTTCCAGGAAGGCATTAATCTTTGGACTGATCAACGTGACTGCAAGAAACACAGGTAAGCCAATTAAGAACAGGTAATAGATAATGAATAATGCCCCTGCCCATCCCTTCTTCCATTTTCGGTTATAAATAAGTTGAAAATAATTTGACCGGCTAAGTATATACAGCGTAAGTGCGCCTAATAAACCAGGTAAAAAAAGACTTAATTCTCTTATGACCAAAATAACCAATAAAAGAATAAGAGATAAAAGTAGTACCTGTTTGATTCTATTATTAAAGCTTGGCATAGTATACACTAAGATAAAGGATTACTAATTCAAAAAAAATGCTAATCTTAAATTGATCCGCAGAGCTATTGCTCTCAAAACTGACCGCTACTTTTCGTTGTTACCGGATTGCCAGTCATCATGGAACAGTAATTGTCTATATATGACATGCGAACCTTAAAAAGGAAATTAAAACAGGCCACCGCTACAAGAAGAGGAAAAATAATTGCTTTAAGCATATTGCTTGTAATAATGATAGGTATAGGAGGCGCTATCGCCTACTGGAATATTTATAGAAAACAAATCATCCGTAATAAACTGGAGGATACTGTCAGTGATAAAAGTAATGGCCTCTACTCCCTGCGGTATGATAAATTAACCATGGATGAAGCGGCGGGAAATCTATCAGTTACTAATATAAATTTGCTATACGACAGTACAGAATATACCTCCTTGCTTGAAAAGAATGAAGCTCCTCCCACCCTTTTAAAAATTAATATTCCTGAAATAATTGTGTCGGGGGTAAAAACTCCCCGTGCTTTATTAAACAAAGAAATTGTGGGGAAAAAGCTACATATAAGAAATCCGGTCATTGATATCATCTACACCAACGCTGGGAAAGACTCTGCACGAAATATACCTACCAAAGAAGTCTACGAACAGGTATTGGGCGAACTGGATCTGATAAAAATAGATACAGTAGAAATAAGCGGTGCACAAATAACTACCAGCAATATTAAAACCCGGAAAAAAAGTGTACAATTCAGGAATACATCTATTCTCCTTATTGACGTAGCGATTGATGAAAATACCGGGAAAGATCCGGATAAATTGCTTTTTGCAAAACAATTGTTTCTTGAGTCTGAAAAAATTTCCTTTCCCTCAGAAAACCAGCCTTATAATTACGAGATTGACAGTATCTCACTTAATTCGATTACAAACTCGGCATATGTAAAGAAGTTTCGTATTAACCCAACAATGAATGAAGATGCTTTTGTAAAAAGCCTGGCAACACAAGACGACCGGTTTGACTTTTCCATCAACAATATCCGTATGCGAAACCTTGACATTCATCAGTTATTCAATGAAAATATTGTAGCTGACAGTATTGTTAT
>JAKFEJ010000234.1:0-3780 GCA_036675745.1 Chitinophagaceae bacterium | reverse complement strand
CCAAAGTATTCTGCCAATGGAACCACTCTTTACACTTTCAAAAGCTTTTAAAAATTTAGGAGTATACACAAGGTCTTCCAGATAACCATTGAATATGCCTGCTTCTTCCACGGCGAGCAGCATACGTTTTGCTTCTGCAGCAGTTCTTCCCAATGGTTTGGTGGTAATGACTGCTTTTTTGTGTTTGCAGCATAGCAGTACTGCTGCTTCATGCAGGTTATTAGGAAGCGAAATACATACAATATCTACATGTGGATGTGCAATGGCTTCTTCCATTGTTGTTGTCCAATGTTCACACTGGTAATCGGCTGCAAACTTTTTTGCACTCTCTTCCCTGCGTGAATAGATGCTTACAATTTTATCCTTACTTCTTTGTCCCTGTAGTGACTCTGCATAAAACCGTCCTATAAATCCTGAACCGAGCATTGCGATACGTTGCATATTAATTTGTTTGTAGTTTATAGTTTATTGTCGTGAGCTCTAAGCTATCAACTCATTATTCACTATTCAATATTGTTTAGTCAGGCTGTATTCAATTGAACATTGAGCATTGAACATTTGTATTTGTCTGTTCAACATTCACAACTGGCAACTTACTTTGTCTCGACCCCTTTCTCCCATCCTGTTTCTTTTAAAGCAGGATCTTTTTCTTTTTGCAGAAAATCTCCTGTAGCGGAAGCACCACTTACAGCTGCGTCCATCAGCGCATTATCAGCTACAATTTCTACAGGCTCTCTCCAGGAAGTAGATTCGTCATTATAAGCCGGGTTGGATAAGGAATTGTAACAGGAAATGATCGACCATCTTGGTTTGTCGGATGTATTGGCTTCGGAACGATGCAAAAGGTTGCTGTGAAAAAACAAAGCATCTCCCGGTTGTATTTCTACATACACATGCTCCATTGTTTTTAAAGCATGCTCTACCATCACCATATCAGCGCCTACCTGTTCTCCTGCAAAACCATGGTTTACTCTTCCCAGTTTATGTGAACCCTTAATAACCTGCAAACAACCGTTGGCCTTATTGGCTTCACTTAAAGCGATCATCACACTCACCAGCTGATCAGGGAATAAAAATTGATTTTTATACCAATAACCATAATCCTGGTGCCATTCCCAGGCACCACCAACCTTAGGCTCTTTCTGCATCAGCTTGGTATGAAAATGACAAACAGGTGAATCGCTGTCAAGCAATTTAACTACAGAGTTTACCATCCTGTTGCTGCGCAACATCATACTATACACATCATCCCCGGGATTGAACCATAATGTAAGTTTTGTTTTTTTACCGGCCTGGTCGTTAAGATCAACTGCATGCTGATGGATAACTGTATCGCCAATAGCAATACCGTAGAGTTTATTAATTTCGGCTTTGCTGAAAAATCCGGGAGCAATTACATAGCCATCCTGGTGGAAAGATTGGACTTCTTCGTCAGAAATTAATCGTGCCATGATAATTGATTTTAAGTCATAAGTTAATGCAAACAAGCTATACGAAAAACAGCCAATAATGCCGTTAAGGTCATTACTTGTTTTGCGATTAAAAAAAATAATCTACCTGCCTTACTTCTCTTCTCGTACACTGCAAGGTACTAAATAGAGATATTCCCTGGCTTCGGCTTAGTTATATTTTATAGCCCGGGACCCAATTGCTACGATGGCATGCCAATTGCATTCATTTATAAAATAAAATGCATGAAAAAGAAAATAGCTCAATGTGCTTTTACCGGTGCCGTTACCGGTATAGTTATTTACCTGGTCAGAAAAAAGATGGTAGATGATAACAGGAAAAAAGTGGCTATGAAGAAAGAAGAAGAGTTTGCCAGGAAGCAAAGAAAGAGATTTTCAGAGGCCTACGGAGAATACACTTTATAAAATGAAATGGCTCATCAACAGGCTTCTTGTCATCAATTAAAATATATCAATTATGTTATGGAAAGGAAGAAGAGGCAGCTCAAATGTTGATGATCGTCGTGGTATTTCCGGCGGCGGCATTGCAGCAGGGGGTGGTATAATAGGCGTTATAGTCTATTTATTATATACTTTTCTGGGTGGCGGCGGGGGTGATTCATCTACCATTCCACCTGTATTGCCGGGCAATACATCAACAGAAATGACTGCTGAAGAAAAAGCTGCTGATGATGAAAGGGCGGAATTTGTAAAGGTTGTACTGGCAGACACCGAAGATGTATGGAATAAATTATATTCAGCGCAGGGAAAAGATTATCCTGAGCCAACCCTGGTATTATTCCGCGATGCTGTTCAGTCGGCCTGTGGAAATGCCAATGCGGCTATGGGGCCGTTTTACTGTCCCACCGATCAGCAATTATATATTGATCTGTCTTTTTATGAAGACCTGCAGAAAAAATTAAATGCACCCGGTGATTTTGCCATGGCCTATGTTGTAGCGCATGAAGTGGGTCACCATATACAAAACCTGAACGGCACAGCGGATAAGATAAGCCGGCTGCGGCAACAGGTAAGCGAAACCGAATACAATCGTTATTCCGTTAAACTGGAATTGCAGGCTGATTTTCTGGCAGGTATATGGGCACACTATGCGCAGCAAAAAAATATACTGGAAGGCGGCGATATCGAAGAAGCCCTGAATGCTGCCAATGCAATTGGTGATGATATGCTGCAAAAAAAATCACAAGGCTATGTAGTACCTGACGCTTTTACACACGGCACTTCAGCGCAGCGGATGTATTGGTTTAAAAAAGGGTATCAAACAGGTGACATCAGCCAGGGAGATACTTTTAATTCAACTGATTTGTAAAATGTTTATAACAGCAGGGATTAAAACATCAACGCTTCGCTAAACATAGAGGCAAAAGTTGTAAATTGAAAGTTCAACTAATAATGTTTGCCATGCGTATCTCCCGTAAAAAATTTATACAAGACAGTACACTAACTATTGCCGGCGCTGCTTTATTTTCCAATTCAATTTTTGCTGCCACAAAAAGTAAAACCATAACCGGTGTACAATTATACAGTGTCCGTGATGATATGAAAAAAGACCCGTTGGGTACGTTGAAGAAATTAGCGGATATGGGCTATCGTCATGTAGAACATGCCAATTATGTGGATAGAAAATTTTATGGTTATACTGCTAAAGAATTCAAAAAGATATTAAGCGATTTGGGCTTGAATATGCCAAGTGGGCATACTGTTATGGGAAGCAGGCATTGGGATGAAGGGAAGAAGGAATTTACTGATCTATGGAAATATACCGTTGAAGATGCTGCAATAATGGGCCAGCAATTTGTTATCAGCCCTTCACTGGAAGAAGGCTGGCGAAAAGATCAGGATAAATTGAAACAATACATGGAGGTTTTTAATAAATCAGGGGAGTTATGTAAAAAGTCAGGGATGAAGTTTGGATATCACAATCATGATTTTGAATTTAAAGAAAAATTCGCCGATCTAACGTTATATGATATCATTTTGCAAAATACCGATCCGCAATTGGTGATACAACAATTGGACATTGGTAATATGTATTCTGGCGGGGGTCGGGCTCTGGATGTGATCAAACAATATCCTGGCCGTTTTGCATCGCTGCATGTAAAAGATGAAATAGCAGTGCCAGGCTCTGAACATGGTTATGAAAGTGCTGTATTGGGTAAAGGTATCATTGGTGTAAAAGAAGTGCTGGAAGAAAGTATAAAAACAGGAGGAGCTATTCACTTAATTATTGAACAGGAAAGCTACCAGGGCAAAACGCCTTTAGAAAGCGTTAAAGAAAATTTGGAGATTATGAAGAAATGGGGTTATTAAT
>JAKFEJ010000731.1:0-3785 GCA_036675745.1 Chitinophagaceae bacterium | reverse complement strand
TAAAAAAAGTTTTCTTTTATAACAAGTGGATGTTTTGGGGCATGGTTGTTTTTATTACTATGCAGTTGTTTTGTTTTTATAAACAAGGAATGGTATTTTCCCCCTGGTATAACTATGGCATGTATTCTGGTAAAAGCTATCCCAAAACGCAATACGAGGTATACAATGTATCATATAAATACGGACCTACTACGAGATTCTTTTTTCCTTATCGGGATGACAAGATTTTTTTAGCGCTTTCAATGTTTCAGAATCAACAAAATAACAACCTTTTTTTTAACAATTCAGTAGCCAGAATTTCTAATAAAGTAAGTCTACACCCCTCTCCTAACCATTATACCTCACATATCAGTGAAGCCAATTTTTTAAACTGGTTTAATAACTATGCAAATTCCTGGATATACCCATCCAAAAACAGCATTGCAAATTATACAGGAGTAGCTATTTGGAATGGCATTGAACTAAAATTAGCAGATGGTCTGCAGCAAAGGGGCAAATAATGGAAGAATTTTCTACTCGTCATCGCCGCTTATTTCTGAGATATTATATCATCATCTTCTATATACTGGCAGTCTATAATTGGGTAAGTGGTATGTTTCTCTATCAATTGCAGCCAATTCTTTTTCGTACTCCTTTTGACGGCACCAGTTGGCTATTAATGCAAACAGGTATTCATCAGTGGCTGTTAAACAACCAGGCCGGTTGTCTTTGTTTCGATATTGTATTTTATTTATGTCCCTTGGCTTTTTGGTGGTTATGTGAAAAAAAACAAATAATTTCCTCTCCATTATTCTGCGCCTTCTGGCTTATTTTCAATTGGATCTATATTCTTTGCTATGTTCTTTTCCCTTCTACTTCGATAGAAAAATTTTTACCCGCTCTTTTATTACCTGTTCTTTTCGCCACCAACCGTATTACCAGTTTTTATTACTTCATGCATGGCATGCGGTATTTTTTTCTGTTTTTTTTCATGTCAACAGGAATATGGAAGTTAAGGACAGGGGCGGTATTTAATATTGAACAAACGAGTGGTATACTATTATTACAACATAAAGAGTTTTTAATTGCCAGCCCCCGGCATTGGTATTCTGCATTTTTATATTGGCTTATCCGAAATCCTTATATCAGCTATTTTCTATATCTCACCGGCACGATAGTAGAACTTACCTTTTTGATTGGCTTTTTTACAAAGAAATATGACAAGCAATTATTCTTTCTATTGGTAATTTTTTTCGTCGCCAATTTCATCCTTATGCGTATTCCTTTCTTTGAAATCTTGCCTCTCGCTCTGCCGCTTTTATTTTCCAGGTATATTTTAAAAGCCCCTCTTCAATGAAGTATATGCAATGAAAATAGTCTCCTGCCGTAAAATACCTTTACTTATGTGTTATCGTTTATATTATATACTCCCTCTTCAACATATCCTTTTTGTTTAGACCAATTATTTTCGCTTGTAAAACATTGATTTCATGGATAAGGAGTCTTCAGGTAAAAGCCTAAACAATTGGTATAATTTTATTTCGGTATTGGCTTTAAAGTAATAAACAACATATATATAATAAACAATATATCCAATACTACTCGCAGCTGATGCGGCATAGATACCGTACTCAGGAGTAAACAAAGAATTCAGCACTACGATAATAAGTAATGCGAGCAATGCCCCCTTAACTTTTATATCTATCCGTTTAATTCCTGCATGATAGGATAATATAGGAAACAGACTTACCAAAGCCAGAACGCCCGGGACATACAATAAAAAGGCCGTATACATATATGTATACGTATCTCCAAACATCCAAACAAAAGCCCAGAATCCAGTTGCAGCTACACCGATACAAACAAAGAAATAAAACCACAACAATATGCGGGATAGAGATACTATTTTATCTATAATCTTCGAATCCTTTCCGGTGGCAGTAAAAGGAAACAAGACAGTACTGATCATAGTAGGTACCAGCAAAAACCATTGTACAATTTTGGAGACTTGTATGTAATTTCCCAACTCGTTTGCAGAAGAGTAAGTTTCTACAAACCAATAGTCCACCCTATAAACAAGAAAAAAAATGATATTTCCAACAAAAGCCGTTAAAGAGAACTTTACAACCAGTTTAAAGTTGACCCAAGTCGGAAATTTTATACTCACTTTATTCTGCAAAAAATAAAATATCCCAATTAATATTCCCTGTAAAAAAAAACTCCCCATATAGGCATACAACAACAGATGGTGATACCCTATCTTTTGTATTCCTAATATAAAAAGTATAATTAAAATCAGATTGACTGCTAACAAACAGCCATTAGGGGTAATAAAATTATTGCGTGCAAAAAAAAGCGATGAATAGAAATTAATCAACAAGTTTCCTGTAATGAAACAGATAGATGCAATCTTTAAATCTACTCCCTGTATTAGCAGAGTATCGATTCGAGGGGAAAAAAACACAAAAATGCAGACTGCTATTATACACCATATTAAAGCAAGCATACCTGTTTCAGAGCCATCAATTTTCCCTGATGCTACATAATAAGTCAGCCCAAACTCAAGAGAAAAACTAAGAATCAATATGACCAAGGAAAGATTATTTATAACAAAAAATAATGCCCCTGCCTCTGAAGCTCCAAAATATCTTGCGAAGAGTACATTGAGAATGAATAAAGAAAGAAAATTTACCCCTCGCCACAAAAGGATATTTTGTATTGCTTTTTTTACATGCATCGTATAATAGCTCCTTATTTTTTTACTTTAAAGCCTTGATGATTTCCACAAAATCCGCCGCCACCAGTGATGCACCACCTACAAGCCCACCATCCACATCCGGGCAACTAAACAATTCTTTCGCATTATTTGCTTTTACACTGCCACCATAAAGAATAGGAATTTGGTTGGCGATATTTTCTCCATACTGTGCTGCTAAAACGGAACGTAAATAAGCATGTATTTCCTGTGCCTGCTCTGTTGTAGCGGTTTTGCCTGTTCCTATGGCCCAGATAGGTTCATAAGCGATAATAATATCCTTTATTTTTTCAGCAGACAAATGAAAAAGTGATTCTTTGAGTTGAGCGGAAACAAAGTCATTTTGAGTGCCTGCCTCCCGTATCGCTAATGGCTCACCGCAACAAAATATAGGCGTAATAAAATTTTCGAGACAGAGATTCAACTTTTCCGCCAATGCCGCATTCGATTCATTGAAATATTCACGACGTTCGCTATGGCCAATTACGCAATAGGTAACGCCGATAGAGTGAAGCATTTCAGCCGACACTTCGCCGGTATATGCTCCTGATTTTTTGTTGTAGCAGTTTTGAGCAGCTACATAATAATTCGATGCATTATCAACTTCACTTCTTGCCATTAACAGGTAAGGATGAGGCACTGCAAAAATGGCTTTTTGATGTGAAGCAAGAGCAATATTTGCTTCCAGTATATCATCTAATAATTTTTCTCCCTGTTGAAAACTAAGGTTCATCTTCCAGTTAGCCGCAGCGATCTGCTTTCTCATAAGTGTTTTTTATTAATTAGAATTTCCTTTTGACTATTAAAAGTGCTTAAAGATATATTTTAAAATACTTTTTTCATTCTCACTAACCGTTTGAGCTTTGAGTTTTTTCCAACCCTCTATATCCTGCAGGGCTTTTTCAAATCCATAGCGGTTTACCCCTTCACTACCCCATGAAAAATTGGGAATATACGTTGGCGTAAGACCATTGCCAAATGCATGGCAGCATACACCAATCACAGTACCGGTATTGATGGCTGTATTTATTGCAGTACGTGAATAATCTCC
>JAKFEJ010000379.1:0-23217 GCA_036675745.1 Chitinophagaceae bacterium | reverse complement strand
TATGTATTCAACGAAATAAATTCTTATGGTTTCCGGGCCAATGCCGTTCAGGTAAACCAGACAGCCGGCGACCAGGTAGAAGGGCCAATCGGGTATAACTGGAATGCAACAAGAGGCGGTACGCTGAATAATATCAAAGATACCCGCCAGCATGGTTACGGTGCTTCTTTCTCTTATAACTACGACAGGAAATATGTTATTGATTTCAGCTACCGTTTGGATGGACTTTCTACCAATGGGCCTACACAAGGCTATACACAAAACCCTGCCATCAGTGCCCGTTGGAATTTTAGCAAGGAGTCCTGGTTTGACCGGTCAGCCTGGCTGAGCTTTGGATCTTTGAGAGGGAGCTGGGGCCGCAACATCAAACCAACGGGTGATATTTTTGATGTATTTGGAAAATATATAGCCGGTTCGCAATACAATAACTCACCCACTGTTTCTATTGATTACAATACGGTTCCTAATACAAAATTTTTGCCTGAAACCCAGAACCAGGCAAACGTAGGTCTTGAAATGGGCTTTTGGAACAATACGATCGAAACCACTTTTGATGCTTATTACCGGTCTATTGATAACCAGGTGGAGGAAGTAACCCTGGCCAATATTAACGGGTTTAACAAACTACAGGTAAATGCGGTCAGCTTAGTAAATTATGGAGTGGAGTACAGTGTCAGGGTTCGTTTGTTTAAGCCTTCAAAACCTTTGCAATGGACTATCGGGGTCACAGGTGGTTTTAATAAGGATATATTGACGAAACTTCCCGATGGCTTGCGCCAGCTTGTAACAACTACCAAGGAACAGGGAGTAGATGTGCCGGTGATCAAACGCATTGGCCGCAATTCATTATCTAATTTGCTTTACCATACCCAGGGAGTATATGCCAGCTCAGGCGATGTGCCAGTGAATATAGCTACAGGCTTGCCACAGCAATTAGGTGCAGGATCCGGATTTTATTTCCAGGGTGGCGACCCACGCTGGACGGACATCAATGGTGATTATATTATTGATGCATCCGATATGCAGCCTATCGGGAACCCTCAACCATTAATTACAGGCGGTATCAATTCAATGACAACTTACAAAAACTTTACGCTGAGCGTTAATGTGTCTTATACATTAGACAGGGACCTGCTAAATAGCTCTTTGGCGCAGATGTTTCAATATTATACTGATCCCACTAATGTGGATGGAAGATTTTCAAAGCTGAAAGGATTATTACCGATTGAAAATTATAATTACTGGAATCCTTTTCTTGATGGCAAAACTACTGTTGGCGCCACTTATCCCAACCCTTATGATTTCAGAAGGGCTGGAAGATTACAACCTTTCCGTACTAACCAGACGATGTTCCTGGAAGACGGTTCATACTGGAAAATAAACAACGTGGTATTGGGATACAATTTCGACAAGCAGCTTATTTCCAGGTTTGGAATGTCATCCTGCCGTTTGTCACTGACCGCCAATAATGTGTACACTTTTTCAAAATACAGCGGACCAGATCCGGAATTGGTTACTGGCCTGGGCCGTGATAATTCAAACGGTTACCCGAATGCAAGAAGTTATGCAGTAAGTGTTAATATCCAGTTCTAAGAGTAAAAGAAAATTACATCAGACCCAAAAACAATAAATAAAAACTGATGAAATGAGCCATAAAAATTTTCGAGCATATTTATACCAGTCGCGATGAAAATTTTTATGGTGAATTCCATGTGGCCAAATAGAAAACTTAAAATATACACATGAATCGAATATTTTATATAGCAGTTTGTTCCATACTACTTACCACGTTCAGTGGATGTAAAAAATTTCTTAACCTCGATCCGCCAAGCGATCTGTCGGGTAATAATTTTTGGAAAACAAAAACAGATATAGAACAATACACCAATGGCCTGTATGAGCTTTTCAGGCAGTCGGTGTTCCGTTCCAACATGCGGGCCGCTCCGGGCAACGACGAATTCCCGTTTTTTACCTATACCGGTGATATGCGCGGAGCGCCAATAAGGCCCAGTGGGTTTGTTAGCTGGAGAAATTATTTCAATCAACTGACTAATAATAATATCCATGCTATTATGACACCGGGTGATGAGTCAGGCAATTTTTATGGTCTTTTCCATCACAACCGGTTTGCAGAATGGGACAGGTTTTATAAAGTGATTGCAGCCGCCAATATTGCTGTGGAGCGGGTGGATGGTATGGAAGCATTATCCGATGCAGAGAAAAAACGTTACAAAGGCGAGGCCGTGTTTATGCGTTGCCTTACCTATTTTTTCATGGTGCGGATATATGGGGATATACCTTATTATACAAATGCGTACAATTCGGCAGCATTGAGCAGGATGCCGATGGTAGAAGTATTAAAAAATTGCAGTGCGGATATGCTGGCTGCCAAAGATGGCCTTCCCTGGACCTATGATGATCCTGCTATTATCGCTGTTCGTAGTATGCGCGGATCCGCTTTGTCATTGATCATGCATATCAATATGTGGCTGGCTTCTTTTGATGCCCCCAATGCTACAAAGTATTACGAAGAAGTGGACAGGTCGGGTAAGGAACTGCTCAATGATAATGGCGGCGCTTACACCTTACTACCATTGGAAAAAACAAAAGAAATTTTTAAAGGCCGTACCAAAGAAGGTCTTTTTGAGATCCCCCAAAATGTAAACTATGGTGAGTCTTTCGGATGGTCGGCTTTTTCAGATAATGTATTGAGGGCCCCTTATAAAAATCGTGCTATTACCAGTAGTTATATCTACTACGAAGAAGAATTCATGCGTAAGCTTTATCCTGATGGTGAGCCGGATAAAAGGATCGCCAATTGGTTCTCTGTTCCTGATATGTTTAAAACAAATGGTGATTTCCTGATGTTGAAATTCGCCAACGTATTCGCCAATCAAAACGCGGAAGATAATAACCCCGATGATAACCAGACCGTGTTTCGCCTGCCCGATGCTATTCTATTGCAGGCCGAAGCTGTTGCACAATTAGGAGATATGGCAAGGGCCCAGCAGATCGCTAATATAGTAAGGGGCAGGGCTGGCGCTAAACCATTTACCACTACCGGCAAAGAATTGCTCGACGATATTTTCTTTGAACGTTGCCGCGAACTGATGGGCGAAGGGCATTATTGGTATGATGTAGTTCGTACCCGGCGGATTATTGACCCTGAATATAAATTCGGTTACCACTGTTCGGTTCAGCAATATAAGGATGGCGCATGGACCTGGCCAATCGCTGAATCGGCAAGGATCAATAATCCCGGCATAACGCTTAATAATTACTGGAGATAAAAATTTTAAGATCACCTGGTAAAGAAAAATATGATGATGGTGAATTCCATCTGGCCAAAAAACATTAAAAAATGTACAGATGATACAGTTTAAGAAAACAGGAGTAGTGATTTTGTTAGCCGTGATGGTTATGGCAGTTGGTTGTAAAAAAGATTACTATACCGATACCGGGTTACATACACCCAATTTTAATGGCACTGTGCTGCAATACCTGCAATCAAAGCCGGGATATTTTGATTCCGTGTTAAAGGTTATCCGCTTAGCCGGTATGGAAGATGTTTTTAAAAATGAGAACATCACTTTTTTCGCCCCGGCAGATTCGTGTATCAGCAGGACGATTGAAATGGTGAATTTTTATTTAACAATCCAGGGCCGGCCGATGGTACATAAGCTGGAACAAATAAAACCTGAAGTATGGCGCAGGCAATTATCACGCTATATATTCAAAGAAAAAAAATCAATGAATGATTATCCGCAATTGGATCCGGGCAATCTTTCAGCCCATCCCGGGCAGATCTATGCATCGTATGACGGGTTGCTGATGAATATAGGCGTTATTTATGATGATGCGGGTGGCGTGAAATATGCAGGCTACAGGCATTTGGAGCTTTCCTATATTCCTTCAGCCTCCGCTCCCCGAGACTATGCAAGCTGGTATTCAGTTGATATAGCTTCTGTAAATGTGGCGCCAACGAATGGCTATGTACATGTGTTGCGTTATCCACTGCATTATTTTGGTTTTGAGCCCAACCAGTTTATTGAAGATGCAATGGCAAAAGGAATTGACCCTTAAATCATCGGATAATTAGCCTCTTCCATCCCCCGTCATTGCGATCCGCCAGCGGCGGAGAAGCAAGGGAGGGGCCGCAGAGGTTTCGATAAAAAAGTTTTTTGAAGGGGTGGGTCTTTTGAAAAAATCCACTGTTTTTGACAAAGGCCAAAAATGAAATAGCATAACACTTTATTTGAAATGAATATGATACAAGTAAAAACAAATAGTGGTTCAAAGCAATTCCGGGCATTGCTGTGTTTACTTTTACCGGTCTTGTTTTTTTCCTGCAAAAAAAGCAAAATAGAGCCGGTGGATGTTTATCCTGATCCGCCTGTAGCATTGGTAAAATTCCTCGATGGTAAACCTAATCCTGCCCAGGGAGGCGAAGGATCAGTAGTTGTTTTTAATGTGAGCGGTTTAAAAGATAAGCTGGACAAGTTTGAATTTTTTATCAATCAAACCAAAGCCGAAGTACTGGAAGCAGCGGAGAATACGGTAACGGTAAAAGTGCCTGTTGGTGCCAGTACCGGCGGTTCATCTGTTCTTATTAACGGCGAATATTATTTTGGACCTACTTTCATTGTTCGCGGTAAAATTTCTATTGACCCTGTTTTCAATACCGATGCCTATCGTTCCAACGGGCCAATTTATGAAATGAGCGTTTTTGGTGATTCTTATCTTATTAGCGGCTCTTTTACTAATTACCAGGACCAGGCTACCAATACTATTATAGTTCCCGGTATGGCTAAATTGGATATGAGTAGTCTTGCTTTTAAAGGAGCAGGCGCCACTACCAGCCAGTTTAATGTAGGTAAAGAAGGGATCAATGGAACGGTAACAACAGTAGTTCCGGTAGAAAATGGCAAATACCTGGTAGCGGGATCATTCAGTAAGTATGATACGATTTCCAATATCAACAGCATTACCCGTATCAATCCTAACGGTACTGTAGATGCGATGACGGTGGATGTAATAGGTGAAGCCCCCAGGGATAAAGCGGTGGTACCGGCTTTCAATGGCGGTGTTACGGGCAATGCCGGAAAAGTATTTTATAATGAGGATACAAAAGAGACCACGCTGATAGGAAATTTCTTTTCACATGTGAGCACCTTCTACGAACGTTCAACCATTGATGGTCCTTTGCTTGACTTTGTGAAAGCAAGGCAACTGATCCGTATGAAAGAAAACGGCAGCTATGATTCTGCATTCAATTATAACCCCGTTACCAATTCAAGCTATGCAGGGGCAAACGGATTTATCTATGATGCGATAAAATTGGACAATGGAAATATTATCGCTGTCGGAAACTTTACCAGCTTTCACGGACAGTCTGCCAATTATATTGTTCGTATCAATGGGACGGATGGTTCCGTTGATCAGTCTTTCCTGGCAGGATCAGGTGCCGATGGGGCTATCAACCGTATCATACGGAACGCAACAACCGGTAATATTTTATTGACCGGTAATTTTAAAAAGTATAACGGTCAGCCTGTCAATGGTGTGGTCATGATCAATGAAAATGGTGAGCTAAACACTTCATTCACTTTAGCGGCAATAGATGGGGTTCCCAATTTCGCCGGCCAGTTAAACGATGGAAAAATAATTGTATCCGGTTCCTTCAATAAATATGGTGCTGTAGTGAGAGTAGGTATAGCCATACTTAACCCGGATGGTTCTTTAGCGCCTGGTTATAATAACATGGGCTTGTTCAGGGGTATGGTCAACAATTTTGTTGAAACCACTACGTCTACCGGTGTTCCGGGTGTTATCCTCTATGGAGATTTTGACCGCTTTGATAATAGAGAAGTGGGCAATATTGTAAAATTCAGAATGGAAAATTGATAGCAATAAAAAATAAAAAAGATGAACCAATTTTTTTCTTTTAATAAAGTATTGGCAGGTTTTATCCTGTTGGCTGCTGGTGGCATATTGTTGCTGTCTTCCTGCAACAAGACTTTTGACAATATACTGAAAGATGATTATGACGATGATGCCGCCTCCATCAATAAAGGCACCCGCAAAACATTGCTGATAGTAGTGGATGGCGCCATGGGCACTGAAACACGTGCCGCCGCACCGACCAATTTAAACCTGCTGGCCGATTTTGCCATTCATTCCTGGGATGGATTGACGGATGCTAAAAAAACAGCGGTTACCAATGCATCGGGATGGAGTAACCTGCTGACCGGTGTTGGCAGTGATAAACACAATGTTACAGGCGCTGATTTTACCGATAATCATTTGGCGGACTATCCATCTTTATTTTCCCGGTTGAAACAACAAAAACCTGATTGGAGGACTGCAGCGTTTTGCTCTTCTCCTGATATAGTCCAATACCTGGCGGACGATGCAACGGAGAAAAAATCTTTCCCGGATAATGATGGCGCAGTAAAAGATGCGGTGATAAATGAGCTGGCGACAAATGATCCGGCATTAGTGCTGGCACAGTTTCATGCAGTAGATAAAGCCGGCGAAGCGGGTACGTACAGTGTAACGGATGCTGCTTATAAAGCTGCTATTTTAAAAACAGATGAATACATCGGGGAAATATTGACAGCCTTGCGTGCAAGAGGTTCATTCGAAAATGAAAATTGGATGGTAATCGTCACCTCTAATAAAGGAAGCAATACAGCCAATGATCCGGTAGCGGCAGAAAGAAATGCCTTTGATGATTCACGCCGCAATACTTTCTTTTTTTGTTATAACCCCCGGTTCAATAGCCAGGCTTTGATCAAGCCGTCCGTGTTTCCGTATGTCGGGTCCGCTCCCTTATTGACTAATGAAGCATCAAAAAATATCCGTGGCCGTGTTCGTTCGGGTGGAACAACCTATGATATAGGCAGCACCGGAAGTTTCACGATAGAGTGTAAAGTGAAAATTCCTGCCGGCAATTATTATTATCCCGCTTTTCTTTCCAAAAGAGCTGCTTTTTCCGGGGGAGTAGTTGGCTGGGTCTTTTTTATGGAAGGAGATTATTGGCAGATAAATTTCGGGCAGTCAGGCTTTGGTAACCGGCAAATAAGAGGGCATAGCATTGCCGATGGCAAATGGCATACCATTACTGCTGTGATAAAACAGGAAGGGGCTGAAAGAAATGTTTATACCTATACCGATGGTGTTTTATATCCGTTTACAGGTAATAAAAACATCGCAGACCGTGGTAACCTTAATAGTCCGCAGGATCTTACAATGGGTTTCTTAACTACGGCAAGCAATTCGGATGCCTTGAGAAATTACTTTATTACTGATATTAAGTTTTATAATACCGACCTGTCCGAGAGCTTCATTGCATCAAATTATTGCAAAACAACAGTAGCCCCTGACAACCCTTACCTGGCCAATCTTTTAGGATACTGGCCGGGCACTAATCCTGTTGATAATGAATTAGCCGACCTGAGTGGTAACGGGCACAATTTTGTTTTGGAAGGCAGCTATGGTATTGGGAGCTATAATGATGTAAGCAATAACCTGTGTCCTGAACCTTCTTATGCCATCGTTCCCAATGCAGCAGACCTGGCTATCCAGGTGTATCAATGGTTTGGTATCCTTGTTCCTTCTGCCTGGAGCCTGGATGGGAAGATATGGGTACCAGCTTATGCCGATGTTAATGGCGGATAAGTGTAATTGACCGAAGAAATATTTTATAAATAAAGTTTATAATGATGCAAAAGTTTATTTCACTTAAAGTAGCTGGATTTTTATTGTCGGTGACAACGTTAGCATTCAGTTGCGTCAAAAAAAATTCATTCGACTTTAAGGATGGCACGCCGGGTGATGGGGAAGCGGATCAGTCCATTACAGTTGATACAAGTATAAAATTTGTGGATGTCAGTAAATATGCACAGGCAAGAACTTTTCCGGGACTTGTATGCGGCACCGAACCCAGGCTGATGGATTATCACCTTATTATGGATCTGAATTATAATGTGGTGGCTGAAGACCTGCGGATAAGCGTAGCGCCGCAACCACAGTTTAGTACAGGCCTGTATGCGGCGCCGGGCGAACTTACTATCATTGATGTTCCCGCAGGCGATTATTCACTCTCTGTACAGGTAGGCGCATGGACGGATAACCTGTCCAATATACAGAATGCCCCCCGCGACCCCGTCATTTATTCCCGTACGCAATTAGCTCCCGGGCGAAATTATCTACGCAACTTATATGGCGGCCATATTTATATTTTTGCAGGCCGTCCTGTTACAACGCCCCTTGATATTGTTTTTACCAACGTAGTAAAATCACCGGATTTTATTTTGGGCGAAACGTCGGATGCGGAGTGGCAAACAGCTATTAATAATTCCTGTGTTCCTTATCTTGAACTGCGCAGCAAGAACCTCATTTTTGTAGTGCCAAGAGATTATTGCATAGCCCGGCCTATTGCCAGCCCTACTGATTTGATGAAAGAGTGGGATGATGCGATCAACTTTGATTATTACCAATGGGAGGGCCTTTCCGAAAATCCGGCTGAAGTAATAGACAAAGCGCCTTTGTTGCCCTGGCGTGTAGTGCAGGATATAAAACCTTCGGCCGGTTATGGGCATAGCGGGTTTCCTGTAGTTACTTATAATGATTATGGCTGGTTCGATGAGTTTACAAATATTGCACAGATAAAAGGTGGCGGATGTTGGGGTACTTTTCATGAAATTGGGCATAATAACCAACAGGGAAGATACTGGAGCTGGTCATCGTTGGGTGAAACTTCGAATAACCTGTTTTCTTTCAAAGTAGCACACCGGCAGGAAGCTATTAACCCATCTGCATGGCCGCCCACACACCCGGCCTTGCCCGATATGATGCCAAAAGCATTGGCCTTTGCCGCAGAATCGTCCGCGGCAAAAAATTTCGATGGCACAGACGCCCGTATCAATGATCCTTTCGCCAGGCTTACGCCGTTTATTCAAATCTTTGACAAAGTACCCACCGGAATGAATTATGATGGTTGGGGATTTATGACGGAGTTATATAAAAAAGCAAGAAGGGCTAACCGCATTTCTTTAAACGACCAGGACAAAAGAGATTTTGTTTACGAAGCACTTTGCGACTATACGCAAAAAGACTGGATATTCTTCTTTAACGCATGGGGAATTGCTATCAGCAATATATCCAGCGGTAAAATGGCGGCCAAATATCCGCTTATGAATCAGAAGATATGGGAATATAATCCCTTAACCCGAACAGGAGGTGATGCCATCTTCAATCCGGATCCTTATGCTACAAGCAATTGGAAGGTATCATCATTCAGCTCACAGGAAGCATCAGGCGAAGGTCCGCCCAATGGTTTGGCATCCGCTATTATTGATGGAGATGTAAATACTTTCTGGCACTCACAGTGGTCAGGTGGCACAGGTACTGCACCACATAGACTGGTTGTTGATATGGGCCGGTCTTTGGCTATAAATGGTTTTGTATTTACCCAGCGTCAATCGCTGACAAGAAATATCAAAAACCTGAAGGTGGAAACAAGTAATGATGGTACCACCTGGACGTCAGTAGCAGGCAGCCCTTTTTCGCTGGCACAAATAAAAGCTGCACAAACCAAAGGTTTGCCGACCAGCATCAGCTGCCGCTTTTTCCGGCTGGAAATAACATCCAATTCTGATGTTTATGATGGCAGCACCTTTGCGGCATTGGCCGAGGTAAATGTTTTAAAAGACCCTGACCCTTATGCCAGGACCAATTGGAGTTTAACCTTTAGTTCAGAGGAGCCAACAGGTGAGGGGCCTCCCAATGGTACAGCCGCAGCTATTCTTGATGGGAAAGTTAATACTTTCTGGCACTCCGAATGGAACGCAGCTACTGCCGCACCACCACATGTACTAACTATTGACATGGGTAGCTCTTTGCCAATTAACGGGTTTATCCTCACCCAGCGGCAAGGGGGAGGGACAAATATAAAAAATATGATTATTGAAACCAGTACTGATAATGCTACCTGGACAGCAGTCACCGGCAGCCCTTTTGTACTAACACAAACTAATCCGCCCCAGGCCAAACTTTTGTCGGCTACCATAACCTGTCGTTATTTCAGGCTAAGGGTAGATTCCAATGCAGATGTTTATGCTAATAATACTTATGCGGCGCTGGCCGAAGTGGATATTGTCCATCCGTAACGTAGTGAATTAGCAGTATAGATGAAAAGCAATAAAAATTAACACATGAAAAAAAGCAAAATAATTACCGGGGGTGTCGCAATACTTGGATTGCTGCTGATGGCAACACCATCTTGTAAAAAATATGCCGATCCGGCACCCTATTTTGAAGAGAACCCTGATACCTTAACGGTCAACAGCCGCAAATTACTTATAATAGGGATTGACGGCGCTGTAGGGGCAGAGTATAAAACAATAGCGCCGCCTGTATTGATGGGATTAAAAACCCATAGTAAATATAGCTGGGATGCTGTTTCCGATGAAACTACCACCGATGCCGCTTCATGGAAAACAATGATGTCAGGAATTTCCTATAGCCGCCACCAGATAAAGGATAGTTCATTTATATTTTCACAGCCAGCCGGCGGTGCACAACATACGGCCCCTGCTATTTACCCATCATTTTTCACTTATCTTCTTACATCATCAAGGGCTGATACAAAAACTTCTTTTATCTCATCATGGGGTACAATGCTTGACAGGCTGGTGCCGGAAGTAGAAGACAAAGTATTGGCGGCAAGTGATGCTGCTGTAAAAGATTCTGCAATTACCCGGATCAAAAAGGAAAGCTCAGACCTGGTGGTTGTAAATTTTAATGGAGTTGCTGTTGCTGGACAAGCTGATGAGTTTTCAGCAAGCTCTGCAAGCTATAAAGATGCAGTATTAAAAGTGGATGGCTATGTTGGTGAGCTGATGACGGCGCTAAAAAGCAGACCTGAATATAATAAAAAAGAAGAGTGGCTGGTGATCATTACCGGTACCCACGGAGGCATTGGCAATTCATACGGTGGACCTTCGGAAAAAGAAAGCAACGTTTTCTCTTTTTATTATAATGAAAACCTGAAGGAAAAAGAATTGACCCGGGATGGGGCATTTGCAGGGGTAGAATTGAAAGGAAGAGATGCTGAAGTAATAAGGGCGCAGGCGCTGAACGACGGCGGGCTTTATAATCCCGGCACTGATCAGCAAACCATTCAGCTAAGAGTTAAAGGTACAGCAGGGTATTATCCCCACTTTTTTTCAAAAATGGAAAAATGGCCTTCTACTCCGGGTTGGTCAATGTTTTCAGCGGGTGGCAACTGGGCTATCTCTGTAAGATCAACTACCAGTGGCGAAAAAAGAATACAACCCGGTTCACCTGTTATATTCGACAACCAGTGGCATACGATAACCGTAGTTTTTGCTGATAGCGCATCGAAGCGTTGGGTAAGAAGATATACGGATGGCATAAGACATGACCAGACAGATATTACATCACATTACAATAACGGTGGAACGATTGCATCCCCTTCTCCTTTAACGCTGGGTTGGCAAGCCGATCCTGGCATGCCTGCAGTGACATTTTATTCAGCAGATGCCATGATATTTAATACAGCCCTTACAGATGAGGAAATTGCAAACGGTGTTTGCCTCAAGGATATCAACCAGCATCCCCAAATTGCTAACCTGATTGGTTACTGGCCGGGCAATGACGGTTTTGGTGGCCGGCTGAAAAACAAAGCACCGGGTTATACTACTGATTTTATTTTGGATGGGGGATATCAATGGACGGGTATTCCAGAACTGCCCTGTACGATTGCACCGAATACTGATCCTGTTAAAGAAAGCCTGTTGGTAAAATCGGTTGACGTAGTACCTACGATATTTTACTGGCTGCAGGTACCCCTTAATGAGTCATGGGGCCTGGAAAGCACTAACTGGTTGGCAAAATATGAAGCGGAATTTGTGAAATTGTAAAAGAATAAAGTAACCCCATAAATGCTGATTAAAAAGGATCCCGCTTAACAGCCGGGATCTTTTTATGTCTGTTATTTTACCGCTTTCAGTGTGAACTGAAGTGCCTGACGAGGATACATAACGAAAACAGAATTGTCTCAAACCTTGTGCGATGATAAAAAAAAACTGCAAATTAACCGCAATCTTTGCTTTTGCATTTGTCCGCATTTCCTTAAACCCGAGTGTTTTTATCTTCTATAAATTTTAATATTTTTTTCACTGCAAAAACCACTGTCTGCTCTGAACAATCCAACAAAATGTCCATTGCAATTTATTTTTTCCTGGGGACTCTTTTTTTAATTTCGAGATCGGCATCCTGTAATCTCCGGCCGGGCTCATCATCGGTCGCCACACCTGTAGCAGGTCTTTTTCAAGGCCAAGGATAAATAAGATTTGTGCATAGGCGCCGATTGTAACGTTGTACATCCCTTTCTTTATCTGCCATAAAGTGGTTCGGCTAATAGTAGCCCGTTCGCAAACCTGTTTGGTGGTTGCTTTCTTCGTAACCGGGCCAGCTTTATATTTCCTCCTAATTCAATCAAAAGCTTCTCTAATTTAGGAGTAAGAGTTATTGTTCTGTTTTTCATAACGTTCGTTATAAATAATTCTTAATAGAAAGACCCAGGATTGCTGCCACAATTATAATGAAGGGTTCCTGAATCTTCTTAAATCTTAAAAGAACCAGTACGGTTAGCAATGCTATGAAGGCAGAGGTAATATCGGAAAGTTGTCGTTTCCCTAAAACAAATACGGCCCCTATGATTGCACCTATCGCTGCTGCTGTTACTCCATCTACAAAAGCCTTTATCGCGGGGTTTTTCCCATATTTTTTAAAATACGGGGCAGGAATGATAGTAAAAAAATAACAAGGTAAAAACGTGGCCAATGCGGCAACACAAGCACCGGAAACCCCGGCTACCAGGTAGCCAATGAAACCAACAGTGATTACAACTGGTCCCGGCGTGATCATAGCCACTGCCACTGCATCTAAAAATTGTTGCTCATCCAGCCATTGATATTCTTTTACTACGCCGCCATATAAGAACGGAACAATAGCCAAACCACTGCCAAAAATAAAAGCTCCCGCTTTGAAGAAGAACCAGCCAATCTGTGAGAGCTTTTCGTTCATTCCAAAACTACTTGCAACCTGGAGCACTACCGGGGAAAGGAAAATTGTATGCAGGGAGTTGGTGAATTTTGGTGGAGCTTTATAAAACCATACAATCATTCCGGCTACTAAAATAAGCCACAGTATTTCTCTTTCAGTTATAAACGTTGAAACGGCCAGTACAATCGCAATTGCCCACAACAGCCAATCCTTTCCTAAACTTTTGCGGGACAGTTTGTAGCTGCTTACTGCAATGATGCCAATTACTGCTGCGCCTATACCGTAAAATACGGCCTGCATCCACGGTAATCCTCCCGCCTTCACATAAGCAAACCCCAATCCTAAAACCATTACGAAAGAAGGGAGAACAAAGGCTAACCCTACCAATGTAGCACCTAAAATTTTGTAGCGAACATACCCTAAGTATATGGATAATTGTGCAGCCAAAGGTCCAGGCGCTAATTGTGCCAACGCAAGTCCCTCTTTATAATCTTCATCAGTTATCCATTTTCTTTTTTCAACGAGGTCCCGATGCATATAACCCACTAAAGCTACCGGGCCGCCAAATCCAATAGTGCCCAGCTTCAGGAAATATAAGATCAATTGTTTCAAACTATACGCAGAAGTAGTCATTCACAAACAAGATTTTTTTAAAGAATGGGATTCCAGGTATGTTTTTCTGATTGTACATATTTGGCCCAACTATATAAAGCGTCATATATTTTCATACCCAATTCTAATTGTTCAAGGTCATTTTTATAACTATACGAAAGCCCGGCAGAAATGGCCCAGAGTCCTGCGGCCTGGGGCGCAAGTTGAAAGTTATCGGTATCAGCGCCACGAACAATTAGTGCTAATTGATTTAATGCAGGATCATTCAACTGATGCTTTCTGATAATGAAATCAAATGTGCATTCATCATTGTAATGAGAATATTCTGCACCTGGAATATCATAAGGGATTGCATCAAGTTCTTTGGCAATAGGAAAAACCTGTTCTTTTGGAACATAGATAAATTCCGCTTCCTTATCAAGAAAGTTTTTAATAAGCCAGGGGCAGGCAATGCGGTCTATCTTGGGCCGCTCACGGGTAATCCATTTCATAAACTGGCGATTTCCTGCAATTTCAGTAAGCAGGTGCAGTCGGAATAGAATGGAAATAACCTTTTGTACAGGGATTACCTTTTTTTCAGTTTTTTCCGGTAAATGGATGGATTTTCTCCTGTATGTTTTTTGAAGATGCGGGTAAAATGGCTTTGGTCAGAAAAGCCGGTCAGATATGCAATTTCGGTAAGAGAATAAGTAGCGGACTTCATTAACTCCGTAGCTTTTTCAATCCGCTGTTTGCGGATATATTCACCAAAAGATAAATCTTCAAAATATTTGGAAAATTCCCGTGAAAGATAGGAGGGGTTTATTTCTAACCCCTTCGATATTTCTTTCAGACTTAAACTGGTATCAATGTGATCTTGTATGATTTCCTTAAGCTCTTTTGCCCAGGCAGGAATTTTCTTGTTTGAACTTGCTTTAGCTTTCAGAAAATTATTAAACACATTCAGCAATAAGTTTTCAAAGGGTTGCTGTGTATGTTTTTCTTTTTGTAAATATTTTGCCCAGCTATATAATGCATCATATAGCAGCATTCCTTTTGCCAGTAATTCGTGATCGTCTTTAAAATTATAAGCTAAACCGGCCGAAATGGCCCATAAGCCGGAAGATTGGAAAGCAAGATCGTGACGGTCGGTGTCTGCTCCTCTTACAATGACGGCTATCGTATTGATTGCAGGATCCTTTATTTTATATTCTTTAATCAAGGCATCGAACGTACAATAGTTACCATGATGGGAGAATTTTACATCCGGTACGTCAAAGGGTATTGCTTCCAATTTTTTTGCTTTAGCCATAACTTCTTTGAAAGACACATAAATAAATTCAGCTTCTTTATCAATAAAGTTCTTAATAAGCCAGGGACAGGCAATCCGGTCTATTTTGGGGCGTTCACGGGTGATCCATTTCATGGTGCATACTAATGATGTGAAAAGCTAAAGGCCTTTAAAAATACTTTAGTTTAGTTATAAATTCTGTTGTACTTAGGAAATCTGTGATGAATTTAAAATTGAAAATTCCGGATAATACTAAAGTGATCAGTTTTTCAAATTTACAGACGGCGGCCCGATTAAACCCGTCTCTGGCAACGATTACTCAACCTGCCTGGGAAATTGGCAGAGAAACGGCAGCAATACTTTTTAGATTGGAGGAAAAAAAGAAGCATAACTTTCTTCCTGGAAAAACTGTCTTAAAATCCGAATTGATTGAAGAGGTTCGTCGGCCCAGGAGAAAGAAGAAAATATCTTCTCTGCACGATGATTGATAAAGAAGCGTAAAATTTTGAAAAGCCGGACTACCAATAAGTGGTTAACAAAAAACGATTCATATTCCTTAAATATTGAAGCCTGTAAGGCTGAACCGGGCAACGTTTTAATGTAGTTCTTCGATTGTATCGGGTATTTTTAAGAGCAATCCGGCAAACGGCATGTCAAAATAGCTTATTACAATGATAATTTCCGGATTAAAAAAAATAGAAAAGCGTAGTTAATTGCGATGTGTAATGTTAAAGAAAGCAATTAGCTAACTGTGCATTATAATATGTAGCAATGAAGAAATATTGATGGCAGGCATGTATATTACAAACTTTTAAATGTTATTGCAATTCATATTGCAATAACATTTTTATTTAAAAAAGTACAACAAGGATGAAAACTAAAGTGAACTGGTTTTTGCTATTTTTATTGTCTTGTCAAATTTTATCCGCGCAACAAAAAACGAGATTGATCAATAACTGGGAATTTCTCAAGCAGGATATTGGCGGAATATGGGAGGCTGTTAGACCTGTAAAACAAGGCAATCCCGAAGATGTTCCTATATGGACAAAGGTTTCGTTGCCGCATTGTGTGAACGCGGATGATGCAGTTGATCCGGATGTGAATTATTACCAGGGGCCATCCTGGTATCGAACGCAATTGGATATTCAAAACCCGTATATGAATGGAAGAACCTTCTTACATTTTGAAGGAGCCGGGCAAAAAACGGAAGTGTATGTTTATACAACAAAAGTGGGTTCGCATGTAGGTGGTTATGATGAATTCACAATTGATATCACCGATGCAATAGAAGCATTCAGGAAAACAGAAATTTTTCAAAAGCAATTCAAAGGTAAAATTCCTGTTTCGATCCGCACTGACAATTCCCGTGATCTGGAAATGATCCCTTCCAATCTTTCCGATTTTAATTTGTATGGCGGTATCTATCGCTATCTCAACCTGGTTTATACACCTGCTTTATCCATTGATAAATTATTTGCATTTGCAGAAACCGATAAAGCCGGGAAAACAGGAAAGCTCAAAATTAAAACGCGGTTTTATAATCCGGTATCACAGGCAGAGGCCGATGTGATTATCAGGTTATTTGATCCAACGGGAAAATTAGTTCAGGAGCAATCGAAAAAAATTAATGTTACAAAAGAAAATGTGGAGCTGGGAGAGATGATTGTTAAGAAACCATTGCTATGGTCAACTGATGTTCCGCAACTATATACCATAGAAGTAGCGGCAGGTGACTATAAGCAATCGGAAAAGATCGGTTTCCGCCATTTTGAGTTTGTTGAGAAAGGGCCATTCATGTTGAATGGGAAAAGATTATTGTTAAGAGGTACCCACCGTCACGAAGATCATGCAGGCGTTGCGGCAGCCATGACGGAAGACATGATGCGGCAGGAAATGATCTTGATGAAAGAAATGGGTGTAAACTTTATTCGTCTTGGGCATTACCAGCAATCCAGAATTATTTTGAATTTGTGCGATAGTTTGGGCATTGTAGTATGGGAAGAAATTCCATGGTGCCGTGGTGGTCTTGGCGGCGACCTGTATAAAGAACAAGCAAGAAGAATGTTGACCAATATGATTGAACAACATTATAATCATCCTTCGGTGATCATCTGGGGATTGGGAAATGAGAATGATTGGCCCGGTGATTTTACAGAGTTTGATAAAGAAAAGATCAGGACATTCATGAGCGGGTTGAATGATCTTTCTCATACATTGGATCCTTCACGTAAAACGGCGATCCGCCGATGTGATTTTTGCAAAGATATTGTTGATGTATATTCTCCATCCATCTGGGCCGGCTGGTACCGTGGTATTTACACCGAATACAAAGAAACGTCTCAAACGGAAATGCAAAAAGTAAAACATTTCCTGCATGTTGAATGGGGTGGTGATAGTCATGCGGGTCGTCATTCCGAAAACCCTGATAATGCATTACGAAATATAAAAACAGGTGGTGGTACTGACGAACGTGCTGGTGATGCGTCTTTGATCGGTGGCGCTGCAAGAGTGTCAAAAGATGGCGATTGGAGCGAATCCTATATCTGCAATTTAATTGACTGGCATTTGAAAGAGCAGGAAACTATGCCCTGGTTAACCGGTACTGCTCAATGGCCATTCAAAGATTTTTCTACACCGGTTCGTCCCGATAATCCCGTTCCTTACATGAACCAGAAAGGAGTAGTGGAAAGAGATCTTTCAAAGAAAGAAGCGTACTATGTTTTTCAATCTTACTGGACAACAAAACCAATGGCGCATATCTATGGTCATTCATGGCCGGTGCGCTGGGGCGACGAAGGCGAAGAGAAAATGATAAAAATTTATTCCAATTGTGACGAAGCGGAATTATTTGTTAACGGAAAGAGTTACGGCGTGAAGAAACGTGACAGCCGGGATTTTCCAGCAGCAGGTTTACGTTGGAATGTTGCATTGAATAAAGGAACTAATAATGTACAGGTAAAGGCGACGAAGTCCCACCGAAATGGCAAATTCGGACAGGAAAAAGTAGTAATAGAAGATGCGATCCTTTTTCAATATCAAACCAAAAAATGGGATAAGCCCGCAAAACTGTTGATAGAAAAACTAACTGAAGAGAATGGGATAGTTACTCTTCAGGCGAAATTGCTGGATGATAAAAATGTACAATGTCTCGATGCCGCTAACTGGATAAGATTTGGGTTAATTGGTGACGGTGAGTTGATCGGCAACCAGGGAACATCTTCAGGTTCACGGTTTGTACAGTTGTACAATGGGAGAGCCATTATTAAAGTAAAAACTAAAAATGGGAAAAGCGTAGTGAGTGCTAAAGTGGATGCGATCCCAACAACATTTATAAATCTTTAGTCATGCGAAAGTTGAAGTTGTTATTTCTGTTTGCAATCAATATTGTTTTTTATAAAGTTAATGCATACTGGTAGATAGGAAGAAGCACCGGCATTAGCTGACTGATGAAATTGTTGGAAGTATAATTATTCCTTTAGATAAATGTATAAGCGAAAATGAAAAAAAAGATCAGCGGAAGCTTAATCGTAGTATGCGCCTGGATAGTTACAGGCTGCTCGCAGAATATTAAACTGACAAAAGTATTTGCCGATGCGGAAAAACAAACTGAAGTGATGTTGCAGCAATTACCAAAGGCAACCACAACCAGTAGCGATCAGTTTTCCCCACGAACATTGCATAATGGTGGTCAATTAAGATTGGTGGCCTCGCGGGACTGGACAAGCGGCTTCTTCCCTGGTATCCTTTGGTTTTTGAATGAATACACCAGGAATGATCAATGGAAATCGCAGGCAAAGGCATTTACTGCGAAAATGGAAAAAGAAAAAACAAATGGCGGTACTCATGATATGGGGTTTAAAATTTACTGCAGTTATGGAACCGGGTACAGGTTAACAAATGACCCTGCCTATCGTAATATTATTATTCAATCAGCCAAAACGTTATCTACCCGTTTCCGCCCCATTACAGGAACTATTCGTTCATGGGATCATAATACCGATAAGTGGGGTTACCCGGTGATCATTGACAATATGATGAACCTTGAATTATTATTTGCCGCCACACAACTTACCGGGGACTCTTCTTTTTATAAAATAGCAGTTGCACATGCCAATACGACCTTGAAAAATCATTTTCGTCCCGACAACAGTTCTTACCATGTAATAGACTATGATACATTAACCGGCAAGGTTGTAAAAAAAAATACACACCAGGGTTATGCGCATGAATCAGCGTGGAGCCGCGGACAGGCCTGGGGTTTGTACGGTTACACTATGTGCTATCGTTTTACTAATGACATAAAGTACCTGGAACAGGCGGAGAAAATTGCTGCATTCATGCTTGATCATCCCAATATGCCAAAGGACCTTGTTCCTTACTGGGATTATAATGCACCGGGTATTCCCAATGAAGAAAGAGATGCATCGGCAGCAGCGATACTTGCTTCCGGTTTGTATGAATTGAGTACCTACAGTGAAAAAGGAAAGTATTATAAAAAAACCGCTGATAAGATCATTGAGTCTCTAACAAAATATTATCGTTCACCTGTTGGAGAAAATAAGGGATTTATTCTTTTGCACAGTACAGGATCGAAACCATCAAAGAGTGAAGTAGATGTTCCTTTGAACTATGCGGATTATTATTACCTGGAAGCATTGCTGCGTTCAAAAAAATTAAAGGAAAAGAAAAGTTTATTTTAGACAACAATAGGCTTACTAATACAGTAATGCCAGAATAGCTGAATAGTTTGCAAATTCATAAAGTGCTTCAGGTATTTCCGTGACCTTTAACCCGCTTTGCCGGTTATCTGCAAACCCCTTTCAGTTTATCAAGTAGTCGCCCGGCACGGGATGTCAAGATAGCTTATTACTATGATAATTTTCCAAATTTGACATGAATGAAATTTGCGTTAATTGCATAACAATAAAGGTTAATAAACCCAATTGCTAACTGCAGGATCATAACTATCAATAGGTGTTATTGTAGTTGTGACAAATTGAAAAAACGATTGCTATATGAAAAGAAAGTTTATTACGGGTGCTTTTGCATTTCGTGTTAATCGCTTGCTGCTATGTTTGCTGACGATTATACTCTTGCAATTAACGGCCATCTCCGGCCTGAACGCACAATCTCTTACCATTCGGGGTAATGTAAAAAATGCAAAGGGTGAACCCTTGCAGGGTGTGAGTATTACTATCAAGGGTGACCAGGATGGCACTTCAACTGATAGTAAAGGCGATTATACTATCGCTGTTCCCAATTCAAAGGCCATACTGGTCTTTTCAAGCGTTGGGTTTGCCGATAAAGAAGAAATAGTCGGCAACCGGCAAACCATTAACGTGGATTTAGCTACACAGGCAGGCGACCTTGATGAGGTTGTTGTTATTGGTTATGGCGGGAAGCAAAAAAAACGGGATGTAACAGGTGCTATATCTTCTGTAACTGCCAAACAAATTGAGGAACGGCAGCCGGTAAACCTTTTTGATGCCTTGCAAGGGCAGGCGGCCGGTGTATTAATTGTTAATGATGGAGGCGGTGCTCCCGGAGCAGAAGGTTCTATCCAGATCCGTGGATTATCTACCCTGAATGGTGGTAATGGGCCCCTTTATTTGGTTGATGGTGTTATCAATCCCAACGGAGCCAGCATCAACCCGATGGATATTGAAAGAGTGGAAGTATTGAAAGATGCTGCATCTGCTTCTATTTATGGAGCAAGGGCTGCTAATGGCGTTATACTTATTACTACAAAAAGGGGTAAGGAAGGCAAACCAAGAATTGATCTTAATTATTTACATGTATATGGAACACTGGCGCATAAACTTCCCCAAAATAATTCAGCGGAAGTACGTGAGTTCAGAAGGATTCAATCATCCAATCCAAGTGGCAGCACAGGCGGAAACACCGATTCACTGAACCCCGGTTTTAATTCGGATAATGATTTGCAGGAGCTTTTGCTGGGAAATACAGGACAAAAAAACCAATTGAATTTTGGGATCAGCGGCGGGAAAAAAGACCTGAACTTTTATGCCGGTGTAAATTACCTGGATGACAGATCTATTATTTTAAACAGTTGGATAAAAAGGGTACAATCCAGGTTTAACCTTGAATACCAGGCAAGCGAAAAACTCAGGTACAGCGCCAATATTACTTTTAACTGGCAAAAGGGGAATTCAATTCCTTTAGCAAGAACAGTGGCTGTTGCATTTGACAGGCCCGCTTATTCATTGATCTATTATCCTGATGGTTCATTAACAAGCTATATTGGTTCCAAGAGAAATCCTGTTGCTAATGCTTTATATGAACTGGACCAGTCTGAAAGGTTCTCCAGCCAATTTAATAATAGCATACGTTACCAGATTTATAAGGACCTGGCATTTACTACCAACTTTAATGTAATTCTTGACAATGAGCAATCAATTGGTTTTTCTCCCCGCTTTGTATCAGCCAATAAAAATCAGAATAGTGGCTCCAATGAACAAACCAAAAATTTCTCCTGGGAATACCAGTCTTTCCTGAATTATAACAAAACGATCAATGGTGATCATTCTATCCAGGGAACACTGGGTTTCAGTGCAGACCGCAGGCGCTTTGATCGTCTTCATAGTGAATATGATAATATTGTAAGCGAAGAAATATTTGTAACATTTCCTTCTTATTTAGATGCTACCCAAACCTATTCGGATGCAACGGCAAATACTGCCGCTAATATTTTCGGACGTCTGAATTATAGTTATAAAGGCCGGTATATAGTAGCCGGGGTTTTCCGCCGTGATGGTTCATCAAGATTTGGAGCAGAAAATAAATGGGGGAATTTTTATTCAGGTTCCGCGGCATGGCGGTTTTCCAGCGAAAAATTTATGGATTGGGCAGGCGGTGTTTTGACAGATGGTAAATTAAGATTCAGTTATGGCCAGGTGGGTAATGATCGTATTGATGATTACGAATCGTTTACCAAGATCCAGTTTAATGGGAATTATAATGGGGTAGGTGGCGCTGCTATATCTACTACTTATGGAAATACATTTATTAAATGGGAAACCACTATTCAAAAGAATATCGGGCTTGATCTTTCCTTTTTTAATGGCAGGCTGGAAGTAAACGCCGATTACTATGTTAAAACAACAAAAGACCTGCTTTATCCCAGGAACCTTCCCCAGGAAACAGGATTCTCAAGAGTAAATGTAAATGTAGGCTCCATTGAAAACAGGGGTTTTGAACTGGCCGTAAGAGGAACCCCTTTTGCTGCACGGTCAGGGGGAGTTAATTGGAATATAGGCGGTAATATTTCTTTTGAACGTGGAAAAATATTGGAACTGGCTAATGGTATTCCTTTTATTTCCGGCAGTAAATGGTATGTAGAAGAAGGTGGAAGAATCGGAAACTTTTTTGGTTGGGAGAATGTAGGTGTATTCCCCTGGGATGAATCGAATGCATACAATGATAATTGGGAAAAATTAACGCTGGTATTGGATAAAGATGGCAATCCTCAATATACAAACGGGGCGCCTGATTATACTTTTAATGGCAACCCCTATACCGGGGCTGTTCATAATTTGTATGATCCAGCAGGCAAACTGAGAGGTGGCGATGCGGAATGGCTGAACGTCAATAAGGATAGTTTAATAGATGATGGAGATCGCCATATCATTGGCAATGCGCAACCTGATTTTTATCTTGGTGTTATCAATAATATCAGCTACAAACAATTCTCCTTATCGTTTCTTGTCAATGCTTCTTTTGGCGGCGAGATATACAATACGCTTCTTTATAATCAAAGCTATCCATCCAATACCGGAGCGGGTAGCCCTGATATGGTATATAATGTATGGAGAAAGCCTGGTGATATTAAAAAGTATCCATATTATCCAACCAGGGCGAGCCGGGGCAGTTTGAAAAAAGATGGTAACAGCCTTTATATTGAAGACGCTTCATTTGTTAGATTGTCAAGTGCCCGTCTTTCTTACAACCTGAAACCCAAACTGGCCAACAAGATGTTCATGAAAGGATTGACTGCTTTCATTTATGGGTCCAACCTGGTTACATGGACCAACTACAGGGGATTTGATCCGGAATTCAGTTCTTCCAATGTGTTAAGACCCGGAGAAGATACCGGCCGTTATCCCAAAAGAAGAGAAGTAGGGTTGGGTGTAAATGTTAATTTCTAAAAAACGAAACGAGATGAATCCTATAATTCTTATGGTTCATTTCACCTGGAAAAAATTAAAAAGATACAAATGAAA
>JAKFEJ010000214.1:0-3791 GCA_036675745.1 Chitinophagaceae bacterium | reverse complement strand
ATTCATGAAACACTTTCAGCTCTCAGGGTTGTAAAAGCATTTGTCCGGGAAGATTATGAGGAACAAAGATTTGTAGATCGTTCGAATGAGGCATTGAAAAGTCAAATCAAAGTAGTTCGTTACTCCGGTATTTTTGATGTGGGTATTGGATTGGTGCTAACGACGGGCACCGCTTTGTTTTTATACTTTGGCGCACTCTATGTCCATGAAGGGAAAATAACATTAGGAGAGCTGATATTAATTATGGCTTACCTGGCTCAGTTTTTTTCTCCATTAAGAACCATTACAAAACAGTTTACAAATCTTCAATCAGCATTTGTTGGCCTCGAAAGAGTTTATAGTTTGATTGACAAAGAAAGAGATGTAGAAGAAAGTCCCAATGCCAGGAAGACTAACAAAATTGAAGGCTCTATTAAATTTGAAAATGTCTCCTTTGAATACAACAAAGGGACTCCTGTTTTAGAAGATATTTCCTTTGAAATAAAACCAGGGCAGCAGGTCGGCATTATGGGCTCAACAGGTTCGGGAAAAACCACCCTGGTAAATCTTCTTGCCAGGTTTTATGAACCAACCAAAGGACGCATACTCGTTGATGAATCCGATATCCGTGAATACAAAATAGCAGATTACCGTTCCCAGTTTAGTATCGTTCTGCAGGAACCTGTTTTATTCTCCACCAGCATCGAAGAAAATATTGCTTACGGGAAACCGACAGCCAGTAAGAAAGAAATTCATGCCGCAGCCAAAGATGCTCATGCCCACGGATTTATTTCACATTCTCCGGATGGCTATTTATCCAAAGTAGGTGAAAGAGGAATGCAACTATCGGGAGGAGAACGTCAACGTATTTCTATTGCCCGTGCATTTCTGAAAAACTCTCCGTTACTTATTCTTGATGAGCCAACGAGTTCCGTAGATATCAGGACCGAATCACTCATCATGAATGCCACCAGGAAACTAATGGAAGGAAAAACTACTTTCTTTATTACCCATCGCCTTGATGCGCTGGCACATTGTGACCTGGTCATTCACCTGGAGAAAGGAAAAATCATTGATATAATTTATAATGACCACCCTGAATGGTTAAATAATAAAATTAATTCGTTTAGAGAAAAAGCAATTTGATAGAATTTAATTATGAGAATCATCGTAACCGGTTTGATTGCCCAGCATTATACGCTTGCCGGCGTAAGTTGGGATTATATTCAATACTGCATTGGATTGAAGCAGCTTGGCTATGATGTATACTATTTTGAAGATTCCGGAGAATGGCCTTATAATCTTGATGGCGGAAAAAATGGAGATGATTGGGTAGAGAAAGATTGCCATAAAAATATTGGCTACCTGAAGAAATTATTTGATCGCTATGGATTGAATGACCGATGGGCTTACCGTTTCCCCCTTAAGGATGAATGGTTTGGTCTGAGTGATCAGGAAAGAAATGAAGTGTTGCGTACAGCAGACATTTTGATCAATGTTTCCGGAACGCTTGAAAAACCTGAGAAGTATAATTCTGTAAAAAGATTGGTTTACATTGATAGTGACCCCGGTTTTACGCAGGTAAAATTAAAATTGAACCAGGAGGACTTTTCTAAAAGAGTTGCTGCTCATCATTGTCATTTTAGTTTCGGTGAGTCTCTTCCACTTAATTTAAAAGACGAGCAATTTGATTGGAAACCTACCCGAACGCCAATTATCTTATCAGAATGGGCCATGGAGCAACCGTACAGGAATGAATATACTACGATAATGAATTGGACAAGTTATAAACCTTTACTATTCGAAGGAAAAAGCTTTCACCAGAAGGATAGAGAGTTTATTAAATTCATTGAGCTAAAAAGAAAACTAAAAAATATTTGCTTTGAAGTAGCACTTAGCAAACTTCAGCACAAAAATTGGCAATCTTCTTTACCTGATCATTTTGCAGAAGAAGATGATAATAAAAAAATCTCCTTCCCAACTCCTAGCGACTTACTATCTCATTACAGCTGGAAAGTTGTTGATCCTGCTGAAAAGTGCAATGATATGGATGCATACCGGGATTATATTTTGCATTCAAAAGCAGAATGGAGTGTCGCTAAAGGCGGTTATGTGGTTTCAAAACCGGGCTGGTTCAGTTGTCGCTCTGCTTGTTATCTGGCTGCAGGCAGACCTGTTATAGTTCAGGATACCGGGTTTGATAAAGTGCTTCCTGTTGGGGAAGGCATTCTTTCCTTTAATACTATTGAAGAAGCCATGGAGAATATTCTTGATGTAGAAGCGAATTATTCTTTACACGCCAAACGGGCAAGAGAAATTGCTGTAGAATATTTTGACTCAGCTAAAGTGTTGAAGCAATTGGTCGAAAAAGCAGTGTCAAATTAATTTATCAATATTAATAACATTCTATGCGGGTTTTGATAGCAGGATGGTTCAGTTTTGATGATATGGGTGCAACCGCTGGTGATATGATTGCCCGTGATATAGTCTGCCAATGGTTGAAGGAAGTTAACATCAATGCTGATGTAGCAGATTCTCCAAAATTCCCATATGAAGGTGGAATTAACTGGCGTCTTGCCGATCCCACTAACTATACGGATCTTCTATTTGTTTGTGGTCCTTTTGGAAATGGCTGGCCCGTTACTGAATTGTTAAGCCATTTTTCCAATTGCAGATTGATTGGTGTGAACCTTTCTTTATTGCAGTCTCTCGATGTATGGAATCCATTTTCCCTGTTGATAGAACGAGATAGTTCAAGAAATAATCACCCGGATATTACCCTCTATGCGTCTCCGCCTGTTATTCCGGTGGCAGGGATCATTTTATCCCATAAGCAAAAAGAATATGGAAACAAATCTCTACATGATACTGCGAATGCGGCTATTGAACGATTACTAAACAAAGTACAGGTAGCAAGAGTTCCTATTGATACATCTTTATTGGATAATAGCGGTGGGCTAAGGACGTCGGGGGAAGTGGAATCGCTGATTGCAAAAATGGATCTTGTTATTACTACAAGATTGCATGGTACTGCTCTGGCTATAAAAAATGGTATTCCTGTGATTCCAATTGATCCAATTGCCGGGGGAGCTAAAATTTCATTACAGGTTAAAGCATTAAACTGGCCTTTATTATTTACTGCTGACTCACTGGATGAAAATAAATTACTGGAAGCTTTCAATTATTGTTTAACACCAAATGCCCGGATCAAAGCAATGGAATGCGCCGAAGTTGCCGTTAAAAAAATTGAAGACCTGAAAGAAGTTTTTTTAACACAACTATTAAGTTTATCCGAAAAAAAATATGCTTATGGAAACTAGCACTCTTCCGAATACAGAATTGCTTGAACATCATTTGTCAAAACTTTTTTCAGAAAATGGTACGGGAAAAAAGGTGGAAATTATTTCCCGTTCAGCATTTAAAGGGAGCAGTACATTTCCAGCGGAAATAATCAATTGCAAATTTCCTGATGGAAAAGTTTTGACGCTCTTCGGAAAATATCTTGGTGGCCTGGGACCTAATAATCATGGGCATAGGGGCGGAGTCGAATATGAAATAAAGATCTATGATGAAGTATTGAGAGAACTTCCTTTGCCAAAAGCGGGCTTTTGGGGGAAATGCCATTTTAAAGAAAATGATGAAACACTGTTATTGATGGATTTTTTGGAAGGCAGCGTTTCCTTGAAAGGCAATCCTGATATAAGCCTTTATTTGAATGCGGCTTCCTGGATAGCTAACATGCATAATTATTTTGAGAACAATGTTCCTTCATTTGTCAAAGTGTATGATGAGGCATATTATACTATTTGGTT
>JAKFEJ010000219.1:0-3792 GCA_036675745.1 Chitinophagaceae bacterium | reverse complement strand
AGGCCCTTTTTTCCCGTGAATAAGAACTCTTGATGCGGGTGCTGTCTGGTGGTCCACGCCACCATTACGTTTTAAATAGATCAGTCCTTCGGGAGTGACATAATTTACGAACCAGCTTATTTCATCGGCATGTGCTTCAATTACTACTTTGAAATTATGATCGGGATTGATGATGCCAACCGCAGTTCCGTAAGGATCCACATAATGAGTATCTACATAAGGCTTCAGGTATTCCAGCCATAGTTTCTGCCCCCATGTTTCAAAACCTACAGGTGAGGCATTATTAATATAATTCCGTAAGAACTGGAAAGAGTTGTCAGTTAAGATCGTTTTTTTTGCTTTTCCTTTTGACTTTACCGATTTTGCCATAGTGATATGTTATTTATATAAGCTGGCAAATTAATTAAATATCACCGATTGGCATGAAGAAAAAAGGATCAGGGCTAATTCTTATTTTGAGTTGCTGACTTGACCAACTCTACCCTCAAAGGATATTTCCAGCACCTCTTTTTCGCCTACTATAAGACGCTTTCTTCTATCAACAAGTCAGGCGAAAAAGCAGTGCCTTCAATAGCGTCTGATAATACGCAGCAGGGTCTGGCACTATCACTACAATGCCAGTAAGCATATTCCAAATCTTCGGAGTCCTTGTGCGTTGGCCGGGAAAAAAGGCGGAGCATTCTTTTTTCCTTGACTTTTTTGTTTCTTTTTTTGTCAAGAAAAAAAGAAAAGAATCAATAGCATAATCAGTGTTTTGACTTTATGTTATTTTCATAGCACTTCAAAAAAAATTAGTGCGAGACTATCGTATCAACGTTACCGTTCCTTTTTGAAAATAAGCCGCCCCGTTGAAGTCAACGGCTTTTACCATCCAAACATAAGTATTACTTGTCTGTGGCTCCCCATTGATGGTCCCGTCCCAGCCTTTGCCGGTTACCGTTGTACTAAAAACAAGCTGGCCCCAACGATTGTAAATATTGAAATAATCAAACCGGCGCATACCAGCGACAACAGGTCGTAACAGGTCATTTTTGCCATCATTATTTGGTGTAAAAGCTGTGGGAACAAATACCATTGGCGCTGTAGCAAATACCTTGATAACGATAAAAGCGGAATCATAACACCCGATGCTATTATATACTTCCACTTTGTACCGCATGCCATTGGATGGTTCATTAAAGAAGGCAACAGGATTAGCAATATTTGCAGCAGATAAAGGAAAAGCGGGAGACCATAAATAGCTATCACCGCCGGAGGCATTTAATTGCAATGCCTGTCCGATGACAACAGTAGTATCTTCTCCCGCAGAAGCAAGGATCTTTGGTAAAACAGTGACTAAAAGGGTATCTATGCCCGGTTTGGGACATCCTCTTGTGTCATATGCTGAAAACATATACTGAACCGTACTCACGGGATTGGCAACAGGATTTAATGATACCGCATTGCTTAATGATGATGAAGGCGTCCATAGCCAGGAACTTCCATCAGTAAAAGCCTGTAATTGAACCAGTGTATTATAACAAATAGTTGTGTCCTTTCCAGCATTCGCCATAGGATAAGGAACCGTACTGACTATAATATTGCCATTAGCGGAACAGCCGCCAATAAAGGCTGTTACCTGGTAAGGAGTTGTGGTAGGCGTTACTGCCAGCGGATCTTGTACAAGAGGATTATTAAGCTGACCGGCTGGCGTCCATTCATACCGCTGGCCATCTGAGTTGATCCGCAATTGAATGGTATCGCCGGCGCAAATAGTAGTGTCATTCATTGCCTGCAGGCTCACATGATCTGTTACCCGCACTTTTACAGAATCCCTGTTTGTGCATCCGTCGGTTTCAAGATCAACATAGTAAGTAGTAGTGGCAGCCGGAGAAACAACAGGATTTGTTGTATTGGCATTTGTAATACTTGTTGCAGGTGACCAGATAAAATTACCGGCACCGCTTGCCTGCAATTGCAATATATCGTTTACGCAAATTAATGTATCCCGGAATGCAAGTGTGACCGGTGGTTTATCAACGATGGCGATGGATTTGACAATAGTGTCACGGCAACCATCCGTTGTAGTAACGATCAGGCGGGCCGCTTTTGTTCCTTCACCCGGATATGTATAGGAAGGGTTTTGCATTACTGAAATATCGGATGTGGTAGTTGGTTCGCCAAAATCCCATTTCCACGAATCGACAGTGCCTGATAGCGTGGTTGTATGGTCCGCAAAAACAGTTGGCTTTGTAATACAGATGCCGGCAATAGTAAAATCAGGAACAAGACCCGGATAAACGAATACAGGTGCAGTAGTTGTATCGGAACAGGCCTGCCCCCGGTTAACGATCAGTTGAACAGTGTACTTGCCATTGACCGGAAAAGTATAATTAAGTGCGGTGTTTGTAGTAGTAAACAGGGTGGTACCTCCCGGGTTGATAATTGTCCAGTCATAGGAAGCGATCAGGGGGCTGTTTGATAAATTATTAATTGTAATAGTTTTTGTATCGCCGCAAAGCATATAATCATCTTCCAGTAAAGCGGCAGCTATACTGCAATCCGCTACGTTGATCTGCAAATCCTTTCGCTGCGTGGCAATTACCTTTCCATTCCTGATCTCATCTACACAAACAGTAACTACGTAAACACCGCCGGGTGGCGCCACACCGCTGATCAATCCTGTTTCCGGATTAACCGTTACTTTATTAGCCAAAGGAAATGATTCCAGGTAATCCGGAACATTGTAAGGAACAGAGTTGTAAGGAGGATCACCGGCCGGCACGCCATTTACACCGGAAGCCGAGCTTCTATAGGCGGCGCAGAAAGAATAGCGTAATTGATCGTTGTCGGGATCCTTAGCCGCAAAACTGTAGGTAAAATAATTGCCTGCACAAACAATTACAAGGTCTGAGCCTGTAAAAACAGCACTGTTATTTATATGCCCGTCACCCATCGGTTGCGTTCCAGGTATTTCGCAGGTATACGTAGCGCCTACCTGGGTGCCATCAAGATTGCTGATACCGTTTATCCGGTAATTTACCTGGCTGGCCAAAAGATAGCCCAATTGATTTAATGGGAGAGTAATTGAAAAATGATAGTAAGCTACTTCATAGCACACTTTTGGAGGATTAGTAATACAGGGATCGGGGTTCGTTAACTGGATCGTTTTCTGATCGAAAAGTTCTACACTTATATCCTGCATACGGGTATAGCCGGTCCTGTTAAAAACGGATATGATCGCGGGGTCAGGAAACTGGCGACCGGAATTGCAACGCATAAAAAGTTTCAGCGTAACCTCATAGATATTTTGCCCATTGGAAGTTCCTGTGTAAGTATAATACATTTCTCCACCGGTAATGTGGTCTGCTTTTGCGATAAAAGAAAAAGCACAAAAAAGCAGTATTAAAAAAAGTTTTCTCACAGCTGCTTTTTGAAACTTCCTGGTAAAATGGTTTGCTGAATTTTTTCAATATGAATATAACACTAATCCTGCTTTCTGTAGGATAGTAAGCAGAAAAGCAGAACGTAAAGTTTATATCGGTCGTTATTGCCTGATAGTTGCCTGTATCCGGGATAATCAAAACGGCTTTAATAACGAAAAATGCAGCTGTTGATCAACCGTATTTTGTTAGCAAGTCATCTATTTTCCTGACTGGCTATCGGTAAAAAGAAAAATCTTATTTTTAGCCATTAATCAGTAACATGAAATATATCACTCTTATCCTTTTCCTGGTACCCTTATTTCTCTCAGCACAAGACACGGCGGCTACCGTTTGTAAGCTGGTAAAAGAAACAGATCCTTATACAAGG
>JAKFEJ010000140.1:0-3796 GCA_036675745.1 Chitinophagaceae bacterium | reverse complement strand
TGCCTGGAAACATTGGAGGAGATAGAAGAAAGAGGTAAAGAAATTTTTATCAATGCAGGTGGTGAATCTTTTAAAATGATTCCCTGTCTGAATGTTCATCCGCTATGGGTTTCAACGTTGAAAGGTTGGATGGACGAAACAGCCAACGGCAATAAAGAAATGATATTAGTTCAATAACTCACCGTTACTTTTATTATTGGTTTGTCACCATGTATCTATACATCAAAGCCCTGCATATTATTTTTATTGTTACCTGGTTTAGCGGTATGTTCTATATCGTTCGGCTATTTATTTATAATACGGAGGCAAGTGTTAAAGAGGAGCCGGAAAAGAATATTTTGCAAAACCAGTTTTCTATTATGATCAGGCGTTTATGGTTGGGGATTACCTGGCCATCTGCTATTCTTACGCTGATCTTTGGTTCCTGGCTATGGTCGCTGTATGGTCTCTTTCCGCAATGGCTGGCAATAAAACTTTGTTTTGTAGCGGGTCTGTATCTTTATCATTTTTCATTACATCTTATTTACAAACAACAGGCAAAGGGTGTTTTTAAATACACGTCGCAGCAGTTGCGTATCTGGAATGAAGTGGCAACGATTTTTTTGGTTGCTATTGTAATGCTTGTGGTCGTAAAACAAAACATGAGTTTTGTATGGGGAATAACCGGGTTAGTATTGTTTGTTATTCTTTTGATGTCAGCTATTAAAATATACAAGCTTGTCCGGACCGGCAGATAAAGCACTATCACCACTTTCGGTTTGAATGCTTAAATTTCAGTGTTCAAAATAGAATAATCAGCCTAACAGTATCGGATGGTTTCAATTGCAACAGTAAAACAATTAGCTCTTTCTCTTCCCGAAGCGGAAGAAAAAAGTCATTTTGAAAAGCCTGACTTCCGGGTAAAAAATAAAGTGTTCGCCGTATTGCATAATGATAAGTCCACAATGGTCGTTAAACTTTCTGTTATTGATCAATCCGTTTTTTGTGCGTTTGACAAAACCGTTATTTATCCCGTTCCTGGCGGATGGGGACGGAAGGGTTGGACAATGATCAATTTAAAAAAGGTAAAGAGATCAATGCTGCTGGACGCATTGACTACGGCCTGGAAAACGGTAGCGCCATCTAAACTGGTTGCAAAATATTTCCCTTAACGATAATATTGTTTTGAGCTAATTTTAGTTAAGCTTTATACAATAACATGAAATATTTTCTATTTATCTTCTGTATGGCAACTACAACAGTTAATGCGCAAGTACACGACTGGTTTGCGCCCACACTTGACTCTGTTTTCAATTCATTTTTTAAACCCGGCGAACCCGGTGGAGCTGTATTGATTGCACAGGGCGATAATGTATTTTATCAAAAAGGATTTGGGATTGCCGATATAAAAACAAAATCACCGGTTACTACAAAAACATTATTCAATATAGGTTCTATCAGTAAAACATTTGTTGCATATGGTATTTTGGATCTTGCACAGAAGCAAAAGCTTTCTTTAGAAGATGACCTGTTACAGTATTTTCCTGATTTTAAAAATTCTTCTATTGCTAAAAAAGTAAAACTGTATCATTTGCTTACACATACATCAGGCTTGCCTGATAGCCGGAAAGTGAAAGAAGAGCATGAGTTTTATCTGACAGCAAAAGATGAAGAAAATTTTGCTCCCCTCAAGCAGACGGATCGCCTGGAATTTGAACCGGGAACAAAATATACATATTCTAATCCTGCATTCAACGGACTTGCACTTATTATAGAAAAAGTAACTGGAAAAAAATGGCAGCGGTATATTGATAAAATGATTTTCAGTCCTGCCGGCATGAAAAAGTCAACCATTACCGATGGGGCTCACCCGGAAAAAAGGGTTTCTCATGGTTATGTATTGAATGAAAAAAAGGAATTTGAGGAGCTTGATTATGGAGAAGAGCCCACTTTTGCCGCAGCAGGTAATGGTGGTGTCTGGAGCAGTGTAGAAGAACTTTGGCTTTATGAAAAGGCAATTCAGAAAAATGAATTTCTGAATAAAGAGTGGATAGATTTATCGAGGACAGTGTATCCTTTCCCGGAATGGAAAGATACTATGCCTTCCAGGTTAGGTTTGAGCTGGTTTATTACTAAAGAGAGGGGCATAGATATGATCGGGCATACAGGATCGCAAGGCGGTTTTATCAGCGATTACATTTGGCTTCCGGAGAAAAAAATATTTTATGTAGTGTTGTGTAATTTTCCCAAGCCGATCAAAGAAATACGGGCAAAGTTGTTTGACGCATTGCAAAAAGTAAACTGGTTGCAATAACCCGGTTTTTCCAATACATTTAACACAGTCAATATTTAAAACCATAGTATGAAGAAGATCGTTTTTTGTATTACGGCACTGATGTTTTTGTCTCTTTTCCTTTTTTCGTATATAAAAAGTACAAATGGGAAAGATGGACAACAGTTATCGGTGATTGCGTACTATTCTGGCAATAGTAAGTCAATCGATAATTATTCTGTTGAAAAACTTACGCATATCATTTATAGTTTTTGCCACCTAAAGGGAAATAAATTATCTGTTGATAATGCGGGAGATTCCGCCACTATTAAAAAGCTGGTCACTTTAAAAAGAAACAATCCAGGGTTAAAAATATTATTATCGTTAGGAGGGTGGGGCGGTTGCGAATTTTGTTCTCCTGTTTTTGCAACAGACGCCGGAAGAAAGGAATTTGCACAATCAGTAAAAGAAGTGAATGATTATTTTAAAACGGATGGTATTGATCTTGATTGGGAGTATCCAGCCATAGAAGGGCATCCGGGGCATGCCTGGCAGGCTGCAGATAAACCTAATTTTACAGCGCTGGTAAAAGCCATACGTAATAATCTTGGCGAAAAGCATGAGATCAGTTTTGCAGCGGGGGGATTCCCCAAATTTTTAGAGCAATCTATTGATTGGAAAGAAGTGATGCCACTGGTCAACAAAGTAAACCTGATGAGTTATGATCTTGTAAACGGGTATAGTACTGTTACAGGCCATCATACTCCTTTGTACTCGACTGCTTCACAAAAGGAATCAGCAGATGCTGCTGTTCGTTACTTAATATCAATTGGTGTACCTGCCAATAAAATTGTGATCGGCGCCGCATTCTATGCACGAACATGGGAAAATGTAGATAAAGTAAATAATGGATTGTATCAATCCGGGAAGTTTAAAAGTTTTATTCCTTATGATCAGTTTAATAAACGATTAAATGAAGAGGAAGGATTTATTTTTTACCAGGACACTATAGCAAAAGCTCCTTATGCTTATAATGCTGCAAAAAAAATCTTTGCTACGTTTGATGATCTCCTGTCTGTTCAAAACAAAACACAGTATACCATAGATAATGGACTCAACGGTATTATGTTTTGGGAGCTCACCCTTGATAAACAAAGTAATGGTTTGCTGGAAGCAATTGATAAAATAAAAAAGACAAACCTTTCTGGTCAAAAATGAGATTATTGGGAGAATAGCTTGCGGAACAGTTTTGCTTAGGTTTAAGCATAACTGTAACTTTATAGTATTCCTTCACTGGTATGAAATGGTTGCCTGCGATATTCTTTCTTATTATCTCTATCCCTTGTTTTTCGCAACAGGAGAGGGATGATGTTAAAAAAATCAGCCGTAAAGAACGGTTGAGCGAAACCCTTACTCCCGTTGCTTTGGCGCAACAACTCACCCTTTCACATTCAAATGATCTGCAAAAAGTAAAAGCCATTTTTTATTGGATCACTGAAAATATTTCCTACCGGACAAGACCAACACGTAGCCGGAAAAAAGCAT
>JAKFEJ010000576.1:0-23242 GCA_036675745.1 Chitinophagaceae bacterium | reverse complement strand
AATAAATTTAAATCCGTTGGATACTTTATGTCTAGCGGGCAAGCGGTGGCATCTACTAATAATTCTCCTTTGTTCGGTAGCCCCTCAACAGTGATTGGAGTTATTGTGACCTTCTTCATAGATTGTAAAACCCGGCAAAACTGACCCCCTTCGGCCATTTCAAATTGACCCCCTCAAAACAGATTTCAAAAACCACCTTGCAAGGGCATGATAAACGCGGCAGAAAAACGAGAGAAAGAACTATTGTTTTGTGTAGTAAAAGTAGAGATTAATTTTTGTCCGTTGTTGATTATAAAGTGAGTGTTTATATTTCAGTGTTTGCTTTTTGTTTTTTCCTTAATGAGTCTCCATATAGTTCAATGCGGATGGATTGATGAACGATTCTGTCTAGGATAGCATCAGCCAGTGTTTTTTCTCCGATTATTTCATGCCATTTTTTTACCGGTATCTGTGAGGTGATAATAGTAGTACGTTTGCTGTGCCGGTCCTCAATAATATCCAATAGCAGGGCCCGGCTTTGTGCATCGAGCGGCTGGACACCAAAATCGTCTAATATTAAAACATCTTTTTTTTCTATTCCTGATAGCTCTTTTAAATGTGCGCCATCTGCTTTTGCCATTTTCAACTGAGATAAAAGTTTAGTAGTGTTTGTATACAAAACTTTATACCCCAGTAAACAAGCTTGCTGTCCGAGGGCAGATGCCAGGAAGCTTTTACCGGTGCCGGTACTGCCAGTGATAAAAAGATCTTCACCCTTTTGTATAAAACTACAATCAGATAAACGCTGTACCAGATTCTTATCTAATCCCCGTTGCTCTGCATAATCAAGTTGTTCAATGCTGGCCTTGTAACGGAAGTTCGCGTTTTTAAGGCCGCGTTGCAGCGAACGGTACTGCCTGTCATCCCACTCGCTTTGTACCAGATGATGTACGAGTTCATCATTGGTAAACTTTTCCATTTGGTGTGTTTCAATACTGGTTTCAAAGGCATGATGCATACCTAAAAGACGCATACGATTCATTTTGTCAAGACTTTCTTTGTTCATTTTTGTTTGATTTATTTAATTATTGATAATAATCCTCTCCCCGGATATTGTCATGATGGGGCATCGTTGGTTCATTGTTTGTTTGTTCACTTTCTTCATCCAACGGTATAAAATCCGCTTTAGACAGCAGGATACGTTCTATCATTCCATAGTTGTAAACGTTAAAGCTGTCAGCCCGCTTACAGGCATTGATAAGCCTTGTTTCTCCAACACGCTTTTTAAAATTGATAATTCCCTGGCAGGCACGGTAATTCTTCTCAGGATATTCATTTCTTGCCAATACTTTGGTTATATAATCGGCCACCACCTGATCGATCAATTTTCCATCAGCAATAAATTTTTCAGGGTTCCACTCCGTAGGATACCGATGCCATGATGCCAGATGTTGTTCGTTTTGTATGTATTTCTCTTTTGTAAAATTGCGGACGTGTACTGCAATAAGCTGATGTTCGCTGTACGCTTCTACCTTTGTGCGGTTGTACATCAGCTTTATCTTTTTACCGATAAATTTATAAGGGATACTGTAGTAGCGGTAGTCTACCGTTACATAACCCGTTTTACCAACGGTAGCTACTTTTGCTGTCATTGGATCATAACTGTATTTATTTAATGGCTTCAGCGCATCTCTTTCCAATGCTTCAAACTGTTGTCTGCGGCTGTAATCACAGCCCGTAAGCAACGTATTATTATGGGCCTCTAAATGCAACCTGATTGCTGCATTGAGCGTATCCAGGCTATGATAGACCACCTCATCTATCCTGGTAAAAATGGATGTATAGATGATTTTCACTGCTCCTTCTACCAGTGCTTTGTCTTTGGGTTTATATACCCTTGTAGGAAAAACATAGGTGTTGTAATGTGCTGCAAAGGCGGCAAAACTATCATTGAGTTCCGATTCATAACGGCCTGCTTTCTTTACAGCGGATTTTAGATTGTCGGGAACAATTGCTTCAGGAACACCATCATAAAAATGAAGCGCCTGCTCACAGGCAAGAATAAAATCTTCTTTTTTTTGTGAGGCAACCGCCATCACAAATGTGAGTTGGCTGCAACCGAGTATGGCCACAAATACTTCTACTTCCTGTACCTCTCCACTCAGAATGTCCACGATGCTAAGCCGCTTGCCTGTAAAATCTATGAAGAGTTTGTCACCCACTTTATGCGCAACATGCATAGACGGTTTACTCATACCTGTAAAAGCGTTTAGACGTTCCAGAAAAGCAGAGTGTTTAAATCCATCAGGATACTGGCTGATATACTGCTGGTAAAGCATTCCTTTGGTAACGCCTCTTTTCTTTAGCCTTGCAGCCAGAGCCGGCAGTAATTGTTCCAAACCGATAACGCGGTGATTCTCTGTTTGGGGCTTTTCAATCAAAAATGCGCTTGCCAATTGCGCATCACTCATCGCCTCAATATCCATCATCGTCAGCCTTAATGAAACAAATTGCAGAAGGTATTTTTTAACCGTATTACGTGCAATGCCGGTGCTGTTACTGATAAACTTACTACCTCTGCCTGACGCATACAGTCTTAATAATTGTCTGATTTTATACATATCAATGGGTTTGTTGGACATAAATTATCTCGGATTGTTTTGTGAGAACATCCGCTTATTATCCTATAAAAACATTTGATTCTTTATTTCATTCTACAGGGGGTCAATTTGCGCTGGCAATAGGGGGTCAATTTGAAATGGCCGAAGGGGGTTACTTTACTGTGGCCAGAGGGGGGCAATTTGCGTGGGTTTTCCACTTTAATTCGCCTGGTCCCGTTTGCAAATTGTTTGCAAAAAACAAAAGGCCGCCATAAGCGACCTTTATTAATAATTGATTATCAGCTCCTGCTGCTGGACTTGAACCAGCGACCCTCTGATTAACAGTCATATTTTTACTGCAAAACAAACAAATACCATCACAAACTAAAACAAACTATAACCAGCTACTGTAGCTGCATACAAGACTAAAATATATCTATTTAATTATAGTTGGTATATTCTTTTTCATCCCTTTTGTGTCGGAATTGTGGCGAAATACGTGTCGGAATGACTATCTTTGAAGGACAATGAAACCAACCACAGCGATTTTCTTAGATAAATACCACCCTAAAGCCGATGGGAAGTGTGCGGTATCTATTCGTATTACTTACGACAGGAAAAAAAGGTACTATTCAACCCCATTTACTTTAACAGTTAAAGACTTTGAGAAAACCAAAGGGGAGAAACCAAGAGGCGATTTTAAACCACTTGCTCTGAAGCTGCAAGCCTTTGAAAAGAAAGCTGCTAATATAATAGAATCACTGCCTACGTTTACCTGGCAAGCCTTTGAAAAATATTACCTATCAAATAGGGCGGCAAAAGATTCGATTCACTCGGCTTTTGAAGAATATATAAAGAAGCTAAGGGAAGCGGGAAGGATTGGCACTGCCGTTTCTTATGAGTGTGCTCAAAGCAGTTTAAATAAATTTTGCAACGATCTGCGGTTTGCAGACGTGACGCCGGAATTACTATCTAAATATGAAAGATGGATGCTTGATAAGGAAAAGCCTAATAGCGTTACAACCGTAGGTATTTATCTTAGATCACTTCGCACATTGTTCAATAACGCTATTTCAGACGGGGTGCTATCTAAAGAGGTCTACCCTTTTGGGAAAAAGAAATATGAGATACCTACAGGCAACAACATCAAAAAGGCTCTTACTCTTAATGATATTTCTTTAATTTATCATTACCATTTAGAACCCGGTAGTAGTGATGAAATGGCAAGGGATTATTGGTTATTTATGTATTTATGTAATGGCCTTAATTTAAAAGATATGTGCCTACTGAAGTACGAAAACATTAAAGGGAATATACTGGAATTTGAAAGGGCTAAAACTATTAGGACAAAACGCAAAGTAGAACCTATAAGGGTTACACTATCGGACGAAGCGAAGATAATTATTAGCAGGTGGGGTAACCCGACTAAGGATAAAGGCGGCTATATATTCCCTGTACTGGATAAAGGTTTAACGCCCGAACGTCAAAGGGATTTAATACAGCTACTTACCAGGGTAATTAATAACCACATGAAAAGTATAGCCGGTAAACTTGAAATTACCAGCGACGTTACAACCTATGCAGCCCGGCATAGTTTCGCAACAATCCTGCAACGTAGCGGGGTAAGTACGGAATTTATCAGCGAAGCATTAGGCCATAGTAACGTAAGGACTACGCAAAACTATTTAGCAGGGTTTGAAGATGAAAGCAAAAAGGAAGCGTTGAAAGCATTAACAGCATTTAAAAATATATAGATGTCTAAAAAGTTAATCGAAGATTATATCACAGAAGCCGAAGCAATAGCGTTGACCGGTTACGCCCGAACAAGTCTTTACCTATTCAGGAAACAAGGTATAGTTAGATGGATAGCGGCGGTATCTGGCAGGAAACCCCGGTATCATAAAGGCGACTTACTAAAGTTGATTGGACTTTAAATATAGAGGGTGTAAAATAAAAGGATTGTTTTAGCCTACATTATCTACATTGGGTACATTTCTGACATAAAAAAAGCAGATTACCTGTTCGGACAGACGTTTCGTGGAACAGTAGGCCATATTTTTATTATGTTAACCATTTATAAATCAATATAAAAGACCTAAATTTAGTATTCCATCCTATAAATTGCCTAGTCCAGTACAATTACTCTTGCATTTTAAACATTTGTTATGCAGATTTGTCTTATTAAAGTGTATATTGCGCCTCCAAAAATCTATCTTTTAGATGGCAAAATAGATTTGGCACAGTTTACGTTAATTAATTATATTGTCGACAGAAATTAAAAAGGATTAAACATGAAAGCGGGCTTCACACCTAAATTACTTTTCACTGAAAAAGCAATACCGCTTATTCTGGAAGCGTTTGGTAAATCAATTAATGAAGATGGGTTAATTACCGAAGCTACAGGAGAACCAGTATTAACCCCGGAAGGAGAAGAAATTTCATCTACTAATTTTGGAGGATTGAAAAGAGGTTCGGAAATTTTTATTAAAGACGATTTATATTCTATTGTTAATCTAGCTGAAGGTAAATACTAATTGTCCCTCTTTAAATGCCATCTAAAAAAAAGTCTTCCAAGAAATTAAATTCCGCTGAGGATATTAAAGAACTAGCATCTAAAAAGGATGTAACTATCTTTTTAGATGAGGACGGTATCACTGACGAGGCAAAAATGGGATCTCCATGGTCTTATTCTCGTAAAAACAAAATACTAACTATTGTTTCCAAAAATTGGGATCCGAAGGACAGGTCAATATTATTGGAAATAATTAAAAAGGCATTTAAATCAGGCGGATTAATTTGGAAAAGTACAAAGGAAGAAATTTTAGAATCTTATATTCGTTATTATAAAGAAAGTCCTGACCAAAATATATTAAGATTTTTTTCAGACATACTCCCCATTGACGATTATACGGCGTTAAAGTTAGCTTTGTATTTAAGGGATGAGCAAAAGAAAGGAAAGAACATATCCAACTATAAGAAAGATATAAGAGACAGATTTGGAGAACGCGGGGCAAACATTGCAAATTTGTGTACTGCCGGTTATTTTGAGTCAGAATTCCTTCCATTGTACAACAGCATTTCTAAAGAGGCCTTTTTAGAATACTATGAAATTACTGTAGGTAAAAAAGCTAGAGCATTATTTGTCCACAGAGGAATAAATGAAGATCAATTAGGAATTGAATTTGAGGTCATGCTTCAAAAAGCTACAAAGTATCACATGGAAGGTTTTAGAATTCATGGAATTGGAACTCAAAACGTGTCAACAATTAAAAACTTTTTTAATAATAGAGTAAATTCTCCGGAAGACAATTTTATTGTAAAAAGAGAATATGAAAAAGTTGATCCGCCCGCTGTTGAATATGAAGTTATTATTCAGACACCATTACCAATAAATAACGGTGATTAGTTGTAAAACTCACCCGCCCGTCTTTCTCTGGTAGTTCTCCATTCTTTAAACCTTAAAATTACAACCCTCAATAGGCTCTTCCCGGTGCGGGCAGTATTAGAGTTAATTGTCCGTATTACTCTCAATTATACATCATACGTTTTCGGTGATTGAAATAAAAAGCCGGTAAACGGTTAAATTTAGCGGCTTCATAACGTTAAGGTAAAGCAGGATTACTAATATCCGTATATAGATTACCTCGTCCATCTACAACTTGATCATTTGAAAGCAGAATAACTTTTGAATCCCTCCACTCGGGAGGATGTCCGAGCCAGTTAGACGGGACTAATGTACTTTTAACTCCATTCATTGGAGACCCTAAATAATCAGGCATAAAATTGTTTTTAATGTGAAAAGAATAAGTATTGCCTGGCATTTAACGTAGCCCCTAAAAACCTTTACCCTTTGGTATTGGCTTTACTTTCCCGTTCTTTTTCTCATACGTATCTATAAAGCCAGCCGTTGCCCTGTTGTATATCTCTGAATTTGTTACGCCCTCAACAAAAGCGACGACCTTAACCTTTTCTAATATCTCATTACTGATATTGAAATTAACCTGGGTTTTACCTTCTGGTACGGTACGGGGGTTGCCGCCTTTCCTTGTTGCTTTAGCCATAGTATTTTTTTTAGCAAGATACGCAAAATAAACTGTTACGTATATATAAATATATATCTATACGTTGAGTAAAAATAAATAGCTAAAAGTTTGGTAGTATATACGTATATACGTATCTTTGATCTATCAAACACAAACAAATGAAAAAATCAATCCCACACTACTCAAAATACAAAGGCTGCATAATCGAAAAGTCAGGCGAAGGGTTTAAGGCGTTAAGGAAACAGTACGATAATTATGAGGCGGCACAACAAGGAATTGATAACGCATTTGCAGACCTTTCTAAGAACTTCCTGAAAGGTTCTGAATCTAAAGTTGTGACTATTTGCCAGGACTTCAAAAAGGCTTCATAGTATATAAACTTATCTTAATTAATAACAAACAATTTCGGATAACGGTAAACGGTTATTATTTATTATTGCATCCCTAAAACTTAAAAATGAAAACAACAATCCACCCCCAAATGATTACGAACAAGCTTATCGCAAAGACAATAAACAGCGATGAAAAGACGACTTTTATGAACGCCTCACAAGTCAAAAGACGCTTAACCATACCCGTTACCGATAGCCTTTTTATATCATTAGTAAACGTTTGCCATAAGGTAGGTATTGAAAGATTTGGTAATTCCTTTGCTCTGGAAATGGTAAACAATAACGGACGTAAATCCGATATTAAAAAATGTATAAGCACGATGCTGAATAATGTTAATTAAGTTTCTTCCCTTGTTGGTTTAAATGCCCTGGTACTATGATCGGGGCATTTTTTTTATACTGTAGACTTTTTATTGTTGACTTGTTCGTATAGCTCCACGGTTTTTATCAATCGTGAAGTATGCTCGTAAATCTGATTACTTTCATCGAGATTTATTTTTTCTTCTTTATCTGTATCAAAGAAAGTTATTTGTTTCTTTTTGCCATTGAAATGCAAGCGGCAAATAGGTTTCCTGTTATTATCGTCTAACAAAATTCCGCAATAGGATTGATTATCTCTAAGAGTAATCCTCGATACACTAACCTTAGAACAAAGTATAGCCCTAATAATATAAAAAGCCTCCATTTCTTCAGCGGTTGTTACAACCTTAGTTTCTTCAGTAATATTTGAAGTCAACTCTTCCTTTGCTAATTGCTCTACCTTTTGTTGTTCAGTTGCTAAAGCGGTCTTTAACCTTTCGTTGATTGTATCATTTATGTATTGATGAAAACTTCTTTTTACCAGGCTCTTAAACATCTCCAAAACCTTTGCAGTAACCATCGAAGGGTAGACAATTTTCGCAAAGTATTTTGTGAAGTCTTCTGACGGGTCGCTTACTTCTTTTACTATTACGTTTCTTAACTCAGACATAAATTTTAACTCACTTGCAGTATTATTTATACTATCAAGGTTAAAACTGGACTTAGTAAACTCTTTTAATTTTTCGATCTGGGCTTCTTTCATTTCATCGACCCGGAATTCAAAGAATGGCTTTTCATCCATCTTATTATTTTCGACTAAATCCGTATAAAACCTAAACATAATGCCATTGGTAAGGATGCCGAATTTTGCTTTGGTCGTATGAAAGTATCTAAACAGTTGGCTATTATGAGGGTCTAAGTCTGCCGACCAGTGCTTACACTCTATTAGAATAATGGGGTTACCGTCTTTTATTATAGCATAATCGACCTTCTCTCCTTTCTTAATACCAATATCAGCAATAAATTCAGGAACAACTTCTAATGGATTAAAAACATCATACCCCATTGTTTGAATGAATGGCATGATTAAAGCGTTTTTTGTAGCTTCTTCTGTTTGAATGCTATCTTTCATCTTACTTACTCTGTCAGCAAGTATTTTGATTTGGTCTTTAAAATCCATATTACATTTTTTAAGGTGGTAAGGTGGTATCAAATATATACAAAAGTAATAGTCGATTAAAGATACATCTCTCATTTATTAAACGTCCTTATTGTTTCCCCTTGCTTTTTAGGCACAACTTAGCCGTCTTGTACACTTGCATTCACTATGCAGGTTTCAGCAAAATGTATAAAGTGCAATAAAGAATATTCTTTATGGGGTTATCCCTGGGAGATAAAGAAAGTAAAAAAAGCATATAAGTGCAATGCCTGTAATGATGCAGAACAAACATCGCGTATTAGGTTTAGCCTTACGAAATTAATCGACCCGGAAACCGGAAAGCGTTATATAGTTGACAAAATAGAATTACGGGTTAACCAGTGGCTCATAGCAAGGAATAAGTTCAGATCAGGCAAAGGAATATCGGAAAGGCCGAAATAAAAGTTTGTTTCTGGCTTCATTTGCTACATGGTCTACATGGAACTATAATAGACAGCGTGAAAAAGTCGTGCAATAATCACCAAATCCAATACCATCTTAGGTATAAACGCATTTTCTTCATGTGATTTCCTGTTAATTCCACTTTTTCCGGGAACAGTTTGCCCTTTTTTATACTTCTCGTAAATAATGCTATTTATGAACAGTTTAATTAAAAGGAAAGAAGTGGCCGAGTATTTCGGCCTTACACCCGACGCCGTAAGGAAATGGGAAAAGAAGGGTATTATTACCCCAAAATGTTTTATTGCAGGTAGGCCTCGCTACGACTTAGAAGACATAATAAAAGCGGTTGTAACAAAAGAAGGGGGTAAACCATGCAATTAACTTTTGAAATGTTACCCGATGCGTTTAGCCAAATGTTTTGTAAAATAGAAAACATCGAAAGGATATTACAGAAACAAGCCACATCAGCCCACCCCCAAAGCGATGAACTATTATCAGTAGAACAAGCCGCCGTGTTTTTAAAATTATCTGTTCCCACAATCTACGGCTTAGTGTCCAGGCGTGAAATCCCATCCATGAAAAAAGGTAAACGTTTGTATTTCTCTAAGCAAGAGTTAACTAATTGGATAAAGACGGGTAGAAACTTTACAGCCATCGAAGCCGATACAGAAGCGGACAATTATCTAAGCCATAAAAGAAAGGGGAGGGTAATATGAGAGATGGAGCAATAGTAAGAATGAACTTTAGTAGCCAGCTTGCACCGGTTAAATTTGAAGCCATACCACACAATGAAGTATTACAAAAGTTATTAAAACAAATAGGGGTGATTAACTTCCGGGAACTTGCCGGGATAGAAGGAGACGACAAACTACAGCGAAAGCATTACATCGTTTGCGCCATTGATGAAATATTAAAAGCAGCAAAAGAAAACGGTTGGCAGCTATGCCGAAATAACGGACAAACCTTTATTTACAATGGCGCTTACTGGAAAAATATTGATAGAGAAATATTACAATCCTTCTTTGGCGCTGCTGCTGAAGCTATGGGAGTACCTAAAGCGGATGCAAGGTTTTATCAATACCGGCTTGATCTATTAAAGCAGTTCGATGCTACAGCGTACCTGCCAGCACCGGAAAGGACGGACGGGTTAACTCTTATTAACTTTTTGAATGGAACGTTTGTAGTAGACCACAACAACCAAAGTTTAAGGAAACCGCATCCAAATGACTTTATAACCTATCAACTACCGTTCAACTATGACCCGTCGGCAACTGCGCCAATGTTTACAGCTTTTTTAAATAGGGTATTGCCGGACATTGAAAGGCAAAAGGTAGTACAGGAATATATGGGCTATGTGTTTATTTCTTCCCAAAAACTGAAATTAGAAAAAGTGCTATTACTATATGGTGGAGGCCAAAACGGAAAAAGTGTGTTCATTGAAATAATGTCCGCTATGTTAGGTAAGGATAATGTTTCCAGGTATTCACTGGAATCAATCACAAACCCTAAAGGGTATGAGAGAGCAGAATTAAATACAAAACTATTAAACCTGTCTACTGAAATTTCCGGCAAGATGGATAGAGGTTTATTTAAACAATTAGCGTCAGGCGAAAGTGTTGAAGCCCGACACATTTACGGAAAACCTTTCACCATGGATAATTACGGAAAGCTTCTTTTTTCTACAAACGAACTACCAAAGGAAACTGAATCCACGGACGGCTTTTTCAGGCGCTGGTTAATCATCCCTTTTGATGTTACCATACCGGAAGCCGAACAGGATAAAGAGCTATCGCGAAAGATCATTGATAACGAACTAAGCGGAGTGCTTAATTGGGTGCTACAAGGGCTTAATAGGTTGTTGATTCAAAAGCGTTTTACAGATTGTAAAGCAGCAAGGGAACAGGTAACAGCTTTTAGGAACCAATCCGATAGCGTTCTAATGTTCTTAGAAGATGAAGGATATAAGCCAAACCCTTTAAACTCAATTACGCTAAAGGAATTATTCACACAATACCAAGCTTTTTGTTTTAACAGTGGGCATAGGCCATGCAGTATATCAACAGTTAGCGGACGGCTGAAAAGTGCAGGATACGAAGTAAAGCGGCTGTCATTGGGAAACACTGTCTATTGTTTGCGGGGATAATGTAAGCGTATGAATCAAATGAAGCACGAAAACAATCTTTTTTTTACCAACTAATTTTAAAATGGATTTTATAAAGACTAACGGCATTCCCGTTTTAGAGCAATGCCCGACCTGTAAGCGAAGATCATTAGTAAAGTATGCCGGGTATAATGTTGCTAAACCAAAATTTAAAGGGGAGTGCTTACATAAAGATTGTCAATACAATGCCGACCGGGTAGAGTATGTTAATTCGTTACCGGCTGGCATACCTTGGGAATGGGTCGAAATGGCAAGTCAAACTAATAGGCCAAATAAGTTAGCTCGCTGGCTTCGATATTATTACGGTAACGATAGCACCAATGAAGCCTTTAGCAGATATTTTATAGGAACGTCTAAACGTGGGTTCAGTGACTTCGACCCTATTTATTGGCAGATAGACAAAGATCGTAGAGTAATTTCAGGACGTTCGCATATCGTTGTTAGAGTAGATAAAAATTCCGCGTCTTATTCCCCAATACGTCACCCAAAAGGGAGGAGGGAATATAGCCCTGAAGATCATTACCACTTATTTGGAGGTCATTTATTATCTGATTATCCCAATAAACCTATAATGATTTTTAATTATGAACGTCTCGCTATTGAGGCTAGCATAGTCAACCCTGACTATAATTGTTTGGCCTGTATATCTACGAATAAGAAAGCAAGGGAGAGCATTAAAGAGTATTTGCCTAATGCTATTTGGATATAAACCAAAAGGGATGAAATTAAAGGCCGGTTGTAATGACCGGCCTTGTTCAATGTAGGCAATGTAGATAATGCAGGCTAAAACAATCTTTTATTTTGTCTCTACCGGTGTTCCTAATCGTTTAACGTCTTTTAAATAAGGGTATATGTATAAAAGTATAGCAGCAACTGACATAAATCGCAAAGTAGGGCTTAGAATCCCCCCGCCAGGTAGGCGGTGTTATATAACCATTGGCAGCTATAACAGGCTTGAAATGGTCTATAGCCACATGAAGACAAAACCGGGCGGCGTGGTTTGGTTTTTCGTTTGTCCTGTGACTAAGAAAAGGTGCCGGAAATTATATTTAGTAAATGGCAGATATGTTCATTGTTCAACTATAAAAGGATATTACCGTAAAATCAAACCATATAACACCGGGACTAAAATGGATTTATGGTTTAAAAGATTGCAACAAAGTACGGAAGCGGAGAAAGAGCTAAGTCAAAAGCATTTCAAAACGCACTATGCCGGAAAACCTACAAAGCGGTATCTGAAATGCGTTAACCACATAGAAAATGCAAGGGGAATATCAACTTTAGCATTAATTAATGGGCAATACGATTATCTATTAAAATCTTGACAGCAAAAAGTTTCTGTTGGTTCTGATTTTTCTATTACCTACTTTTATACCGATTTCGGGCTTGGGTTCAGGAGTTGCGCCTGATCGCCACTATATCAGAGTGGTTTAGCTACTTCGCACCAGCCAGCCTTCCGTCGGTACTTTTGACTCACTTGACACGAAGCGGCGAACTTTGTGTGTAAGGTGCCGTCAAAAAGGTAAATTCTCAAGATCGATAGTTGTTCTTCCAGGGTCTTTTTTTTGTTCATCGCTCACATCTTCTAAAATATAATAAGCGTTATCCCCCGACTCACTTAATACTCTCCCAAACTCTTCTCCGGTTTTTACGGATAAAGTAGAAGAAACCGATGCTACTGCCTTTTTGCGATTATACTCTAAAGCTGGTTCGTATTGAATAAGAAGATCAACGATTTCACGTGTAGTAACGGGTTCCCTCCCCTGCCCAATTGCAAATTTTATTTTCTTCACCCAAGGCCATTTATCTGAATATACTGCACTTTCAGGTAGAGGTCTGATATGCCCAGTCTCTCGAATTGACTGATTAAGTTGTTGAATAATCGCGGAAACCTCCTTGGCTTGCTTTTCTAAATTATTGATCTGCATTCTTATATCTCTTTGTTTCGAGACGTAGAATTCGATCATCTCTTTTAGGTGTTCATCCTTTATTTCAATTTGAAGAGGCATTCACTTGTTTTAGTGAACAAATATAAACGCTTTTTCTGTTACACCAATTATTTCTTTTATGTTTGTTTGTTTTGTTAATAAATTCTAGAATATAAATTACTGCCAAAATATTAAAAATTGTTAAGTATATGCAACATTATTTCAAAAATAAATGCTCATAAATTTGGATTATTTAAATAACATTTTTTAAAACTTGACAAATTAGGGGTTAGATGATATTTATTTTCTTGAGTACAATTGCGTTTTTATATTGACCTTATATAGGATTAATTATCAATGAAATAAACTTTTAAGCAAATTTTCGGAAAATTGCTATGGTGTAGGGAGAGCTCTAAATTTGGATTATAACAGCAATAGTGTCGGAAAAGTGTCGGAACGGGATAAATGAAAAGGGTCTCAATTTCTTAAGACCCTTTACTGTGGCTGCTCCTGCTGCTGGACTTGAACCAGCGACCCTCTGATTAACAGTCAGATGCTCTAACCAACTGAGCTAAGCAGGAATATGTTTACAAAATTCCAAAAAGCAAATCACCAATTCCAGGTGATTTTTAATTCGGGCAGCAAAAATAGGGAAAAATCAATACCAGAAAAACAGAAAAGACTATTTTAACCATCCAAAAATTCCGCCTGATTCCTCAAGGCCTACAAATACGCCGTTTTCCCTGATTTCTACCGGCCAGTTTTTCAGGTAATAGCCTTCACCTGTTATATTACGGCCATTTTTCATATCATATTTGTACCGGTGTATCGGACAAACTATATTTCCTAATGCATCAATATAGCCATCAGCCAGGAGCCCACCTGCATGCGGGCATTTATAGGCAAAAGCAAAAACACCCTCTTTAAACTTTCCGATACAGATTTTTTTTCTATTCACTTCAACTACTGAAATATTATTATCAGCAAAATCCAGTTCTTCAATTTGGTCAGCGATCTTATGCCAGGTATATTTTTTTTCAGCCATATTTGTTGCCACAGATTAACACAGATGCACACAGATTTAATTTAACTCCTTTTGAAATTTAGAAAAGCTATGATCTAAAAAGTCCCCCACCGGGGGATTTAGGGGGCTTTAATACAAAAACTCTGACTTATAAGGATATCTCACTTTATACATATCCCTCACTTTCTCCAATATCGTTTCCCTGAGTTTGTCCAGGTTTCTTCTTTCAATGGCTGCGACAAAAACTGCATTGCCATTGGTTTCGTTATCCCATCTTTCGTACAGGTCTTCCAGTATCTCTTTTTTAGTACCTTCTTCCAGCCATTCATCAAAGGTTTTTTCTTCGTACAGATCCATCTTATTAAAAATGGTTAATGTTGGTTTTTCAGATGCCTTCAAATCCTGCAGGGTTTTATTTACTACCCCGATCTGCTCTTCATAATTAGGATGCGAAATATCCACGACATGTAATAGAATATCAGCTTCTCTTACTTCATCCAATGTACTTTTAAAACTTTCAACAAGGTGGTGGGGTAGTTTCCGGATAAAGCCAACTGTATCGCTTAATAAAAAAGGCGTGTTCTCAAATACACATTTGCTGGTAGTAGTATCCAGCGTGGCAAACAATTTATTTTCCGCAAACACATCCCTTTTGCTCAACAGGTTCATGATCGTTGATTTACCTACATTGGTATACCCTACCAATGCTACACGAATAAATTCACCACGATCTTTTCGCTGAGTAAAAGACTGCTTGTCTATTTCAGCCAGGCGTTTTCTTAACAGGGAGATTTTATCCCGTACAATACGACGGTCGGTTTCTATTTCCGTTTCACCGGGACCACGGGTACCAATACCGCCACCCAAACGTTCAAGGTGTTTCCACATCCCTCTTAGCCGCGGAAGTATATATTGATATTGTGCCAACTCTACCTGTGCCTTAGCTTGTGCTGTTTTTGCCCTGCGGGCAAAAATATCAAGGATCAGGTCCGACCGGTCAATGGCTTTTACATCCAGTGCCTTTTCAATATTTGTTATTTGTGAGCCACTGAGTTCATCATCAAAAATTACGATCCGGATATTTTTTCCCTGTACATAATTTTTTATCTCTTCCAACTTTCCCTTTCCCACAAATGTCCGGCTATCGGGATGTTGCAGTTTTTGCGTAAAACGTTTAACGGTTACAGCACCGGCTGTTTCTGCCAAAAAAGCCAGTTCATCAAGCCATTCCTGCACCTGCGGTTCTGTTTGATCCTTCTGTACGAGGCCCACCAGTACTGCCGGTTCTTCATTTTCAATAATATTTTTCTTGTCCAGCATATTCAATAAAACTTCCGTTTTTCAATAGAAGGAAGTCGCAAAGGTAACCTGTGATGGTAGCGATTGAAAAAGTTTATTCAGAAATTTCCCGCTATTTCCCAATAAAAAAGGATTTCACTAATCAGCGAAATCCTTTTGTGATCTTTTAAATCAGCTTTACAAGCCACTTATTGTCAGACCTATAGAAAAAGGCCTGATCTCTGCGGCTACTCCTTCTTTAAATAAAGTGGTGATCTGGTAGCTGCCATATAAAGTAAAATGGCCAAGCCCGATTCTTGCTGTACCTACCAGGCGGGTAGTATTGAAAAATCGTTTACTTGACTCCTTCATTGTATAGGAATTCAATGTATTGCCGCTTTTATTTTCAAATTCTTTATTACGGGTATGTGCTTTGATCAGGGTACCCACTTTGGCGCCAATGGCAAATTTGAAACTCTTATCACTGTTCAATGGATTGGCTGTATAGCGAAACTCAATGGGAGCTTCAAGGTAGGTTGTGTTCAATTTTGTTTTTTTGAAGTGATTGGTATCAGACTGATCGATGAACTGAAGGGTTTGCGTATTGCCTTTAATACTTGCGATATCTACATACGTTTTCTTAAACTGGATGTGATCAGAAGAAATTCCCGGTCCGAAAGCCATGCTCAGCTTAGGATTGGTCTTAAACGGAAAATCGAACATAAAATAGACATTAAAACTTTTGGAAAAACCTCCGGTATTGATAGAATCGGGTTTACCAGCCCAGCCTGCATAACCCAACTGGATCATAAAATGATCATTGGCACGGCCAGCAAGGTTAATAGGCTCTTTTTTCTTTTTAAGGGTACTGATAGTACTGTCTTGTGCAACTAAGGAATTGATCAGGAAACAACTAATAGCGAACAATGCGATTTTCTTCATAAATCAAGTTAAGATCGCAAATATATTTTTCTTTCGGTTAAAGATAGGTTAAGAACCAAGCAATTATTTTATTTCTTACTTTTGCCGTCCGTTAGGCAAAAAGCTAACCATTGGTATTTTTGAAATAATTGTTTTATCAGGACCCTAGCTGGTTAGAGCATCCCGATTGAATCGGGAGGGTCGCAGAAATATATAAAGTTCTTTTTTATTAAGTGATATTGGACCCTTAGCTCAGCTGGTTAGAGCACCTGACTCATAATCAGGGGGTCGCAGGATCGTGCCCTGCAGGGTCCACATTTTAAAAGCATTTGTAACTTCGGTAACAAGTGCTTTTTTTATGTACTTTCTATACATTTTGTACTCTCCTTCCCGGAAAAAATATTATATCGGTTATACTTCTAATTCCTGATGACCGGCTTATTAAGCACAATTCAAAACATAAAGGATTTACCCATGGAGTAAAAGATTGGGAGATTGTATATACGGAACAATTTCAAAAAAAAAGAGAGGCTATGAAAAGGGAAAAGCAAATAAAATCCTGGAAGAATCGTCAGCTTATTGAAGCACTGATTCGGGATAGCTCAGCTGGTTAGCACATCCCGATTCATCGGGAGGGTCGCAGGATCGTAAAAGATTGGCAAATTATTTATACAGAAAACTTCGGTTACAAGTTCTATATCCTTCTTCCGGCTGAATTTTTGATTTTGTTAATCGTTGAAATAGATACAACTCAGCGTTTTATTTTTTACAAGCTTATTGAGAAAGTGGTAAATTTAAGATACAAATGATTGGCGCCATTCTAACCTTCAAAATTGAACAGGATGTCGAAGAAGAATATTTTGGTTACCGGAGGAGCAGGTTTTATCGGGAGTCATTTGGTTGACGCGTTATTAAGCGAAGATAATTACGAGCTCTACTGTATTGACAATTTCGACCCGTTTTATGCTTCATCTATTAAAAAGCAAAACCTTGAAAACGCCAGCGAGAATCCCAGGTTTCATTTATTTCAACTGAACCTGGCAATTACCTCTTCTGAAGAGCTTTTAAAAATTTTCAGTTCTGTTTCTTTTGATGCAATCATTCACCTGGCGGCACGTGCCGGGGTACGCCCAAGTATTGAGCAGGCCAAAACCTATTACGATATAAATGTTATGGGCACCTTGTGCCTGCTGGAATTTGCCAGGCAGGCCGGTATATCGAGGTTTATATTCGCATCGTCAAGCAGCGTATATGGCAACAATCCAAATACACCCTGGAAAGAGACGGACCTGCTTCATCAACCCATTAGTCCGTATGGAGCTACCAAACTTGCCGCCGAGGAGCTCGGAATGGTATATGTTCAATTGTATGGTTTGCAATTCATCACTCTGCGCTTATTTACAGTATATGGCCCCAGGCAAAGACCCGACCTCGCTATTCATAAGTTTTATAATCTTATAAATGAACAACGCCCCATTACTTTGTTTGGGGATGGACATACGCTTCGGGACTATACATATGTAAGCGATATTGTTTCAGGAATACTGGCAGCTCTGCACTACCAATCTGGTGAAAGTGCCATCTTTAACCTTGGTGATAACAGGCAGGTGTCTTTGTTGCAATTAGTACAGACTCTCGAATCATGTATGCAAAAGAAAGCGATTATAAATTGGGAGGAGGAGCAGCCAGGAGATGTACCGCAAACTTTTGCTGATATTTCAAAGGCAGGAAATTTACTCAATTATCATCCAGGGATAATGCTTGAAGAAGGCTTGCAACAATTTGTTGATTGGAAAGAAAAACAAGAATTGTTATTAGGAACAGCAGGGAAATTTAATTGACAATGCATTACTCCAAATCTTTTTTTCTGGTCATCCTTATCACTATTGTACTGCTATTTGTACGACTTGGGGCTGTTACTGTATTCCAGATTGCTGAGGCCCGCAACAGCGAGGTTCCTGTTGAAATGAAGGACAGGCATGATTATACTGTTCCTTATTTCAATGGCGAATTGAGAACCGATAAACCTCCGCTTCATTATTATGCTATTCTTTTCAGCTATTACATAGGCGGGATCAATGAAACAGGTGCCCGTCTTTTTTCTGTCTTATGCGGAATACTGGTTATTATCACCACCTGGCTATTTGCCAACAAATACGCGGGGCCCGGGGTTGCCTGGTGGAGCAGCCTTGTTTTGTTGGCATCTGTTCATACTATTTTTCAGTTCAGACTGGCTACCCCTGATCCTTATCTTATTGCTTGCCATGTTCTTTCCTTATTTTGTTTTTGGGAAGGATATCAAAAACAACGAAAGTTTTTTTTGTGGCTAATGTATTTTTTGTGGGGACTCGCTATACTAGCTAAAGGACCTGTCGGCATAATATTGCCAGCCATTACTATCTTATTGTATTTATTATTTCGAAAAGAATGGTCAATAAAAACTTTCTGGAAACTACAACCTGTATGGGGACTCGTTATCGTTGCTGCTATTGCTTTGCCCTGGTTTTATATGGTGCATATCAAAACAAATGGAGCCTGGACACAAGGATTTTTTATACAACATAACCTGGGCAGGTTCAGCGAACCGATGGGCGGGCATAAGGGACCTTTTGTATTAACCTGGCTCTTTTTAATAATGGGGTTATTTCCCTTTTCTATCTTTCTGATCAGGGCGATTGGTTTTGCATGGAAACAACGCAACCAGGACAACTGGCTATTTTTTAATTTACTGGCTGCAGCAGTTATTGTTTTTGTGTATTCTCTTTCCGCTACTAAATTACTAAACTATACAACCCCGGCTTATCCTTTCCTGGCTATTAGTATTGGTTCTTTTATTTTTAATTATATCAATGGGAAAATACCAATAAAAAACTTGTGGCCGGAATGGATCATACTGACGGTTTTCTCACTTACATTGCCTCCGGGAATTTATTTTTGGATGCAATCTGAAAAAGCATTGAATAATATTGCTGCCTTGAGTGCCCTGCTGCTGATATTTCCTGTTACAGTATTATTGGGAGTATGCTACTATAAAAAACTTAGTATAAGCAAGGCCTTTTCTATTGTGGCTGTAGGTGCTCTTATTGTGAATGCTGTTTTTTTTGCTGTACTATTTCCTGCCTTAGATACAGAAGGATCTGTTCATCAGATAAAACAACTGGTTGGCCCTGGCAGGCCTGTTATTGCTTATCGTTTTTTTAATGAGGCGTTCACTTATTACCACAAGCACCGTATCGTTGTAATGAATTCAGCGGACTCTGTCGCAAGATTTTTAAAAAATAATCCTGCAGCTTTAGTGTTGGAAAGGGCGTCGCAACCCCATTTAACGGATAGTTTAAAAGGACTTGTTATTAAAGCAGGGGTTAAAGACCTTTTCAGCAATCAATATTCATTTGTTTACGAATTGAAATCCTATCAAACACCACACGAAATTTCAAAAAAAAGAAATACCAGGCTCCATGCCGGGAAAAGTTTAAAAATGAACAATTGAATTCAATAATGGTCAGCGCATGAAATGAGCCATGATGATATTTATCGCCAACCGGGTGATTTTGGCGAATTCTATCCTGGATCAGGTCCGGGACAGGTTTTGGAAAAAAACAATAAATAACAAATGAAATTAATTTCCGTCGTCGTCGCATTGTATAATGAAGCAGGTAATATTCCAGCCCTGGTTCAACAAATAACCACTGCTCTGCAGAATCATAACTATGAAATGATATTGGTAGACGATGGTTCAACCGACTCATCGGTAAAAATTATAAAAGAGAATCTGCTGCCTGAAATAAAATTAATTGTACTGCGTAAAAACTATGGTCAATCAGCTGCGATGGCTGCTGGTATTGATGCTGCAAAAGGAGAATACATCGTAACAATGGATGCTGATCTGCAAAATGACCCTTCAGATATCCCCATAATGCTTGAAAAACTCCGGACAGAAAATTGGGAACTCGTAGCGGGGATACGGGCAAACCGAAAAGATGCCCGTATAAGAAAAATACCCAGCAGGATCGCTAACAAACTCATCAGGACAACAACCGGAGTAACATTGCATGACTATGGTTGTACTTTAAAAATTTTCCGGCGTGACATAGCAAAAAACCTGGAATTGTATGGAGATATGCACCGTTTTATTCCTGTATTGGCTGCACTGCAAGGGGCAAAAATGACAGAGATGCCGGTAAAGCATCATCCGAGAATTCATGGAAAATCCAAATATGGTATGGGTCGCATTATTAAAGTGATGAGTGACCTCTTGTTGGTTTTATTTATGCAAAAATATTTTCAGAGGCCCATGCATATATTTGGGCCAGTTGGATTGTTGTTATTTTTTGTAGGTTTTCTTATCAATATATACCTGTTGATTATCAAATTGGCTGGAGCCCGGATTGGTAACAGGCCCCTGTTGATCCTGGGGGTAATTTTATTACTGGCAGGCTTACAGTTGATCTTGTTTGGTATTGTCGCCGAAATATTGATGCGTACTTATTATGAATCGCAGCATAAAAAGGCTTTCAGAATAAGATCAGTCTTTGAATACAATAGCACCCCGGTATGAAGAAATGGATATCTGCCTTGTTGAAATGTGTAATTGCAGCTATAGCGGTATACTTTGCTTTGCGCCAGGTAAATTGGACGGAATTGAAAAACATCAGGTGGAGTGCTTCGGTTGCATGGCTGTTACCTGCTGTTCTCTTCTTTAATTCTTCACAGTTTTTAAGTGCTTATAGATTACTACAATTCTACAAACTTCTTGATACAACTATAAGCTATTTATTTAATCTACGCTTGTATTATACCGGCATGTTTTATAACCTGTTCCTTCCGGGTGGCATCGGAGGTGATGTCTACAAAGTATTTGCTTTAAAGAAAAAGGGCTTGTCTTTTTTACAACTGACCAAAGCGACTTTGCTTGACAGGGTTACCGGCTTGATTGTATTGTTAGCGATAATGGCGGGCCTTACCAATTTTATTTCCGTTTCATTTCCAGGTAAAGAAATTCTATGGATTTTGTTTCTTGCTGTTATTCCCGGTTTCATTATTTACTGGCTGATTGCTCATCTTTATTTTAAACCCTTTGGCAAATCAATTCCGAAGGCAGCTTTATTATCAGTATTGATTCAAACATGCCAGTTGCTGGCTTTTTTTTGTCTCTTACTTTTTTTGCAAATCCCGCCAAATGAGTTATTGTCTTATGCCGCTTTGTTTTTTGCAGGTTCAGTTGTTGCGGCGATCCCGGTAAGTATTGGAGGTATTGGCACCCGTGAATTAGCAATGGCCACGGGTGCGGTTTATGTAGATCTTTCCAAAACTGTCGCTGTTTCCGGCAGTCTTATGTTTTTTTTTATAATAGCCTTAAGCGCCTTAGTTGGGTGGCTTAGTGTTAAACACAATTTTTTGAATGCGGGAAACACAAAAACTTCTAAAGATTCTACAGGAATGAAAGACAATTCTATTACTTGATCTCTTCAAAATCAATATAATCTTCTTTTGTTTTTTGGGGAGTTGATTTTTCCGCAGACTGTGTTTGCGTAGTAAAATCCTGCTGCTGATTCATCTGATCCTGCATTTGTGTCTGCATTTCCCTGAACTTCTGTTTCACCTGCCGGGTAGTTTTATAAACAGGGATAATAAAACGAAAGATCAGGTTGTACAAAAACCAGATCAGTAAACCATATAATAACCATTTTATCATAGCCGGGCAAAGCTACAATTTGATGTGAAAGGTTGACCAATTGATTAGTTAAAAAACGGCGAATGGTATCTAAAAACCGGTAAAATCATCTTTTTTAATTCATAAAATTCTGCCAGATAAGTTTTGGAAAGAATAGTCTATTTCCCTTACTTTTGCACCGGAAGCAGATTTTAAGAAGGGAACGAAGACGTTCCCTTCTTCTTTTATCCACTATGAGCATCGAAGGACAAATACAGGCACTGGAAAAAAAAATAATGGCGCTGATTGAAGGCGAACCCGATATTTTTCTGGTGGAAATCAGTGTAAAGCCCACGAATAATGTAAAAGTGTTCCTGGATAGTGATAATGGGATGAGTTTAGATAAGCTGATCCAATACAACAGGAAATTGTATAAGGATTTGGAAGAAAATAGCTTTTTCCCGGGTGGTGATTTTTCATTAGAAGTATCGTCGCCGGGATTAGATGAACCGCTGAAACTACGCCGTCAATATTTGAAGAATATCGGCCGGGGTGTAGAAATAACCCGGATAGATGGAGAAAAAAATGAAGGAAAGCTTTTACAGGTTGATGAAACAGAGATTATAGTGGAAGAGGAAAAAGGTAAAGGAAAAAAGAAAGAACTGGTGCAACACACCATACCATTTGATAATATTAAATCAACAAAAATTCAAATTAAATTTTGAGAAAAGCTATGAGCCCCAGCTTCGAGCTTTGAGCCTTGCTCACTGCCCGTAGCTACTACTCACAGCTCAAGTCTCAGACCCCGACAAAAATCGAGAGTTATGGCAAGTATCAATCTTATAGAAGCGTTTCAGGAATTTAAAGATGCAGAAAATATCGACCGCCCAACCATGATGAAAGTGGTGGAAGATGTATTTAAAACTTTGTTACGCAAAAAATTCGGCAGTGATGATAACTTTGATGTGATCGTAAATGCTGAAAAAGGTGACCTTGAAATTATCCGTCACCGGATGATCGTAGAAGATGGCCAGGTAGAAGATCCACTTGCGCAGGTGGCTTATTCAGAGGCCACTAAGATTGAACCAGACTTTGAAGTGGGGGAAGAACTTTTCCAGGAAATTGATCTTTTCGATTTCGGTCGCAGAGCCATATTGGCTGCCAAGCAAACGCTGGCCAGCCGTATCAGTGATTTGAAAAAAAATGTATTGGCTCAGAAATATGGCGATAGGATAGGTGAAATTATCAGTGCTGAAGTATACCAGGTTTGGAAAAAGGAAATTTTATTGCTGGATGAGGAAGGGAATGAATTGATATTGCCTAAGAGTGAGCAAATACCACAGGATTATTTTAAAAAAGGAGA
>JAKFEJ010000584.1:0-23252 GCA_036675745.1 Chitinophagaceae bacterium | reverse complement strand
TAAAGTTTTTCATGACCTGGATTTTATGGTTAACTACGTGGTACTACTTAGTATAACGTTGCGTAGGTGATTATTAATATATAAGCAATGATTTAAAAATTATTCTTCGTAAAGTCACCACAGTCGACCTGTAATTTTACTTTGTATATTTCCGTGCGGCAATAGAGTATGATTAATAAAAGCGGAAAACTATAGCTGGAATAATAGCAAGCCATCTTTACATGAGTAAAAAAGGTTCTTGTAATTGACCGGCGGTGAGTTTTCTGGTCGGGGGCTGATCATCTTTTTCGGGGCAAAAATCCAGCAGGATAATATTCCCTTTTCGCAGATCCAGGCTAAAACGGCTGATTTTTCGGTTGACTGTCACTTTTATAGTAAGAAGGTATTCAAAAGAAATGGCTTTACATGTTCTTTCCTTTCCATTGTAGTTAATGCGTATTCCCTCTGCATCCTGTGTCAGGTTTAGATTCCCTTTGTTCAGGGAGTCCCTGTTATTGATGCTGTAGTTGGTGAAAATTGAACGATTATTGATCGAAAGGCTAACCGTGTCTTTGTAAAAACAGCCACCTAAAATAATGCTGTAATCGGATCTTTTCAGAGGCTGTGCAGAAAGGATCAACGTGGATATAAGCAAAAGGATGGTCAAAAAGGTCTTCATAGATATCGCAGCAAAATAGAAAAGGATATCGGTAAATGCAAGAAGGAAGCCGGATTGTTTTTTTGCGATTTCTAAACCAGGTACACAATAAAATGTAATTCATTAGAGAAATGTAATTCTTACGTTAAATAGTGGCTGCTTTTTTCCTGCTTATTTGATTACAGTTAATATTGCAGCCTGAAAGCAAATCGTACCCGTAGAGCCTTTTTCTGCAAAAACCATTTCATGAGCAATAAATTTTTTTATATACTTATTTTCCTTTTCGTTGCTGTGCCTGCCATTGCCCAGCAAAAATTTACTATCAGCGGGACAGTTACCTCAAAAACGAAAGGAGAAACCATAATTGCTGCCACAATAAAAGTTGGTAACAACACTACTATCAGCAATGATTACGGTTTTTATTCTATTACCGTTGATAAGGGGGATTATACAATGGAGGTAACAGCTGTGGGGTTACAAGCAGCAATACAGCAGCTAACAGTAGATCGTGATATTGTATTAAATATTTCCCTTGCTGACGTTGTAAAAGACCTGGATGAGGTAATAGTATCGTCAAACTCCCGCAACCGTAGTTTAAGCAGTCCGCAAATGGGAGTTGAAAAACTTTCTACAAAAGATATTAAATATATTCCCGTGTTGCTGGGTGAAAGGGATATACTCAAAGTAGTACAATTGTTGCCGGGTGTAAAATCCGCCGGTGATGGCAATAGCGGATTTTTTGTAAGAGGTGGTGCGGCCGATCAAAATCTTATCCTGCTGGATGAAGCCCCCGTTTATAATGCTTCACATTTGCTGGGGTTCTTTTCTACATTCAATTCGGATGCGATAAAAGATATGACGATGTATAAAACGGGTATGCCTGCACAATATGGCGGACGTTTATCATCTGTTCTTGATATTAAAATGAATGAAGGGAATAACCAGGGTTACAATGTCAGTGGCGGTATCGGCCTTATTTCTACAAAACTGAATATAGAAGGCCCCATACAAAAAGGCAGATCTTCTTTCCTGGTTACTGGCAGAAGAACCTATGTAGATGCTTTTTTAAAATTATCAAAAGATTCTGCCGTCAACAGTAATAATCTTTCTTTCTATGATTTTAATGCAAAAGCAAATTATATTTTAGGAAAAAAAGACCGTATTTATCTTTCCGGTTATTTTGGCCGCGATAACCTCGGTGTAGGCAGTACGTTTGGATTGGCCTGGGGTAATGGCACTGGTACCGTTCGATGGAATCACATCTTTGGGCCTAAACTTTTTTCCAATACTTCGCTTATCTACAGTAATTATAATTATAAAATATCCATACGAAGTGGTGCAACTGATTTTGATATTTTTTCGCAGATAAGGGATTGGAATTTGAAAAAGGAACTGCAATGGTATATGAATAGCAGGAACAATATACGTTTTGGCGTCAATGCTATTTATCATAACATACGCCCCGGTGAAGTGACTGCAACTGCGGCTTCCAGTATCAACAGCAGTAAGCTCCAAAGAAGATATTCATTGGAGAATGCGGTTTACGCCACTAATACCTGGAAAGTTGCGGACAAGGTAAATATTACTTATGGCATAAGACTTACGGCTTTCAGCATTTTAGGTAAAGGTGATTTTTATGCTATTGACCGGGATGGAATAGTTACAGATACTTTCAGTTACGACAAAGGTGAAATGGTAAAAACATATTGGAATGCCGAACCCCGGCTGGCGGTGAGTTATCAGTTCAACCCTGTTTCTTCAGTAAAAGCATCGTATGTGCGCAATGTGCAAAACCTGCACCTGGTCTCTAATTCAACAACATCAAGCCCTACGGACAAATGGGTGGCCAGTACCAATATTATCAAACCCGAAATATCCGATCAGTTCTCTTTCGGTTATTATAAAAATCTTTATAATGATCAATATGAGCTTTCTGTAGAAGCCTATTATAAAACCATGCAAAACCAGATCGATTATAAAGATGGTGCTGATATATACATCAATTCCGATGCTATAGAAACGCAATTGTTGTTTGGAAAAGGAAGAGCTTATGGTATAGAATGGTTATTTAAAAAGAAGCTGGGAAGGTTTAATGGATGGGTAAGCTATACGCTGTCCAAAACAGAGAGGAAGATAAACGGCATCAGTAACAATAACTGGTACAATGCGAAACAGGACAGGACCCATGATATAGCGGTAGTAGGAATTTATCAGTTGAATAAAAAATGGACGATTTCCGCCAACTGGATCTATTATACAGGGAGTGCTGTTACATTTCCTGCGGGAAAATACAGGATCGATGATCAGACGGTTTATTATTATACGGAAAGAAATGCATACCGTATGCCGGCTTATCACCGGTTGGATATCGGCGCTACATGGCTATTAAAACAAAAGAAAAGATTCTCATCAGAACTAACCATCAGTTTGTATAATGCTTATGGACGTGAAAATGCATATACTATTGAGTTTCGTGATAACAAAGATGATCCGGATAAGACCGAAGCCGTCCAGACAGCATTATTCAAATACATTCCATCTGTTTCTTACAATTTTAAATTTTGATATGATGTTTTCAAATCATTCTTTATATAACAAGCCGGGCTTAATGTGGATATTGACAGGTGTACTGATCATTGTATTTTTTAGTTCGTGTCAGAAAGTAATTGATGTAGATATAAAAAATGCGGAACCGAAATATGTTGTGGAGGCTATAGTAACAGATAAGCCCGGTGAAAGCAGAGTGCTTTTGTCCACAACAAAAAATATTTCTGAGAGTAATAGTTTTCCGGGCATAAGCGGGGCTGGTGTAACCATTACTGATAATGCGGGAAATAGTACAATGTTTGCTGAAGATACGGCTGGTGTGTATACTGCAGTTGCATTTACGGGAGAGGCGGGTAAAACCTATTCATTGCAGGTAAATGTCAATGGGGAAACGTTTACGGCCAATTCAACCATGCCACAAAAAATAAATCTTGACACCATTTTTATCAGTGATGAACTTTTATTTGGTGAAACGAGAAAACTGGTAAATATAGCCTACCAGGATCCAGCCGGCAAGGGCCAGTGTTACCGGTATGTACAATATATCAATGGTAAAAAAAGTAAACCCATATTTGTAAATAATGACGATTATTCAGATGGGAAATATGTTGAAACTAAGCTTTGGTATCTTGTAGATGAGGACGAAAATGAGAATGAAGAAATTAAAAGCGGCGATACAGTAATGCTTGACATGCTATGCATAGACCCCGCTGTATATAAATATTGGTATAGTGTATATCAAAGCGCAACCGGTAATAGTCAATCAGCTTCCCCCGCCAATCCGGTCACTAATATCAGTGGTGGTGCATTAGGGTATTTCAGTGCGCATACGATACAGACGAAGACGGTGGTGGTGCCATGAAGTGAAGGGTGAATAGTGAATAGTCAGTGGTGAATGGGTCATTTACAATACGTTCTGGCTTCCGGCCTCCGGCTTCTGATTTTCAATCTTTCCCTTTTCGTCCCTCATTTGCCTTGTTTCCGCATGTACTCCTTTATGGCGAAGTGATAAACGCTTTGTCCTTTTTTAACTTTCCTGGCGTATAAAGCTTTTTGTTTTGGATTATTATTGATGGCCTGGGCATAGCTGACTGCTTTGGCGAATACTTTTCTTTTATTCTTTTGTAAAGCACTTGGCTTTATCCTGCTCATATCCGGATATCGGGTTATCACGGTCTTTTTTCCATATTGTTTTACTACCAGTTGTTTGCCGATCTGTCCCTTCAGCTGGCTAAGGATAATATTTGAAGTAGAGCTGGCCATAGGCTTGTATACGTATAAGTAGGGGTTAAAGGCTGTTTCCTTCGTTCATCCTTCGTCTTTCTTGCGTTACTAAGCTATTAAATATTTACTGCAGGTGCAAGTATGGGGGAAAGGGGATAGTCATCCTGCTTGCAGTCAGTGCGGGGCAAAAAATAAGGGGCCAGGATAGAAATCCAGCCCCGTTTTAAAATCCAATATCCTATGAAAAACCAGTACAATAGTAAATCAGTTTTTTCATTGCTGCAATACCACTTTAAGGGTATTTATCCACTTTTTTGGTAATTGCCGGAACCAAAGAAAAATTTTGCGGTATCAAAAAGGGTTCTATTTTTGCACAGCAAAACATAAAAATGAATTTAAACCTGCATATACATCATCATCATTTTACCCACAGGGTAAGCTGTGATGTTTTTATGTAGCATATCGACATAATTAACTTTCAAAGGCTTACCATAACGGTAGGCCTTTTTTATTTTTTAAATTAAATACTCCCTTTTAGGGGATGGGGCTTATGAAACTAAAAATTGCGATACAAAAATCAGGCAGGCTTCACGAAGATTCTTTGCGTTTATTGAAGGAATGTGGCATTGACATCTCCAATGGTGGAAATAAGCTCAAGTCAACGGCTGCTAATTTTCCACTCGAAGTTTATTTCCTGCGGGATGATGATATCCCTCAATATGTAGAAGATGCTGTGGCGGATGCAGGTATTGTCGGAGAAAATGTAGTGTATGAAAAGAAAAAAGAAGTGGATGTAATGGAACAACTTGGTTTTGGAAAATGCCGGCTTTCCATTGCTGTTGATAAGAGTGAAACCTATAGTAAACAAAGTTTGAACGGGAAAAAGATCGCCACCAGTTACCCTGTTATTTTGCAAGATTATTTAAACAAAAATAAAATTACTGCGGAAATCCATGAGATCAGCGGGAGTGTGGAAATAGCGCCGGGCATCGGGCTTGCCGACGCTATCTGCGACCTGGTCAGCAGCGGTTCTACTTTATTTACCAATGGGCTGAAAGAAGCGGAGACGATCCTTGAATCACAATCGGTATTGATCCGCAATAAAACACTGGACAAAGAAAAATTGCGATTGCTGGAAAAATTATTATTCAGGATAAGAGCAGTAAGAAAAGCAAAGAATAATAAATACATTCTGCTGAATGCGCCCAACGAAAAATTAAAAGAGATCATTGGCTTATTACCCGGTATGAAAAGCCCGACAGTATTGCCACTGGCTGAATCAGGCTGGAGCAGTGTGCACAGCGTCATTGATGAAAATGATTTCTGGGATATAATCGAACAGTTAAAAGCGACAGGAGCACAGGGCATATTGGTAGTGCCTATTGAAAAGATGATTGTGTAGAGACAGGGCATGCCCTGTCTGACGGAAATAAAATTGATGATTGTTCAAGGTAAAATAATTCGTGTTTATTCATGTAACCTGTCTGCCGACAGGTAGATTCGTGGTAGGTAAAAAAGAAAAATGAAAATAGTAAACTATCCAAAAAGAGAAGAATGGTGCGAACTACTTCAACGTCCGGCGCTGGAACAACTTTCCCTGGAAAAGAAAGTGAAAAAACTATTGCTGAAAGTGAAAGCAGGGGGAGATAAGGCAGTAAAAAAAATGACCAAAGAATTTGATGGGGTTAAGATCAGGAGTTTGCTGGTTAGTGAAAAAGAAATCAAAGAAGCTATCGCCCTCGTTCCGGGTGAACTAAAGGAAGCGATCGCTATTGCGAAGAATAATATTACAGCATTTCATGCTTTGCAATTGGGCCAGGAAGATAGTATTGAAACAATGCCCGGTGTAAAATGCTGGCGCAAAGCCGTAGGTATTGAAAAGGTCGGCTTATATATTCCCGGTGGCACCGCTCCGCTTTTTTCCACTGTATTAATGCTGGGTATTCCGGCAAAACTGGCAGGGTGTAAAGAAATAGTGCTTTGTACACCGCCGCAAAAAGATGGTACGATCAACCCTGTCATTTTATACGCAGCGCAATTAGCAGGAATAACAAAAATAGTTAAAGCAGGAGGCGCCCAGGCTATAGCCGCTATGGCATATGGTACCGAAACCATTCCTAAAGTGTATAAAATTTTTGGACCGGGCAATCAGTATGTCACCTGCGCCAAACAATTGATACAGGCTGATAATATTGCGATTGACATGCCCGCAGGCCCCAGCGAAGTTTGCGTATTGGCTGATGATACAGGGGACGCTTCTTTTATTGCTGCCGATCTTTTATCACAGGCGGAGCATGGTGCTGATAGCCAGGTATTATTGGTAACTACTTCAAAACTTCTCGTTGATAAAGTAATAGAGCAAATTGATAAACAAGCAAAGCAATTACCAAGAAAGAAATTCGCTTTGCAATCTTTAGAAAACAGCAAAGCCATTGTTGTAAATAATATGAGCGAAGCAATAGAGCTTGTGAATGAATATGCAGCGGAACATCTTATTATCTCCTGTAAGGATGACGAAGCGATTGCTGAAAAGATCACGAATGCAGGTTCTGTTTTCCTGGGCAATTATTCTCCCGAAAGCGCAGGTGACTATGCCAGCGGTACTAATCATACGCTGCCTACAAATGGATTTGCACGAGCATATAGCGGAGTGAGTATCGATAGTTTTGTAAAAAAGATCACTTACCAGAAATTGACCGAAGAAGGATTAAACAATATTGGCAAAACAGTTGAAGTAATGGCAAAAGCAGAGGGCTTGGATGCACATGCGAATGCGGTGAGGGTACGATTAATGAAATTGTAAAGTTTGTTGCCTGTTACCGGTTACTGGCAACCGGTAACAGGCAACCGGTAACAAATAAACCAGAATATGAATTTTGATTTAAATAAACTAGTTCGGGAAAACGTAAAGAAAGTAAAACCTTATTCATCGGCAAGAGATGAGTTTAGTGGCGAGGCAAAAGTGTTTTTAGATGCAAACGAGAACAGCCTGGGTTCGCCATTGATGAAATGGTACAACCGTTATCCCGACCCGCATCAGCAAAAATTAAAAGCGGCGATCAGTAAGATAAAAAATATTGATGCTGCCAATATTTTTCTGGGAAATGGCAGTGATGAATGTATTGATCTTTTGTTTCGTTGCTTTTGTGAGCCGGGTAAGGATAATGTAATTATTTGCCCGCCTACTTATGGCATGTATGAAGTAAGTGCAGCCATTAATGATGTAGGATTAAGAAAGGCGGAATTATTACCCGGTTTTCAGCTTAATTCAGGGTTGATCGAAAGTTTGATTGACAATCAGACTAAAATTATTTGGGTTTGTTCACCGAACAATCCAACGGGAAATAGTATCAATTACCAGGATATAGAAGTATTGCTGAATAACTTTAACGGACTTGTGGTGGTGGACGAAGCTTATATCAATTTTTCCCGGCAACGCTCCTTACTGAAAGAATTGAAAGAGTATCCAAATCTCGTAGTATTGCAAACATTCAGCAAAGCATGGGGAATGGCGGCGCTTCGCCTGGGTATGGCTTTTGCATCAGGAGAAATTATAGAATTGCTGAATAAAATAAAACCGCCTTATAACATTAACCAGGCCACACAGGATCTTGCTTTGGAAGCGTTGCAGGAAGTAGGACAGGTAAATGATATGATCAAAGAGATCGTGGCGATGCGGGAAGAATTAACAAAAATCTTTGAGCGGATGCCTTTAGTGGAAAAAGTATTTCCTTCGGATGCTAATTTTCTATTGGTAAAAGTCAGGGATGCGGTTGATATTTATGAGTATTTACTAAAGGAGGGTATTGTAGTAAGAGATAGAAGTAAAGTGCAATTATGCGATCAATGCTTACGTATTACAATTGGTACGGAACAAGAGAACACTTTGCTTGTTGATTCATTAATAAATTATATGAAACAAAAAAAATAACAAGTAGTAAATGTGTTCCTGAGCATTTTCAAATCAGCGCAACTTATCCCGCCAAAGGCGTGGATTCGCAAATTTTCAAATTTATACTATGGCAAAACGTGTTTTATTTATTGACAGGGACGGAACGCTTATCAACGAGGCGCCACCCACTTACCAGCTTGATTCGTTTGATAAGCTTACATTTTATCCGGGCATGTTTGAATATATGGGCAGGATCGCAAGGGAACTGGATTATGAATTGGTAATGGTGACCAACCAGGACGGATTAGGCACAAAGGGTTTTCCTGAAGAAAATTTCCAGCCATTGCATGATCTTGTAATGAAAAGTCTTGAAGGAGAAGGAATATATTTTTCAAAAGTTTTTATTGACAAAACATTTCCGGCTGACAATGCGCCGACCCGTAAACCTGCTACAGGTATGCTTCTAGAATATCTCAACAATGAGCAGTATGATATAGAAAATTCATTTGTGATCGGAGATCGCATCACCGATATCCAGCTTGCAAAAAACCTGGGATGTAAAGGCATCTGGCTGAATAACGATGCATCTTTAGGCGGCGGGGAGATAAAAGATAAAGCTGAAGAGTTAAAGACAACTGTTGCATTGGAAACAACAAACTGGAGTGATATCTATTCTTTTTTAAAACTTGGTTTGCGAAAAGTAAAACATGAGCGGAATACTAACGAAACAAAGATTACTATTGAATTAAATGTCGATGGTAGCGGGAAGGCTGATATTCATACCGGGATAGGTTTCTTTGATCATATGCTGGAGCAGATAGCCCGTCACGGAAAATTAGACCTCGTTATTCAATGTAAAGGCGACCTGCATATTGATGAACATCATACAATAGAAGATACAGGAATCGCATTAGGAGAAGCTTTTGCGAAAGCCCTGGCAGATAAAACAGGAATGGAACGATATGGGTTTGCTTTACCAATGGATGAAGCTGAAGCAAAAGTGTTGATTGATTTTGGAGGAAGAAATTGGTTAGTTTGGGATGCGGAATTTAAAAGAGAGAAAATTGGTGAAATGCCCACTGAAATGTTTTTTCATTTCTTCAAATCATTCAGCGATGCCGCCAAATGTAATCTGAATATTGAATGCAAAGGAGAAAATGAACATCATAAGATCGAAGCGATCTTCAAAGCATTTGCCAAAGCCATACGAATGGCAGTAAAAAAAGATCCTTTCAGTAATTATTTGCCGAGCACGAAAGGGATATTATAATATAATCTGTAGAGACAGGGCATGCCCTGTCTCTCTGTATTTTTGAATCATGAACATAGCAATAATAAAATATAATGCGGGAAATATCCAGTCTGTTTTATATGCGCTGGAACGAATCGGGGTGGAAGCAGTTGTTACGGACGATCCTGTACAAATACAAAATGCGGATAAGGTGATCTTCCCGGGAGTAGGTGAAGCAAGTTCTGCCATGCAATATCTCAGGGAAAGGAAACTGGATGAAGTGATAAAGAATTTAAAACAACCTGTATTGGGTATTTGCCTCGGGATGCAATTGATGTGTAGGTACAGTGAGGAGAATGATACTAATTGCATGAATATTTTTGATGTGACTGTAAAGAGATTTTCAACGAATGATCCTTCTGTAAAAATTCCACAGATTGGATGGAATAATATTTACGATCTTAAAACACGTCTGTTTAGTGATGTTCCCGAAAATTCTTTTATATACCTGGTGCATAGTTATTATGCCGGCCTGTGTGATGAAACAATAGCAACCTGTAATTATGTGCAACCCTATAGCGCAGCTTTGCAGAAAGATAATTTTTATGGCGTTCAGTTTCACCCGGAGAAATCAGCTGATGCAGGCGAAAGGATTTTAAAGAATTTTTTAAACAGCTAATATGCAGATCAGGGAAGTCCCGCTGGAAGACGTATGGAGAATAAGACAGGTAGTGATGTACCCCCAGGAGACTTTAGATTTTGTAAAACTGGAAGATGATGACAAGGGTATGCATTTAGGATTATATGTTGAAAATAAATTAGTATCCGTGATCTCTGTATTTGAAGAAGGAGACGAAGTGCAATTCAGAAAGTTTGCAACAGAAACAGATATGCAAGGCAGGGGATTTGGAACAAAGTTGTTGCAGTATGTTATGGATTGGGTAATAAAAAATAACAAAAAAAGTATTTGGTGTAATGCACGGATAGTTGCAACAGGAATGTACACAAAATTTGGTATGCAGCCTGTAGGCGCTGGTTGGATAAAATATGGTATCGAATTTATTAAAATGGAAAAACAATTAGTATAACATGCAGGTGATCCCGGCTATTGATATTATTGATGGTAAATGTGTAAGACTTACCCAGGGCGATTATAATCAGAAAAAAATTTATAATGAACATCCGCTGGAAGTGGCGAAACAATTTGAAGGTGCAGGTCTGCAGCGATTGCATTTAGTGGACCTGGATGGTGCAAAACAAAAAAAAGTAAAGAATTGGAAAGTACTTGAATCAATAGCTTCCAAAACAAAACTGGTAATAGATTTTGGAGGAGGTATTACTTCTGAGAGCGATGTAAAGATCGTATTTGATTCGGGTGCGGCACTGGCAACAGTCGGAAGCATAGCAGTAAAAAATGAATATGAGTTTGTAAAATGGTTGTTGATATTCGGTGCCAATAAGTTTTTACTCGGAGCTGATGTAAAAGATAAAATGATCGCCATACACGGCTGGCTGGAAACAACAGACAAAAGCATTTTTGATTTTATAGAAAACTATATCAGTAAAGGTGTGCAGCAGGTTTTTTGTACCGATGTAAGTAAGGATGGAAAACTGGAAGGCCCGTCAGTTGATTTATACAAAGAGATTATTACAAAATTCCCCGGGCTGTATTTTATTGCCAGTGGTGGTGTTGCTTCTATAAAAGACCTGGAATTATTAAAGAAAACAGGATGTAAAGCTGTAATAATAGGGAAAGCTATTTATGAGAACCGTATCAGCCTTGATGAACTTAAAACATTTGCATAGCTATGCTTACGAAACGCATTATACCTTGTTTGGATATTAAAGATGGCAGAACAGTCAAGGGAACCAATTTTGTTCAATTGCGTGACGCTGGTGATCCCGTTGAATTGGCGGCTATATATGCAAAACAAGGCGCCGATGAATTGGTTTTTCTTGATATCACGGCTACCATCGAAAAAAGAAAAACATTAACTGAATTAGTAAACCGCGTTGCCCACCAGGTAAATATTCCTTTTACAGTTGGGGGAGGTATCAGTTCTGTGGAAGATGTAAATATTCTGCTGCAAAATGGAGCCGATAAAATTTCCGTAAATACAGCGGCATTTAAAAATCCACGATTGATAAATGATTTAGCAAAAGAATTTGGCAGCCAGTGTGTCGTATTGGCAATAGATACCCGCAAGGAAGAAGATGGTGAATGGTATGTATATCTCAATGGGGGCAGGGTAAAGACAGATATAAAATGTTTTGATTGGGCCAGGAAAGGTGTAGAGGCCGGAGCCGGAGAAATATTGCTGACTTCCATGAACCATGACGGAACCAAGGCGGGATTTGCACTGGATATTACAAAACAATTAGCGACCAAACTTCCGGTACCGGTCATTGCAAGTGGCGGCGGTGGTACTATGCAACACTTTGCAGAAGTATTCAACGATGCAAACGCAGATGCAGCATTGGCGGCAAGTATTTTTCATTTTAAAGAAATAGATATCCGGGATCTGAAAGAATATTTATCTGGGAATAATATCCCTGTAAGAAAATAAACCAAGTATGGCCCTGGCCAAATAAAAACATAAAGATGAAATGAGCTATAAAATTTTCGAGGCAAATTATACCAACCGCCGATGAAAATTTTATGATGAATCCGATAGCTATCGGATCCATGTGGCTAAAAACAAATAAAAATGTAAAGATGAAAATAGATTTTAAAAAATATAGTGATGGTTTAGTACCTGCGATAATACAGGATGATGTAACTGGTAAAGTGCTGATGCTGGGTTTTATGAACGAAGAGGCTTTGGAGAAAACAAAAGCAATCAGTAAGGTTACTTTTTATAGTCGTAGCAAGCAACGCTTATGGACAAAAGGGGAAGAGAGTGGTAATTTCCTGGAGCTAAAAAAGATCATTGCAGATTGTGATAACGACACCTTACTGATAAAAGCTGATCCGGTGGGTCCGGTTTGTCACACGGGAGCCGATACTTGTTTTGCTGAAACTAACAGCAAAGATATTTTACAAGCACTCGGAGAAATAATTAAACAGCGGTTTGATGATCGTTCAGGCAAATCATATACTGCGGCATTGTTTGATGAAGGCATCAATAAAGTAGCTCAAAAAGTAGGGGAGGAGGCGATTGAGTTGGTAATTGAAGCCAAAGATGATAACAAAGAATTATTTTTAAATGAAGCCGCGGATCTGTTATTTCATTACATGGTGTTATTACAGGCCAAAGGATTTTCATTGCAAGATGTCAAAAACGTTTTAGCTGAACGGCATAAAAAATAATTCAGTTTTATATTTTGCGGCTTTAGTGATTTAAGGTGTGGCTGGTACATACTTTCAAACATTTATTATTTGATAATTCACTTTTCTTTTCCAAATATTTGCTGCATGAAAAAATTACTGACTGCTTTTAGTATCATACTTTCTGTGAGTGTTATTGCACAGGAAAAAGAATTGGAATTAGATCCGGTAACCATCACGGCATCTCTGCAACCCAAACCTGCTTCTCAAACCGGTAGAAATATCATCACCTTCAAAGGGTCTTCATTTAATAATTTGCCGGTTCATTCAATAGATGAATTATTGCGTTATTTACCCGGCGTGGAAATGCAAATGCGTGGACCGATGGGATCACAAAGTGATATCGTTGTTCGTGGCGGCACTTTTCAACAAGTATTGATATTGCTTGATGGAGTAAGGATCAATGATCCTAATACGGGGCATTTCAGTAGTTATACGCCTGTTGTACCTGCGGAAATTGAAAGGATTGAAGTATTGAAAGGCGCATCATCTGCAATATATGGCTCAGAAGCTGTCGGCGGTGTTGTACATATTATTACGAAATCATTTGATGCAAAGCGCAGCCGGGAAAAACTTGATATACAGGTACAGGCAAAAGCAGGGGAATATGATTTTACCGCTGCCAATATTGGGGCTTTTTATCAAAAAAATAAAACAGTAGTAAGCGGAGGATGGCTGCGTAATAATACAAAAGGGCAATTGCAAAGAGGAGCGAGGGGATTTGTTCATAACAATACAGCCTCTGTATCAGTTACACATTTTTTTGATGAGCATTGGCAATTATCCGTTCGTTCTTCTTATGATAACCGCGACTTTAGTGCGCAGAATTTTTATACTACTTTTTTAAGCGATACTGCAAGTGAGGAAGTGAATACATTCTGGAACCAGGCCCGTCTCTCCTATACAGCCGGAAAACATAAAGTTTCGTTTGAAGGGGGGTATAAAAAAGTAAAAGACGAATACCTTTATAACAAAGGATCCGTTGCTAATCAAAGCAAGAGTAGCTTGTTTCAGGCTGTTCTTATGGATGAGTGGAACTTACAACCGGGGACAACACTTATCAGTGGTGTACAGGTAATAGATAAAGGAATCAGTTCAAATGACAGGGGAAATCACAACCTGCAGCAAGGAGCCGCTTTCTTTGTTTTAAACCAATCTGTCAGTGATCAGTTTATTATTAATCCGGCTGTGAGAATAGATTGGAATGAAGGCTCAGGTGTTGAGGTGGTACCACAGGTAAATTTTTCTTATAAATTGAGAAACATGCAACTGCGCGGAAGTGCAGGAAAAACGATTCGTGATGCGGATTTTACAGAGCGGTTTAATAATTATAATAAACAACTTGTAACAAGCGGACGCATTGGTAACCCGGCGTTGGAAGCTGAACGTTCTTTTAGTTACGAAGCGGGTGCTGATTATTTTGCTGTACCCGCTATTAAAATTTCAGGAACTTTTTTTCAACGGTTTCATAAACGGTTGATTGATTATGTAACCACTCCTTATGCAGATATGCCAAGGAAGGAAAATCTTTCTCCTGCCGGAACATATGCACTCGCAAGGAATATAGCAAAAGTGAATACTACCGGCGCTGAAATAGATATTCAATATCGTAAGGCAATGACTAATGACGCAACATTGTATAGCGGTATAGGCATCGTATGGCTTTACAGTAAAAGTAGTGATGCTGTCCCTTCGTTTTATATTTCTTCTCATGCAAGAGTGATGACTAATTTTTTTGCAGAGTATAACTATAAAAAAATTATAGTAAGTGTGAATGGCATTTACAAACATCGTTCATCCCAGTCAGCTCCGGCTATCCATGCAGAATTGAGCAGGGATTATTTTGTAGTAAATGCAAAAGCTGCTTTTTTTATCTGGAAAAAGAAATTAAGTGTATTCGTTCAGGTTGATAATATATCTGATACGAAGTATAGTGATTTGTTAGGATCTGCTATGCCGGGAAGATGGATGATGGGGGGGATAAATCTAATGTTTTAATATTCAATACCTAAAGGCTGATTTTCTGATAGTAACCCGGTATTTTTGTATCAGATCAGGATAATAAATAAGAGTATATTCTTATTTCTTTGAAATAAGATATGATATGCTTGCTTATTGGTTGAGTTCTTAAATTTTTTACGTAATTTTTTGCCTTGATGCAAATCAATTTTAAATTTTTTAGCCGTATATCTAAATGAAAAAAATAACAATTCTTCTTGTTGACGATCACAAATTGATAAGGGATTCCTGGTCCTTTATACTTAACAGTGACCCCCGTTTTACCGTTATTGGAGAAACGAGTTCGGGTGAAGAGGCTATTGAAATTGCCAGCAAAAAAAAGCCGGATATCATTTTGATGGATGTAAATATGTCGCCGCTTAATGGCTTTGATGCTACTAAACAGATCCATATAATTTCTCCGGATTCCAGGATCATCGCTGTTTCGATGCATACTATGCCGGCTTATGCAAAACGTATGTTACAGCTTGGCGCTATGGGTTATGTAACCAAGAATTCTTCTAAGGAAGAAATGATAACAGCTATTGTAGAGGTTAGCAATGGCAATAAATACATCTGTGATGAAGTAAAAGCAATTCTTGCAGACCAGGAATTGGATGAAAATACCGATAAAGGTGATCTTAACGATTTATCACGCCGGGAATTAGATATTATCAAATTGATAAAAGAAGGACATTCATCCAGGGAGATCGCATTACAATTAGATATATCATTAAAAACAGTGGAAGTGCATCGTTACAATGTCCTTAAGAAATTGAAACTGAAAAATACAGCCGCTCTTGTTAATTACATTAATGCAAAAGGCTTATAAGAAACGAATCAATTTATCCTGGTAAAAATTATCCTTTGAATCTGTAACTACCTTGAGGATTACCCGGACATCCGTTCTTCCTGGAAGAGTAGCAGGAAGTAGCAAAAATGGTAACGGCGATTAATAACAATGCAGCAAAAGAGAATTTTTTCATTTTTGGTAATATATTATTGTCAGAATAACGTAAAACCGGGGTATTTATTTTGCAAAACTACACGTTCCCTTCACTTTGTTTTCATAGAAAGTTTTATCCCCTGTTTAAAAAGCAAAAATAGCTATGAAAATTTGATTTTGCAAAGAGCAGCAAACTGTTACCTTTACCGCCTTAATTATTAAGAGAAATTACTTATCTCATGCTGAAGCTCGCAAAACCTCTTGCCTCTATCGACCTGGAAACTACAGGCGTTAATTTGGGTACTGATCGTATAGTTGAAATTGCTATCGTTAAAGTATTACCCGATGGAACCAGGAGTGTTAAAAGGAAGTTGATTAATCCTGAAATGCCTATTCCAAAAAACTCAAGTGATATACACGGAATTACAGACGAAATGGTAAAAGAGGCGCCGACTTTTAAGCAGGTAGCCAATGAATTAAAACAGGTGCTTGATGGTTGTGATATTGCCGGCTATAATAGCAATCGCTTTGATATACCACTGCTGATGGAAGAATTTCTTCGTGTAGAGGTAGAGTTTGATATGAAAGGAAGAAAGCTGATAGACGTGCAAAAGATATTTCACCAGATGGAGCAACGTACGTTGAGCGCTGCATATAAATTTTATTGCAACAAGAATCTCGAAGGTGCCCATAGTGCGGAAGCAGATGCTACTGCTACTTTTGAAATATTGGAGGCACAAACTGAAAGGTATCCTGTTCTTGGCAATACCGTTGAAACTATTTTAAAAACAATAGGAGAAGAGGTAATTGTGGATTTCGCCCGTCGGTTTATCATGGAAAACGGGGTTGAAGTTTTTAATTTCGGAAAATTCAAGGGGAGAGCCGTGTCGGATGTATTAAAGGCTGAGCCTCAATATTATGACTGGATGATGAGAGGGGATTTTCCGCAGCATACCAAGCAAAAACTCACTGAAATATATACCCGTACCATGTTAAAAAAGGCCTGATTTTATCCCTCCCTACTTGTGAACAATTTAACACAAAAATCTTTCCTGATTGTTGTAAATTCGTTACTTGCCTGATATTGATTTGGAGAAATTAGTAGTCATACCAACCTATAACGAAAGAGAGAATATAATCAATATTCTTCATGCCATCTTTAACCTTGGCGAGGGCTTTCATGTATTGGTGATTGATGATAGTTCCCCGGATGGAACAGCACAGATTGTAAAAAACCTTCAGTTAAAATTTCCCAGGCAATTATTCATTGAAGAAAGAAGAGGCAAACTGGGATTAGGCACCGCTTATATTTATGGATTTAAGTGGGCTATAGCAAATGGTTATCATTTTATTTTTGAAATGGACGCCGACTTTTCACACAACCCTGCTGACCTGTCCAAATTGTACAATGCCTGTAAATATGAAGGTGCTGATATGGCTATTGGTTCCCGGTATGTAAAAGGTGGTGGTGTTGTAAACTGGCCGTCTAATCGTATCGCATTATCTAAAGGGGGTTCTCTTTATACAAGACTTATTACCTGGATGCCGGTAAAAGATCCTACAGCGGGATTTGTATGCTACAGAAAAGAAGTGCTTGAAACAATTAACCTGGATGAGATCCGGTTTACAGGATATGCTTTCCAGATAGAAATGAAATTCGCTACATGGAAATTGCATTTTAAAATAAAAGAAGTGCCCATCATTTTCCAGGACAGGGCTTATGGTGTGTCTAAAATGAACAAAGGGATCGTAAAAGAAGGTATTTTGGGTGTATTAAAGCTTCGCTGGCATAGCTGGTTTACCAATTATCGTAAGAGAGTTAAAAAAACAGATTCCATTTCGATGACTCCAATGCACAAAAAAGAAATGGTAACCGAAGGGAAATAAATTCCTGTTTTGTGCGGCCGATATAACATCTTCTTAAAGAATTGGATTCAAATAAGTTTCTATCGACTCTTCATTAATATTCTCTCTCTTTTGTTAGTTTGCAGCATAAATGAAAAAAGCCTTTTTTCAACTTCACATTGCTGTCTTTCTCGCCGGTTTCACAGGGATCCTGGGCCGCCTCATATCATTGAATGAAGGAATGATCGTTTGGTACAGGCTTTTATTTACGGCTGCTACGATGTGGATACTATTTGGCTTTCTGAAAAGGATCCGTAAAATCCCTGTTATTGATATTTTGAAGATAAGTGCTGTTGGGTTTATTGCTGCTATGCATTGGGTTACTTTTTATGGTTCAATTAAATATTCCAATGTATCAGTAGCGTTAGTTTGTTTTTCGGCTATCAGTTTTTTTACAGCATTATTTGAACCGTTGATACTTCGTAAAAAAATGAATTGGACAGAAATGTTTTTGGGCTTACTCACAATTGCCGGTATCTATATTATTTTTCATTTTGATTCGCAATACAAGACAGGGATCATCATCGGGTTGATATCTGCGGTATTAGCTGCTTTATTTCCTATTTACAACAGGCAGTTCCTGAAGCGGGGTATTAATGTAGAAACAATGCTCACCTGGCAGCAAACAGGAGGATTGATCACATTATCAATACTGCTTCCTTTTTATCTTAAGCAGTTTCCTGTTGAAAGTTTCTGGCCGGGTAGGGAAGATTTGTTATGGTTACTGGCATTAGCCTGGTTTTGTTCCGTCATTGCATTCCAGTTTTCTTCCAACGCATTAAAACGGCTATCGGCATTTACCGTTAACCTGACCTATAACCTGGAGCCTGTATACGGTATATTGCTGGCATTTCTGGTTTATAAAGAAAATGAATTACTGAGCAAGTGGTTCTACATTGGATTTACAGTAATAGCTGTTGCTTTGATTATTCATATTATCTTATTGGTGAGGCATGAAGGAAAACTGGTTGCAAAAACCAGCATGTAAGCATGTATTATAAGAATGAAACATTTGAATAAATACATTTTACCCGGAATGTATGCCTGATGAATATTATCTTTAAAGCTTTAATTTTTTCCTGATGATGAGATACCTTTTTTTCTTCCTCGCTTCTTTTCTTTTAGTACAATCCGTAACTGCACAAAAAAAACCTTTGGATCATTCTGTTTATGATGGCTGGCAAAGCATTGGCCAAAAGCTGATCAGCAACGACGGCAAATGGGTAGTCTATACAATCGACCCGCAGGAAGGAGATAATGAACTGGTAATACAATCCACGGTCGCGGATTCCGCCTATAAAAAATCAATAGCAAGAGGTTACAATGCTTTGATCACTGAAGATAGCCGTTATCTTATTTTCAGGATCAAGCCCTTTTTCAAAGAAACAAGAGAGGCAAGGATAAAGAAGAAAAAGCCGGAAGAAATGCCAAAAGATTCACTGGCTATTGTTGAATTGGGAAAAGATAGTGTATGGAAGACGCCCAGGGTAAACGGATACAGGACGCCTGAAAAAAGTTTCGGCTGGGCAGCTTATCTATTGGAAAAGGATAAGGATGTTTCGAAAAGCAAAGCCTTAAGTGGTGAAGCAAAAAAAATAACGGATAGTTTAACGAAGGTCATTGATTCCCTGCAGGCATTAATACCCAAAAGAAAACTAAAAACTAAAGATGAACAGGAAGAGATTGATATTTCTTCTATAGATTCACAGGTACAGACAGGGCATGCCCTGTCTCTGCCACTCACGACTCAGGACTCACCCCTCACCATTCAGGATGCTGATGACGATGATACGCCTGCGTCTGCTGTCAATACAGGATCTGATCTGCGGTTGCGTAATTTAAAAACCGGCCAGGAAAAATTATTTAAAAATGTAACTGAATATAGTTTTAGTAAAAAAGGTCAGAAGCTGTTAATAGAACAATCCCGTGACCCTAAAGATTCACTGAGTAAAATATTTGTAGTATTATATGATCTGAGAAAAGGATTTGCAGACACTTTAAGCAGGGGCGGGAATGAATTTAAAAATTTTACAATGACTGATGATGGTTCGCAGGTAGCCTATGTAGCGGAAAGGGATTCAAAACCAAAAGATCTTGAAAAATATTATAAGCTCTGGTATTTTAAGGAAGGAATGGACAGCGCCGCTGTATTGGTGGATAAGAATTCTGTGGGAATGAAATTGGGAATGACCATCAGCGAAAATGGAATTCCCGAATTCAGTAAAAGCGGGAAAAGATTATTTTTCGGAATTGCTCCTATCCGGGCACCTAAAGACACTTCACTTGTAGATATTGATCTTGTAAAATTGGATGTATGGCATTACAACGATGATTACCTGCAAACTGTACAGCTTAGCCGTTTATCAAGAGATTTGCAACAAAATTTTCTCACTGTTTATGATTTTGAAAATAAGAACATAGTGCAACTTGCATCGGAAGAAATTCCAGCTGTTTATCAAACCAATGAAGGCGATGGCGATACTTTTGTAGGTGTGACAGATGTGGGAAGAAGGGTAGAGAGCCAATGGACGGGGGGTACGAAAAAAGATATTTATGCTATCCATGTAAAGAATGGAGCAAAGAAACTGGTGAAGAAGGATTTGCAGGGTGTGATTACCCCTTCTTATATTTCTCCAACGGGTAAATACATTATGTGGTATGACAGTAAGGCAAAAAATTATTTTACGTATGATGGTGATTCAACCAGAAATATAACAGCAAAAATAAAATTGCCTTTATATAATGAAGAAAATGATTCACCAACAGAGCCATCACCATATGGAGTAATGAAATGGTTAGAAAACGATGAAGCCGTTTTTGTTTATGATAAATACAGTGTTTGGAAAGTAAATCCCGAAAATCAATATGCGCCATCCTTATTTATTGATGGCAGAGCTTCAAAAAAACAATATCGCTACATCAATATTGATACAGAAGACCGGTTTATTAAGCCTAAGCAGGCTCTTGTTTTCAGAACGTTTAATGAAATAAACAAGCAAGCCGGATTTGGAGAGTACCAATGGGATTATAACGATTATAAGTTTATGCCTGTAAGTATTGATTCAAGTATTGGCATTGGCCAGGTGACCAGGGCAAAAGATGCGGGGCAATATTTGTATACCAAAGAATCATACAGCCGTTCCCCTGATCTGTATGTTGGTGAGGTTATGAAACCCGTATCGCTGGCTGGCGGCGCGGAATCTAAAATCACGGAATACGTATTGAGAAGTACAAAGCTTTCCTCTATCAACCCGCAGCAAAAAGAATACAACTGGGGCACGGCTGAATTATACAAATGGAAAACTTTCAAAGGAAAACCATCAGAAGGCATTTTATATAAACCCGAAAATTTTGATCCCTCAAAAAAATATCCGTTGATTCTTTACTTCTATGAAAAGTTATCAAACGGGTTACATAATTATATTCCGCCTTCACCCACCCCAAGTCGTTTAAATATATCTTTTTTTGTTAGTCGTGGGTACCTGGTGTTTGCACCGGACATTAGTTATACCATCGGTCATCCGGCTAAAAGCGCTTATGACTATATTGTCAGTGCTGCAAAAGACTTAACAAAACACAGATGGGTAGATGCAAAAAATATCGGTATCCAGGGACAAAGCTGGGGTGGTATACAAGTAGCCCAGTTGATCACTATGACTGATATGTTTAAAGCTGCCTGGGCCGGCGCACCTGTTGCGAATATGACAAGCGCTTATGGCGGCATCCGCTGGGAGAGTGGCTCTAACCGGCAATTCCAGTATGAAAAAACACAGAGCCGCATCGGCGCTACATTGTGGGAAAAGCCGGAGCTATATATAGAGAACTCGCCTTTATTTCATGTACCTAAAATAAAAACTCCATTAGTGATCATGCATAATGATGCTGATGGTGCAGTGCCCTGGTACCAGGGTATTGAATTGTTTACCGCTATGCGCAGGTTGGGCAAAAAAGTATGGATGTTGAATTATAACGGCGAAGCACATAATCTTGTACAAAGGAAGAACAGGAAAGACATTCAAATAAGAGAACAGCAATATTTCGACTGGCTGCTGAAAGGAGAGAAGCCTGCTAAATGGATCACAGAAGGTGTACCTGCTGTTAAGAAGGGGAAAGATTGGGGATTGGAGATAGTTGATTAGTTCACAAGTTGGTTGAGGGTTTTAAAAAAGCAATTATGGGAATGAGGACGACAATATATGGTTACATTGAAGAAATGGATTTTTGGAAAGATCAAATCAAAGAGCAAGTTTGTGGACACAATTCTAATATTATATACTCCCTGCCTAAAGCTGATAATTGGCCTCCCTTATCAAGAGAGATGTTTGCAATATGCGAGAATGACAAAGTTGAATTAGGGCCAAACTTTGAATATTCAGGTCGAATTATTCATTTTGGGGCAAATTTAAAATCAGTTGAGCAAGAATGGAGTGACTGGAAATCAAAGTTTGAGATACTCTTGACAAATTTATTTTTTTATCAAGCAAGAGTTCATTTTAACACGGAGTATTCAGCGCTTGAAACATCTTCCTGGGTAGTTGACTTATTAAGATACCAAGTACTTCATGATGGAAGAATGCCTTCTAAGATTAAATATGATGATTGGGATTATAAATCAACTTATGAACTCTAAAACTTAAACCTATAAAACCTTTACGCAGCCTGCGATGTAATAAACTTCACCAAAATTCGTTTAGCTATCGGTAATAATGTTTCATCCACCGGGAAACTTAATCCTGTCTCAATAGAATACACGGCAGGGTTGGGCAGATTACTGTTATTCCGGATCAGTTCAGCTTTTATATGTTCATAAGTGCTGACGATACTACGCTGCCAATTATCTACTAAAACGGTTTTAATACTCCTGTATTTTTCATCATGTTTTTCAAAAATAGAAAGCCGGTAATGGTATGTTCTTGATGTTTTTGTATTGCCGCTGCTTAAAAAGAAATAACCTTCTTTCAGGTCCAGCGGTATAAGGCCGACAGGAACGATATTGATTTTTTCCTCTACAAACTCATAGATACCGGCCCCTGTTTGTAAAGTACTTTTAAGCGTATCGGCAGCATAATGAATAATTTCTTCCAGCTCCTGCATCAGTTCATCATCTTCTATCATTTGCTGGTACAAAAGCTGCAATTTTTCCATTTGGATCCCCGTCATTTTTTTAGGAAAATGCTCTTGCAGAAATTTTTTGTTTTCCCGGAAAGCTACCAGGTTATTATAGTGAAAAACAACATCGCCTAATTGGGGATAGAGTTTATTCTGGTCGAAGTATTTATTTACTTCCTGTAAGTAAGCAAGCAGCGTATATTTTTTCAGTTCAAAATCAATATAGCCTTCAGCAAACCAGGTTTCAGATAATTGTTTCATAGTGTCTGGTGGTTTAGTTATTCTAATCTACAACAAAACAGGCATACTTTATAGTATGCCTGCATGTAATAACATTTTACCTTGTTAAAATCCAGTACTAAATTGAAGATTGTGGTTGCTTGTATGCGGCATCCAGTATCCAGCATCCGGCATCCAGTTATACCTCCCTGTTTG
>JAKFEJ010000274.1:0-3809 GCA_036675745.1 Chitinophagaceae bacterium | reverse complement strand
TCGCACACCGCCGCCTGCTCCTTATGGCTTGCAAATGAAACGCCGCCATAACGTAACTGTAGAGCTTACCTGGAAAGCAGACGCAGATGTTGAATCAGGTATCAGTCATTTTAATATTTACAAAAACAATCAATTGATCGGTCGGTTCCCCTCCACAGGCACTTACCAAAACTTTGACACGAATGGCGACGATGCTTATCCTATCACCTTACCAGCATTGAAGACCGATATCACATTCCTCTGGAATGATACCGGAAAAATATATATCAGTACTGTCAATCATTTTGGGCTTGAATCTGAAAGAGCGGTACTTCCTTGATATAAATGCGACGACCATGAATAAAATTAGATCGGGTGCAATTTTATGTCTGTTGTTTTTATCAATGGCCTTTCAATCTGTAGCGCATTTTAAAGATGCTGTAGCTGTATGGAACTTTAAAAGTTTGGATGATAAAACAAAAGAGAACAGCCGCCTGTCAGCATATGGTAATGTCTTATTTGTGAAAATGAATAGTAGCGATGCCCAAGCATCAAGAGTTCGTGGAGGAGATGGTGTTTCGGCACAATTCAATGGAGGATGGTTGGCCGCAGGCGATGGTGCAAATAATGAATTGGCGCTTGCCGGAAAAACAGCATCCTTCCTGATACGTGTAAAACCAAATAACATAAAAGGATTTGTTCCTTTAATAGGGAAGGACGGAAATGCCCAAAGTGTTGCTTATCGTGTTGCTTTGTACGAGGAAAATGGAAATGTATTTGTAGAAGCGCTGATAGGTAACGATCATGTTACAGGCGCACACCAGCTAAAATATAAATTGCCAAAAGAAACGATTAACGAATGGCACGACATTGTATTTCGCTTTAATGGAAAAATAGCACAGTTATATGTAAACGGTGTTTTAGGCGATCAGGAAGTGGTGGTAGGTGAAATAAGAGATTGGAATCAAAAACCTTTTCTTATTGGTGCGCAATTAAGTTCTCAGGCAGGTTATGCCACACTTGCTGATAAAGATGTTGCATTTAAATTCGATGGCTTAATGGATCATGTGGTGATATGGAATCGCTACATTACCGATAAAGAACTACAAGAATACTCAGGCGTAAAAGAATTAACAGATGGTAGGCCGACCTATTATGGTGAAAAATACAGGCCACAGTTTCATTTTTCTGCCAGGCGAAATGGACTAAATGATCCAAACGGATTGGTATATTATAACGGAGTGTATCATTTATTTTTTCAACATTGGGGTTTCCCTTATCGCCCTGTCAATAATAAAGATTGGGGCCATGCCATAAGTACTGATTTAATTCACTGGCAACAAACTGACGACCACATTACTCCACATAAAATATGGGGTGGCGCCTGGTCTGGCTCTGCAGTGGTGGATGAAAATAATGTAGCTGGTTTTCAGACGGACAAAGAAAAACCCATCATTGCCTTTATCACAAATATTGGCGCAGGCGATACCGTTATCGGGGGCCGTTTTACACAATGTATTGCTTACAGTACCGACGGAGGAAAAACATTTACCTATTATGATCAAAATCCGATCATCCGAAATATATCAGATGGTAACCGTGATCCAAAAGTGGTATGGGATGAGGGATCTCAAAAATGGATCATGTCCTTATTTATGAAGGATAATGACTATGCTATTTTTTCTTCTGCCAATTTAAAGGAATGGCAGCATCTTGAAACGTTGAAATTGGAAGGTGTATCGGAATGCCCCGGTTTTGAACCTTTTGCTGTTGATGGAGATAGTACCCATATAAAATGGATATTTTTTGGTGCCAATGGAAATTATATAATTGGTTCGTTTGATGGCAAATATTTTACACCTGAAACCAGCGCACAACGTGGCGACTATGGTAGTAGTTTTTATGCGGCACAAACATGGAGCAATGCTCCCGATGGCAGGTCGCTGCATATTGCATGGATGGCATCGCAGCAATACCCGGATATGCCCTTTAGCCAACAAATGACATTCCCTACGGAAATGACCTTGCGTACAACAAAAAGCGGCATCAAAGCTTTTCGTTTGCCGGTGCGTGAAATAGCAAACCTATATGATAAAACCTGGAGTTGGAATGACCGGTCACTCACAAAAGGAGCAGATCTGTTTAAAGAATTGACTGACGAATTGTATGATATAGACATAGAGATTGATGTAAAAACATCTTCGCTCGTAGAAATGAAGTTAAGGAACGTCATTCTTTCATACGATGTAGCAAAGCAAACGCTTTCATTGGGTGGCAGTATTACTTCACCCGGGATTCCAGCATTTTTAATGGCGGGTACACCTAATTACGCCCCACTGAATTTGGTAGATGGGAAAATAAAACTCCGCATATTGCTTGATCGCACAAGCGTGGAAATATTTGGAAATGATGGAGAAATGGTAATGACATCTTGCTATATGCCCGAACAGGATGAACGGAATTATTCACTCACCGCTAACAGTGATATTCATGTTGTAAGGGGAGTGGTGAACTCTTTAAAGCCGGCATGGCTCAAATAAAAAAAAATTCAAAACACTTACTCTTAAAAAAATTAAATAATGCAAAGTATTAAATCGGTTGTTGCTACGCTACTGGTAGGTGGAGCTTGTTTCTCTTCTCCCATTATTGCACAAAAAATAAATAAAGGGTCTTTAGTACCATACAAAGCAGAAAATTCAAATTTAAAACTCACTGCAACGGATGCATTGGGAAGAAGTTTTGGACCAGCTTCAGCAGAAGGCCAGGAGAAAAAAACAGTAGGTTTATTTTACTCTCTTTGGTTAGGGCAACATAAAGGAGGGCAAAAGGGTATTTATGATATACAAAAACTGATTGATACAAATCCTGCTGCGTTGAATGATACCTCGGGCCGGCCAGAAAGCCCAATGAATGAATTTCACTTTTGGGGAGAGCCCTTATATGGCTATTATAGTATGAGTGACCCCTGGGTGGTAATGAGGCATATCGAATTATTAGCCAATGCCGGAGTAGATTATTTGTGTATTGATGCTACGAATAGAATTGTGTACACGGAGTCTATCAATAACCTGTGCAGAACATTGATGAATTTTATGGATCAGGGTTTCAAAGTGCCACAAGTGGTCTTTTACACCAATAGCCTATCGGGAGCTACGGTAGATGATTTGTATAATCAATTTTATAAACCCGGTAAATATGATAAAGTGTGGTTTAGCCCCAATGGCAAGCCGATGATCATTGGCATTACAGAAAATAATGGAAAGGCATCGGACATGACCAAATACAGTGATTTTAAAGATTTTATCAAGCCAGCCATGCAAGAATATTTTGATGTAAGAGAATCACAATGGCCCAATGGCGATTACAATGCAAAGTCAATACCCTGGATGAGTTGGCAGTACCCGCAATGGAACCATAGTGGAACCGTTGCCATTCCGGTAGCACAACATAGCCACACAGTAATAGATGCAAGTTCCATGCACCCTGAAAGCAGTCGTGGTTATAATAATGCAACCAAACAAGTAGAAAAAGACTGGACGGCAGGTGCAAATTTTCAAACCATGTGGGATGGTATACTACAACGGAGAGATTCTGTGAACCATGTGCTTGTTACTTCCTTTAACGAATGGATGGCCATTAAATATGCCAATGCACATGGCAGAGATAGGGTGTTTTTTGTAGATGTTTATAACCACGAATTTTCCAGAGATATAGAAATGATGAAGGGCGGATATAACGATAATTTCTATTTACAATTGGTAAGGAATATCAGGCAATTTAAATTGTCAGGCACCAAAGCGCAACAACGATCAACAAAAACGATTGATATC
>JAKFEJ010000159.1:0-3811 GCA_036675745.1 Chitinophagaceae bacterium | reverse complement strand
GTTAATTTCCTTTTTAACAGCAGACCGGGAAAAAAAGAGTTGATCGATTTCTTCCTTGTTATAAGTGCTGTTTGTTTTCCATTCTTTAAAATGTGATGTATTGTACTTATCACGGAAATAACAGAATGCTGCATAAGGGATTAACCAGTGCTTATTGTAGTCAAAAAAATATTTGTAATCATCTGATTCAAAACATTCTTTATCCATTACCTCGTAAAGCTCTTTCAACATGGTCAATTTAAATCGGATCACTTCTTCATAATCCACTTCGGCCAGTTCATTGAGTTGTTTTTGTTTCTTTTTTAAAGAATGAATCACATCTTCATGTTTTTTGCCCGCAACTTTTTCCAGGTTAACATAGAGTGGATGCAGCGCAAATGCTGAAATAGCTGCGTAAGGATAGGAATCGATCCATGTATTTGTAGCAATTGTATCATTGACCGGCAGGATCTGAATCAATTTTAAACCGGTCTCTTTTGCCCAGTCAGCGAGCAATTTTATGTCTGCAAATTCTCCTACGCCAAAACTGTTCTTACTACGCAGGCTGAAAACGGGGATGGACACCCCGGCACCTTTCCAGCCATCATTAGGTAAATGTGCAAAACCATCATGAATAATAGTTACCCGATGCGATAGGGCATCTCCATGGAGCAGGCGGTTATCGCCAGACTCATAGTTTACAAACTTGTTTTCTTTGGTGTTGAATACTCCATATTTATAAGCAACCGGAAAAACGTTTCCTGACATATCTATATTTACCGACCACCAGTCATCTTCTTTTGAAAGTAAAATTATATTGTCATCCGACCAGTTACCAAAAGTATCACCGCTGCCTGACAGGCCAATCACCTCATGTTTATTTAGTAAAGGAGCTTTTACTTTGAAAAAATGTGTGTAATGTTTGCTTGCTTTGCTTTTACTCTTTGAATGATTATGCCTGAACAGTACATTATTAAAAGGCGCTGTAAAAAAAGCGTTTTCATATTCACCCGCATGATTCCAGGTATCCAGTAATTGTATCTCTTCTGTGGTTTTATTATCTGTAGTGATCACCCGGTCATAGCCCCATTCGCCAGTCAACTCCCCTTCCTTATTTTTCAGGTAATATTTGTAGAAGATACCGTTCTTATGCCAGTTTTTTTTGGAGATATGAATAGCGACATGCCAGAATTCATCATTCAGATATGTCATAGCAACAGCCTTCCCGGGGTCGTCCATTCCTAACTCTTCCGAGTTCCCACTGATCCACAAACTTTGCCCGAATTCTGTATGAAAACGTAGATAAAACTGAAGGTTCATCACAATCGTTGGTTCATTGATTCTTTAAACTGTGTGCATGGAACACATTATTTACGAAAGTAAAATAAAACATGCAAGGTTCGTATTTTTATTTAAAGAAACCTGCAAAAATCTCTCTAACTGCATGAATTTAAGTTATAAACGATGGAAAGGGCTGTTCTTTTTTGGCTTGGGACTGTTCCTGGGTACGGCATTTTGTATGAAATGGATGGAAAATGATCTATGGTCAGGCGGCGAAAAATTTACCATCATGGGTTTGGAGCTTTTTTATGCTAAAGAAAAAGTTATTAATATACTTAGCAACCTTGATACCCGTGTACGAACGATCCTGCGTTATCATCTGTGGTTTGATTTTGCTTTTATGGCTGCTGTATATCCAGGAATTACTTCGCTGTGTATGATGGCAAGGGAAAAAGTGATACCGGCCTTATTAAAAAGAATTTTATATATAGCGGCATGGTTGCAATTGCTGGCATGGTCCGGAGATATTATAGAAAATTACTACCTGCTCTCATGGGTACAAAAGCCGGTGATCGGTAATGAATTTATCTTCTACCATTTTATCGTTGGAGCCAAATGGATCATCGCTATTACCGGTGTTTTGCTGTCAATACCGTTGCTCCTGCGCCGTAAAAAAATTGAAAAGCTTTTTTAAAACTCATTTTTTCATTTAAACACCGCTGCCTATTTTTGCACCGCCTTAGTTCTGCCTGAAGCAGAACGGATAAACCAAAAATTAAAACTCATGGAACAACAAAAGAAGTACAAGGGAATATACTGGCTGCTATTTTTTGCATCAACCGCGGCTTTTATCTTTGCTATCTACAGTCATTGGCCATGGCTTACGCTTATACTTCCTTTTCAAACTACTGCTTTTGTAAAAGCAATGGATATTATGTAACCTGTTGTCTATATTTTTAAAATAACCCCGCTTTGTACGGGGTTATTTTTTTAATGGGAATTTATAAATGAAATATCTTTAGCCAATCAAATATTGTAAACCCTAAACCCAATTAAAATGAAAAAAGCTCTATTTTTTGCCATGGCATTTTTAATTGCCACCACTTCTGTTACCAGTTATTCTTATGCAGCATTGGTTGTTCCAGCCTCTTCCGCTGTACCCGCATCTAATGAGCCAGATCCCGCAACTGCAAAGTCGGCGGTAAAAGAATTCAAAAACCTTTCAAAAAAAGAAAGAAAGGCACGCATTAAAGATGCAAAGAAAGAATTGAAAGCCTACAAAGCTGCTAAAAGAGCAGGTTCAGAACCCAGTACCAATACCCTGCTCCTTGTTATCCTTGCTATCTTGCTTCCGCCCCTGGCTGTTTACCTGCACCAGGGAGAGATAAACTCTAAATTCTGGATCAGCTTATTACTGACATTGTTGTTTTGGATACCCGGAGTTATTTATGCACTGATCGTGATACTTGGCAACGAATAATCAAAATATCCCTCAATAGAAATGCCGGTTCATCGCTGAACCGGCATTTTATTTTTTACTTACCTGTGGTAGTATGCCAGGTAATTGAAGCCAGATAAAAATTTACTTATCCTTTAAACATACCATTTGCAGACTTTGCGTTTCTGCGGATCTTCCACAGATCAACAATACCAAAAGATGGTTTTGCTGGTTCAGGCATTTTAATGTCTGTTGCTAATGTTTCTTTTACTTCTGTTAACAGGGTTTTTAATACTCCGTACTCCATCTGTACAATAGATGGCATAACATCACTCTTCATGATTATATCCTTTTTTAATTAATTACAAAATAATTCTGAGCAACTGAGGGGAAAAACATCTAAGAATCGTTAGAAGAGGCAAGCGGCAAGCTTTATAACCCGGTTGTAAGTACTATACAATGCTCAAATTGATGGCGCAAATGTATGATAAATTGCCTGACTGGCAAAGCGGAATGAGAATTATAATTAAACGTTACGGTTGCTTTAACAAATATTCTGTCGTAGCAATCTCCGTTCCCAATTCTGTAAACACATTACCCACGGATAAACAGAGTTCTGTGTTTATTGCCCCAGATTCTTCCTGCTGTTTTCATCTTTCTCTGCATACTCCACAGATCCGCTATTCCAAAAGAAGTTTTTTTTACTTTTACTTCAGGAAATACGATTCCGTTAGCAACAGTTTCTTTTACTTCACAACATAGCTTTTTCAGTTCGTCTTTCTCCAGTTGAACCAGGGAAGGCATTACATCACATTTCATAAAATTTCATTTTAAGGTTTAATGGTTAATAGTTTTTGATAACTATTTCCCATATAATTGAAGACGTAAAATTAAAACATCAAAAAGGCTTGCAAACATAGAAATGAACGAAGTGTGAGTTTCGGTTGGTGAACGGTGTTTTTTCCTTAGTGAGATGTGTTGGCGGCAAGCCTTGCGTTGATGAGGAAACGATCAGGTACAGTAGCCTTGCAGTAAACATACAATAGGATAATGTATAAAGTAAAGCTTAATACAACAACCGGGCGTAAGTATGTTTCTTTTCAAAATCTCACC
>JAKFEJ010000275.1:0-3819 GCA_036675745.1 Chitinophagaceae bacterium | reverse complement strand
GCCACATTATAATCCGGGAAACCTGCACCAAATAATTGTGGCACGTCCCTGCGGGTATATAAGATATCCTTTGTTGTCTTATCAAAATAATCAAACGACAAATCTAACTTCCTGTCGAGTAAAGTAGCATCAAGGCCAATATTAAATGTAGCCGCTTTTTCCCAGGTAAGATCAGGATTGCCTAACAGGAAACCAGCGCCGCCTACCGCATTGTTATTAAATCCGTAAGCATTGGGAAAATTAAAAAACGTTGTCTGGTACTGGTAAGCATTTACATTTTGATTACCAAGAATACCATATGATGAGCGGAGCTTAAGGTCGTTGATTTTACCACGTATACCCGCCATAAAATCTTCTTCCATGATGCGCCATGCTAAAGCCACCGATGGAAAAAGCCCCCAACGATTTTCTTTTGCAAATTTTGAGGAACCATCATACCTGAAATTGGCTTCGAGAAAATATTTGCCACTGTACGAATAACCAGCTCTTCCAAATACAGAGTTGATACTGGTTTCATTGGTTCCCTGGTTTGAATTATTAGAACTGCCCGCATTAATAATAGTACCCGTGGTAGGCGTACCAAGGTTAGGATCAGTCAATGTTTTCACCAACCTGTTCGCTTCCGATTTAAAAGACTCATTAGCTGTTCCGATCAAAACAGTAATATTATGTTCCCTGAATTTTTTATTATACTCGGCAATTAATTGAAGATTGGTAAAAAGAGATTTATAATTATCATCAGATACTTCCCTGTCATTACCATATACTCCACCCGGTAAAAAATTAACCTGCAATCTTCTGCCGAAACCATGATTGGAACGAACGGTGCCACCAAACACACCACGAATTTTCAGATCGCTTGTAATAGCGTATTCTGCATTGAGGTTTCCAAAAATTTCATCATTATCATACTTTCGATAACCGCCTTTCTCTAAAATAGCTTTGGGATTAAATTCTGAAGAAACAGGATTGGTAAGATAATTACCTGCGCTATCCTGTAGTGAATAATATAAAGGAACACGGCCGGCATCCACGATCAACGTTCCTGCATTGGAAGAATGATCCTTACCCAACACTTTCGCATAACTTAATATTGTATTTAACTTCAGCCTGCCTAATTCCGTAGTTTGATTGAACCTGATATTATATCTCTTATAGCCAAGGCCCGGCCCGATAAAACTATTTTTCTGATCAAGAAAACCAAGACTCAAAAGATAAGTGGCATTCGCAGAACCGCCCCTGATACTTATATTATGCGATTGTTGCGGTGCTTTATCCAAAATATTATCTATCCGCCAATCACCATCTCCCCTGTTTTTAAATTCCTGGATCTGCGTTGGTGAAAAAATGGGTTGCAAACCGGAATTGGCCAGCGATTCATTTTTGTAATAAGCATTTTCCCATGCATGCACTGGTTCATAAGTAATGCGTGGCGACTGAATGCCATATATGCCATTATAATTTACCGTGGCACGTTCATTCTTATTACCTTTTTTAGTTGTTATTAAAACAACACCGTTTGCGGAACGTGAACCATAAATAGCAGCCGAACCGGCGTCTTTTAGAATAGATATATTATCAATATCATTTGGGTTGATCAGGTTGATATCACCGCCGGGTATTCCATCAATAACAACTAATGGCGTATTATCACCCAATGTTCCCAGCCCCCGGATATTTATATTCACGCCCTGGCCGGGTTCAAAATTTCTTTGTTGTATAATAAGATTTGGAGAAACACCCTGCAAAGCCTGCGACACATTGGCTACCGGTCTTCCTTCAATTGCTTTTTTACCGATCGCATCTACCGAACCGGTCACAGAATTTCTTCGCTGTGTACCATAACCCACCACTACTACATCTTCTAAAATTTTTTCTGTTCTTTGCAATATCACATTGATTGTTCTCCTATCCTCAACTGCTGTTTCCTGGTTCTCATATCCAACATAAGTAAACACCAGGACGGGATTACTGCTATTGTCAGGTAATTCAATATTATAATTTCCGTTGGTGTTGGTCGCAGAACCAATGGAAGTTCCCTTCACCGTTACGCTGACACCCGGTATACCGGTTCCTTCTTCATCTGTAACTTTTCCGGTTATAATAATTTCAGGCCTGGATATTTTATGATCGTCACCAGTATAAGCTGTTATACCACTCCCGGTTAAATCATTTACTCCTGCACTTTTTTCCACTGATTTCCCTCTAAGGATAATTTTATCATTAATGATCTCAAAACCGAGATGGGTCAGTTTGGCAATAGATTCCAGTACTTCATTCAGGTCTTCAGCCTTTGCCTCAATGCTTATCCGTTGATTGACATTTACATCATCATCTGAATAAACAAATACATAGGGCACCTGTTTTTCTATTTTGGCCAGTACAGCAGAAAGTTTCTCATTTTTTACTTTCACTGTAACCTTTTGCTCTTTCTTTTGCTGAAAATACCTGTTATGATTTCTATTATTAAAAGCAAAACTGTTTTGAGCGTTCAGTGAAAAATAAACGATGAACAGTAAAATGGTTGATACGATATTTTTTGCGGTCTTCTGGCAGAATAGTTCCATGCAAAAACAATCGTTTATAATTTTTTTCATTGGCTGCAGGTGTTTTGATAGTTGAATTATTTACCTGGAAATAACAATCTCTTCGTCTGATATGGTGTATGAAAACGCTTTTGTTTTAGATAAATAAAATAGTATTTCGGCAAGCGTATTGTTCTGGAATGATCCGGTCAGGCGATAATTCCTGGCTTCTTCGTTTCTGAATACAACCTTCTTACCGAAATTTCTTTCCAGCTCAACCGCTATTTCTTCAAATGACATAGCCCGGAAGAGCATTTTACCTTCTGTCCATGCTTTGTCCTCAGCGCTGGTTGTTGGCTGTGTTATTACCTCTTCTTTGATTAAAGAATAGCTCACTTTATTGTCAGGAGTTAAAAAAATAGTATCCTGTTTTTTACCGCTCTTTTCATACCTGGGAATGAATGCTACTTTACCGGTGGCTACGGATGTTTCCACTATCTTTTCATTATCATAGGCCCTGATGTTGAAAGAAGTTCCTAATACCCTTACAGTACCGTTTGCAAGATGAATAATAAAAGGCTTTGCAGGATTTTTGGCTACCTCAAAAAAAGCTTCGCCATTAAGATATACTTCACGGGTGTCGCCGGTAAAAACCTCCGGGTATTCAATTTTACTATCGGCGTTGAGCCATATTTTACTTCCATCGGTTAATACAATAGTGGATTTAATACCTTTCGCATTTTGCTTTTGGACTAACGTATTGCCTGTTTTTTGAGGTGGTTTATTCTGCGTATAAAAGAAAACGGATATACTGATAACAATTATAGCAGCGGCACTCATCCATTTTAACAGGATAGTACGATATGATCTTTTCCCGGTAATAGCAATGGCGGATGTAGTTTGATCCTCTTCGTCATTTTCTATGGCTGCTTCATTGATCCTGGACAATGTTTTCAATAAAACAGATTCTTTATTGGAAGCGGCTTTATAACTTGACTCCTCCAGGTATTTGTGCAGGATAGTATGTCTTTCTGCTAATGCCTTGTCAGCTTGCAATAATTCCTGCAACTCATTCAGCTCCGCTTCTGTTGCTTCGCCAGCGATCTTTTTTGTGATCAATACCAGGAATCGTTCGTTGCTCATAAATTAATAATGCTAAGTGCCTTTGTTATAAGGACAGGTATAAAAAGAAAAATACGTACAAGCTGAAAAGAAATTTCGGAAGTTTTTTTTGCTCTGGTACCATCAGAAACTATGGCAAAGAATAAAAAAAAGCAATAACAGGTTCGGGTCG
>JAKFEJ010000138.1:0-3826 GCA_036675745.1 Chitinophagaceae bacterium | reverse complement strand
TGCAAACAAAATATGGACTGGTAAAAAGCGAATGGAAAAAAACACAATCAGGTTTGGAATGGAATATAACGATTCCACCCAATGCATCGGCTGAAGTATATTTTCCTGCTACTGATCCTGGTAAAATAAGTGAAAGTGGAAACCCTGTTTCGCAAAAAATGGAAGCGGGCAAAGATGCAGGCACTACTGATAAAATAATGTTGTTGATTGGTGCGGGTTCTTATAAATTTTCCGTAACAAAATAAATACTAAAGTTCTATGCAGGCAATTCTTGGGATTTTCTATCACCTGATCGGTGGCATGGCATCGGGTAGTTTTTATATTCCGTATAAAAAGGTCAGGGGATGGTCCTGGGAATCATACTGGCTGACAGGTGGTCTTTTTTCCTGGCTTATCATTCCCCCGATTGCAGCCTGGTTGACTATTCCGGACTTTACCTCGATTATTGCAGAAGCTTCTTTCGATACATTATTCTGGACATTTTTTTGGGGCGTTCTCTGGGGTATCGGCGGCTTGATGTACGGATTAGGAATGCGTTACCTGGGAATGTCATTAGGTAATTCTGTTTTGCTTGGATTTACATCAGCCTTCGGCGCATTAGCACCCCCCATATATTACGACCTGGCGAATGTACCCGGCAAAATTACTTTTTCCCATTTACTGGATTCAACCTGGGGTAATGTTGTATTGATCGGTGTTGTACTTTGTTTAGTAGGAATTTTTATTTGCGGTAAAGCCGGATATCAAAAAGAGAAAGAACTCTCCGATGAAAAAAAGAAAGAAAGTGTAAAGGAGTTTGATCTTAAAAAAGGATTGATCGTATGTATCCTTTCTGGTATACTGAGTGCCGGCTTTAACTATGGTATTGAAGCAGGTGCGCCAATGGCTGAGAGGGCCAACGAGATATGGAAAGCCGCCAACCCAACGGAAACCATTAATTTTCTGTTTAAGAACAATGTAATTTATATCGTGTTATTATGGGGTGGTCTTGCTACCAATTTTATCTGGTGCATGATATTAAATGCGAGGAACAAAACCTTTATCGATTACACTAATCGAAAGACACCATTGCTAAAGAACTACCTGTTCTGCGCATTGGCCGGCACAACATGGTTCCTGCAATATTTATTTTATGGTATGGGTGAAAGCAAATTAGGTAATGGATCAAGTTCATGGATCCTGCACATGGCATTTATCATCCTCGTTGCTAATTGCTGGGGCTTTGCGTTAAAAGAATGGAGTGGTGTTAGTAAAAAAACCAGAAATACCATTATACTAGGGATCATTCTTATTATACTTGCCGTTGTTGTGGTAGGTTATGGTAATTCTTTGCACAATTGAATGGTATGAAAACAAAGCAACCTGTTATAGCGGTTTTTGATATTGGCAAAACAAATAAAAAACTGCTGGTATTTGATGAAAATTACCAGGTAGTATCAGAAGAGACAACCCATTTTGCCGAAGATGTGGATGAGGATGGATTCCCCTGTGAGAATATAGATATCTTAACCGCGTGGATGCACCATCATATTCAATTGCTGAAGCGATCAAAATTGTTCCGGTTAAAAGCAGTTAACTTTTCTACCTACGGGGCATCCTTACTCTATATAGATGCGCAGGGAAAAAGAATAGCGCCTTTGTACAACTACCTGAAACCTTATCCACAGGACTTGTTGAACCAATTTTATGCAACACATGGTGACAACGAAAAGATAGCTGTAGAAACATCGTCTCCTATAATGGGTCATTTAAACGCAGGCTTGCAATTATATTGGTTTAAACAACAAAGACCGGCATTATATGGAAAACTTGCTTCTGTTCTGCATTTTCCTCAATACCTCAGCTACCAGTTAACCGGAAAAATTGTTGCTGAAATGACGAATGTCGGATGTCATTCAGCCATGTGGAATTTTAAAAACGGGGCTTATCATCAATGGTTGCAGGATGAAGGGATCCTGGCTAAATTATCACCTGTTGTTCAGGGAAACCACGCAGTGTTTATTGATAATGATGACAGCGCCGGTGAAATAGCGGTGGGGATTGGTTTGCATGATAGTTCTGCCGCCATTATTCCTTACCTTATAAGCTTCAAAGAACCCTTTGTTATTGTTTCTACCGGTACCTGGACCATCAGTCTCAATCCATTTAATAAAGCGTTACCGCAACCACAAGAATTAAATAATGGCTGCCTCAGTTACCTTACGTATGAAGGCGATCCCGTGAAGATCTCTATGCTTTTTGCAGGCCATGATCATGACCAGCAGGTAAACAGGATAGCTGCTCATTTTAATGTACAGCCGGATTATTTTAAAACACTATCATACGATCAGCAATGGATGCAGTTGATCAATAGCGGTGAGGAAAAAGAAAGCATTATCAATAGGAATATTCATTTCAATTCACCCACTGAACCTTCTGTTTTTCATCTTCGCCACCTCGCAGAATTTCAATCCGCGGAGCATGCCTATCATCAGTTAGTAACGGATATCATTAACCGGCAGGCTATTGTTACTCAAATGATAATGAATAATAGTAGCGTGAACAATATGTATGTAGATGGAGGCTTTTGTAAAAACAATATTTACATGCAATTACTTAGTGATGCCTTTCCCGCAATGGAAGTGTATGCTACTTCAATGATACAGGGCACAGCATTAGGAGCCGCATTGGCGATACACGATGAATGGAATAGTAATGCATTACCCGCTACACTTATCAACCTTAAGCACTGGCCCAAATCAGCCGATTCAGTTATTCACAGCCACTGATGTACAGGTTCCCAATGATTCTGTAATGTGGTATTTACATGTAATACCATCTTGATTTACTAAGTGGTCCAAAGGATTACGTGGAAATCTTAGATGGTATTATGCCGACCGCAAGTTCTATTGAACTAAAATATACTTCACTTCGGTATAATCGACAAACGATCTACAAAGTTCAGGATCGGTATATTTCCCGGAGTGATAGGATAGCTCAGGATAGTAAAATCGTTTTGCCTTAATACATTTACATGCGTTGGATTCACCAAAAGAAAATTGAGGGGTTGAATGTGAAATTCAAATTCGCTTAAATCTCTTCGTACAGTGATTGGTTAATCACACTATAAAAGCACAGTTAGCATCGCTAATTAAGTTACTGGGTTTAAAAAACTATATAAAACGTATACCCGTCAAACAAAATTTTTAAAAATATTTTTTATGAATACGACTACAGATCAATTCAAACATGTTAGTTATTTATGGGACGAGCAAAAAGCAATAGCACTTGCAGGTGATGAAGTGGGTTTGTTGATATACCGGTCTAATTTACTGGGCGCTGATCTTCGCTTAACGAATTATGGTGGAGGTAATACTTCCTGTAAAGCCATAGCTAAAGATCCGCTTTCGGGGAAAGAAACAGAGATCATGTGGGTGAAAGGCTCCGGTGGTGATATTGGTACGCTTAAAAAATCAGGACTTGCTGCGTTATATGTTGATCGCTTAAGAAGCTTGAAGAACATTTATAAAGGCATTGAACAGGAAGATGAAATGGTGGAGCTTTTTAATCATTGTATTTATGACCTGGCAAGTAAAGCTCCATCCATTGATACACCCCTGCATGGTTTTCTTCCATTTAAGCATATCGACCACCTTCATCCTGATGCAGCCATAGCCATTGCTGCCGCAAAAGATGGAAAAAAAATTACACAGGAATTATTCGAAGGCACATTGGGTTGGGTAGATTGGCAACGACCTGGATTTGACCTGGGCTTACAACTGAAACAATGCCTGGATGAGAATCCTGGTATACGTGGCATCATGCTGGGTAGTCATGGTTTATTTAC
>JAKFEJ010000670.1:0-23407 GCA_036675745.1 Chitinophagaceae bacterium | reverse complement strand
ACTATGCAGACTACACTTCGTTTGAAAACGCAGTTGATGTATTTTTCCAAACATTTAATGACAGGATTGCTGATATGAAATCTTTGTTGAATTTTAAATTCGGAATTATTAAAGCAAGTTAGTGTATATCTCAACCTAAAAGATTCGGCACCTAAAGCTATCAGATAAAATCGAACCTGGCAGTTAACGAAATATTCCTTTCTTCTAAGTGTGGTCAATGTTTCTTGATTATTCATGGCAGGGGCAAACTTGCTTATGAATGTTCCTTTCAATTTAGCAAGAGGGGTTTAAAGTGTTAAAATGACGGAATGATTTGCCAATAACAAATATTTAACAACAGACATAATAGATAGTTTTGAAAGGCAAACCAAATTCTTCAAACAATCTACTAATTGCCAATATGAAGAAATCTTTAAGTCGGCAAGTCAAGATGACTTTGGCCGTTTTGTGTGCTACGTTGTGTTTAACTGTCACTTACTCCCAGGGCAAACCTGGCGCAGTAGTAAAAGAAGTTAAAGGTATCATCACAGATTCATCTGGCACAGCTTTATCAGGTGTTACTGTTAGTGTCAAAAACAATCCAAAAAATGGAACAACGACAGATGTAAATGGGAAGTACACACTTTCTGTAAGTAATGATAATGTTATCCTTGTGATCAGTATGGTAGGCTATGAACCTGCGGAATTTCCTGTTGCGGGAAAGGATGTGATCAATGTGGAAATGAAACGGATTCCCGGTACCCTTGATGATGTAGTGGTAGTAGCTTTTGGTACTCAAAAGAAAGAATCTGTTATTGGTTCTATAACCACTATCCGGCCTGCGGAACTGAAAGTGCCTTCCAGTAACCTGACTTCTGCATTAGCCGGACGTTTAGCCGGAGTAATAGCCTACCAGCGTAGTGGTGAACCTGGAAGGGATAACGCGGAATTTTTTATCCGGGGAGCTACCACTTTCGGATACAAGCAGGATCCCTTAATCCTGATTGATAATATGGAGTATTCAACAACGGATCTTGCACGTCTGACAGTGGATGATATCGAATCTTTTTCCATTTTAAAAGATGCTTCATCCAATGCATTATATGGTGCAAGAGGTGCGAATGGGGTAATTCTTATAACGACAAAACAGGGCAAAGCCGGTAAGCCAAAAATAAATATCAGGTTTGAGAATTCAATTTCTTCCGCTACCCGGAATGTGGAACTGGCAGATCCTATTACTTATATGCAGTTGCACAACGAGGCCTATGTCACACGGATGCCAAACACTGCTACACCATATTCACAAAGTAAAATTGATAATACTATCGCCGGTATTAATCCTGTTGTTTTTCCTGCAGTGAATTGGCAGGACCGAATGCTGAGAGATAATGTGATGAACCAGCGTTTTAATTTCAATCTTGGTGGCGGCGGCCCGGTAGCAACCTATTATGTTGCCGGAGCAGTAAACCAGGATAATGGAATTCTAAAAGTTGATCAGCGAAATAACTTTAATAGTAATATTAATTTAAAAAGCTTTAACCTTCGTTCTAATGTAGAGTTGAATGTTACCAGTTCCACTAAGGTTGGCATCAGGTTGAATGGAAACTTTGATGCATATAACGGACCATTGGATGGTGGTGAAGATATGTATCAGAAAATTATGCGTACAAGTCCCGTGCTTTTTCAACCTTATTACGAATTGGTTGAAGGTGCCGGTGGAACTGGTAAGCACATCATGTTTGGTAATTTAGGTACAGGAGAATATTTGAATCCTTATGCCGACATGGTAAAAGGATATAAGCAGGAATCAAGGTCCCTGATGGTTGCACAGGTTGAGCTAAAGCAGAGGCTGAATTTTATTACTCCCGGGTTGTCCCTGAATGCAATGAGTAATATTAACAGGACCGCTTTTTTTGATATAAGGCGCCAGTACAGGCCATTTCTTTATAGCGCAGGAAGCTATGACAAACTAACGGGAACATATAAATTGGCGCCAATTAACCCGGATACAGGAACGGACTTCCTGGATTACTCTCCCGGAAATAAAGATGTCGCTTCTGTTTTCCATTTTCAATCAGCATTGCAATATAACAGGAGGTTTAATCAAAAGCATTCAGTAGGGGCAACGGCAGTATTAATAATGAGCTCCCGGTTAGACGGAAATGCGAGCACCCTGCAGGAGTCATTAGCATCCCGGAATTTAGGTATATCCGGCAGAGGCACTTATGGATATGACAATCGCTATTTTGCTGAATTTAATTTTGGATATAATGGTTCTGAACGTTTTTACAAAACTGAAAGGTTTGGCTTCTTTCCCTCAGCAGGAATAGCCTGGCAGATCTCAAACGAAAAATTCTTTGAACCTTTTTTATCAACAGTAAGTAAGTTAAAAATCAGGGCTAATTATGGTCTTGTAGGAAATGACGCAATAGGAAGTAAGAATGACAGGTTTTTTTATCTCTCGGAAGTCAATATGAATAATAGCTCTTATGGAGCAACATTTGGTACAAATGGCGGATATTCCAGGCCAGGTATTTCTGTAAACCGATATGAAAACAAAGCTATTACCTGGGAGACCGCAGCAAATTCAACCTTTGGTATTGAACTGGAACTATGGCACAAGCTTGAAATAATAGCAGAGTATTTTACAGAAAAAAGATATAATATCCTGATGGAAAGGGCCTCAATTCCACGCAGTATGGGATTGCAGGGAAATACGCCTCAGGCAAATGTTGGAAAAGCTAAATCCAAATCGTATGAAGTACAGTTGAATTATAATAATGCGTTAAGTAAGGATTTAACTGTATCACTTCGTGGCAATTTCACTTATTCCAGTAACAAGTACAGCGCTTATGAAGAACCGGTTTATGATGAACCCTGGTTATACAAAGTAGGGTATTCTACTTCGCAGCAGTGGGGGTTCATTGCAGAACGTTTATTTGTCGATGATGAGGAAGTGAGAAGTTCCCCAACACAAAACTTTGGAAATTCACCCACCATGGGGGGCGATATTAAATTCAGGGACATTAATAAAGATGGTCAGATAACAGATTTGGATAAAGTGCCGATTGGCTGGCCTACACGACCAGAAATCATTTTTGGATTTGGACCGGCTTTACAGTACAAGAATTTTGATATTAACTTTTTTCTTCAGGGCTCAGCCAGGTCTTCGTTCTGGATAGACCCGGAAGCAACTGCTCCATTTGTTGAATACAGGTATGATGACGAGTTGCAGGGTATCCGGCTACAGAATCAGTTATTACAAGCCTACGCAAATGATCATTGGTCAGAACAGAACAGGAATTTATATGCACTCTGGCCGCGGTTAAGTGCCTACCCTGTTCAAAATGGCTCGGGCAGTTCACTTCAATCAAACAATACACAACGAAGCACATGGTTTATGCGTGACGGATCCTTCCTCCGGCTAAAGCAGGTAGATATTGGCTATACATTCCCAAGAAAAATCAGCCAGAAAGTAAGAATGGAGAATTTGAGAATCTATGCCAGTGCAACCAATTTATTTACGCTCAGCAAATTCAAATTATGGGATGTGGAAATGGGAAGTAATGGTCTGGGTTATCCAATACAAAAGACTATAAACTTTGGAATTAATGTTGGATTTTAAAAAGATAACTGTATGACAAAAAATATTAGTATTTGTATTCTTGCGTTGTTTGTGTCATTAGCATCGTGCAAAAAATACCTTGATGTAATTCCGGACAATGTAGCAACAATTGATAACGCTTTTAATCTGCGTTCATCAGCAGAGAGATATTTATTTACCTGCTATTCCTATATGCCCCGGCATGGGCATTTCAATACCAACCCTGCTTTTAATGGATCTGATGAAGTTTGGTATCCTGTTCCGCCAATAGATGTAAATACCGATATATATAGCATCGCATTGGGGTTGCAGAATGTTTCCAGTCCCTATGCAAATTTCTGGAGTGGTGAAAGATCAGGCAGGCCCTTGTTTCAAGGGATCAGGGATTGCAATATATTTCTTGAAAATGTTGGAAAGGTAGAAGAGCTTTCCAGCTTTGAAAGAGAAAGATGGATATCCGAAGTCAAATTTTTAAAGGCATATTATCACTTTTATTTATTGAGGATGTACGGCGCTATTCCAATAGTCAGGGAAAATTTGCCTATTTCTACTTCTCCCGAACAAGTACAGGTTTACAGGGAGCCGGTAGATGAGGTGGTTGATTATATTGTGGAGTTATTGGATACAGCTTTTACTAATGATAATCTTCCTGAAAAATTAGCTGGTACTGAGCAGTCGGAGTTGGGAAGGATTACAAAGCCAATCGTATTAGCATTAAAGGCTAAGGTTTTGATGACTGCAGCAAGTCCGCTGTTCAATGGCAATCCGGAATATTCCAATTTTAAAGATCAACGGGGAGTTCAGCTTTTTAATCCTGTTTATGACTCAAAGAAATGGGAACGTGCAGCTTTAGCCTGTAAGGAAGCTATTGATTATTGTCATGCACAGGGTTATATGTTAAATAAGTTTGCTGACAATTTTAATTATATTATAAATGATACTATCCGCAAAGAACTTGATTTCCGGACCGCCATTACTACCAGGGATAATAACGTAGAAGTGATTTGGCCGAACACAAATAGCCGGGCTGATGTGAATATGCAACGATGGTCAATGCCAATCATTGCACCCAATGCAACCAGTAGTTCGGGGCCAAAAGGAATTCTTTCTCCAACACTCAAAATGGCAGAAACTTTTTATACTCATCACGGGCTACCGATAACCGATGATAAGACATGGGACTATGCTGATCGCTATGCGCTTAAAACAGCGACAGAGGATGATCGTTATTATATCGCTGAAGGAGAACAGACCGTAAAACTTCATTTTGATAAGGAGCCAAGGTTTTATGCCAGTATCGGGTTTGACCGGGGTATCTGGTTTGGCAATTGGCAGAATAATTATGATGTAGGGCTCCCGCTTAATTACATTCAGGGACGTAAAGGTGAAATTTCAGCCAGGCAGGGAATCAGCAATTATTCAATTACTGGTTATTATATCAAGAAGCTGGTGAACATCGAATCTTTTTCTGCAGCCAATGATGGAAATTTCGTCAGTAATACTGTCACCTACCCGTGGCCTGAAATAAGAATGGCTGATTTGTATTTATTGTATTCGGAAGCACTGAATGAAGTGGCAACAGCCTATACTCCGCAAACTACGGAATGGATAAACAAAGTAAGAGAACGGGCTGGAATTCCTTCTGTAGAGGAGGCATGGGATCAATATTCCAATAGCCCGGGTTATTATCAGCAAAAGGATAACCTCCGGAAAATCATTCATCAGGAAAGGGCGATTGAACTGGCATTTGAAGGGCAACGATTTTGGGATCTCAGAAGATGGAAAGAAGCACATAAGGTTTTAAATGAACCTATCAAAGGTTGGGATATACTTCAGGAAAGCGCTGCTTCTTATTACAGGCCGGTATTGCTCTATAACCAACGGTTTACAATAAAGGAATATTTATGGCCTATTAAGCTTTCTGAAATGCAGATAAATAAAAACCTTGTTCAAAACCCAGGCTGGTAAAAAAAAAATGAATTTATGAGAACAAACATTAAAACAATAATCTCCTTTTTCTTTTTTGCCATCCTATTGATAAACGGATGCAAAAAGGAAACAAATAAACCCATTGATAACATTCAAAATGCCACACAACCAATTACAAACCCGGTTGTGACCAACATTGCAGGAGGGGCGGTGATAACTTACACGCTGCCCAACGATCCCAACCTGTTATATGTAAAAGCAGTGTATGAACGAAGTGGGAAAACTGTTACTTCAAAATCTTCTTACTTTAAAAGCAGCATAACAGTTGAAGGTTTAGGTGATACGACTGAGCAAAATGTCGCTTTATTTGCAGTTAGCAGATCTGAAATATCTTCAGAACCTGTAAATGTGAAAGTAAGCCCGTTGGCCCCTGCAATTTTTGATGTGCTTGCTTCTTTAGATATCGTCGAATCATTCGGCGGCATGAGTATTAAATTTTTAAATCCTGCTACTTCTTCCCCGTCGCCAAATAATATCGTTATTGGCATCCTGATGTGGGATACACACTTAAATGAATGGGTAGATGTGGATGCTTATTATACTGGCCTCGAAAACGGAGTTTTTTCTGTAAGAGGGCTGGAATCGGTAGAGAAGAAGTTTGGTTTTTTTGTTAGAGATACCTGGGGAAACCGGACTGATACTATTGAAAAGACATTAACACCTATTTACGAAGAGGAATTGGATGTTTCAAAAATCAAGTATGCAAAAGGAAAGTTTCCCGTTCCGCAAAAAGTGCCGCTGCCCACCACCGGAGACCCGGTTTTGGAACCCGGCAATCTTAGTTCATGGCCATTTGATAAATTATTTGATGGGGGAATAGGTAACAGCGGATTTCATACAAATGAAAGAAATCCCGTGCCCATCTGGATACCAATAGACCTGGGTGTAACAGCCCAATTAAGCAGGTATAAAATCTGGCAACGTATGCATGATAATAACAGTACGTATTTCTATAGTCATGGCAATCCGCACGAATGGGAAATATGGGGAACGAACACTCCCAATGATCCTGAAAGCTGGGTATTGCTGGATCATCGTATAATGACTAAACCATCGGGATTGCCTGTTGGTCAGGTAAATAATGATGATGTCGAAATTGCCCGGTTGGGTCATGAATATGAATTCCCGCTTGGCACCCCGGAGGTAAGATATATAGCCTGGAAACATATTGATAGCTGGGCATCAATAGAAGGATCAACTGGTTTTCTCCATATGTCCGAAATGAAGCTATGGGGGCAGATTAGATAATTATATACTCTACATTAAGAAAGTTATGAAAATAAGCAAATTTTTAAAATGCTGCTTTATACTTATTATTCCGGCAGCCCTTATGGTTTCCTGTGAAAAGACGCCTCATGAAGAATTCATGAAAGGAGGAGAGATTGTTTATACCGGTAAGCCGGATTCATTGCAATCTTTTCCCGGTCTAAACAGGAATAAATTGACATGGTTCCTGGTGTCCGATCCCAAAATAAGTAAAGCAAAAGTGTTCTGGAATAATCCGGCAACTCAGGATGGAAGTGTACCTGCACCCGCAGACCGTAATCCGGGAAGAGATTCAGCTGTGATAGACATCCAGAGAACTGCTGACAAACAGTTAATAGAACTGATAATAGACCGGTTAAAAGAAGGTGTCTATACATTTGAAGTCTATACTTTTGATAATATTGGCAATAGTTCCATTAAATCAGAAGTGATAGGAGAAGTGTATGCTGAAACTTTTCAAAACTCTATTTCAAACAGGTCATTGGATTCTGCTGTCTATTATCCTTCTGTAAAGGAAGTAGATCTGAAATGGTTTGGGGTTGCTCAACAGGTAGTTGTAGTAGAAGTGAATTATACTGATACGTTGGGAGAATTACAAACTATACAAATTACAAAAGTGATCTTTGATCCCAGGAAACCAGGCAGTTTCGTTGACCGGAATATCCTGCCTGGCTATCTCGAAGGCAGTACATTTCAATATAGAACCGGGTATTTGCCGGTGCCAAACGCAATTGATACATTTTTTACAAGTTACAGAGAGGTAACTCCAACATTATATGAGCCACCGCCACCGCCGCCTTCCGGCCCGGCAAACATGGCATTAAACACTCCCGTTACTACTAGTAGCGCCGGAGGAACAGCTTTAACGGATGGTGATCGCTCCAATGCAACTAAATGGCAACCCAGCAGTGGTGAAAGAGCAGATTTGAATGTATGGTTTTATGCAGATCTTGGATCTACCCTGGATATTAATAAAACCCAGGTGTACTTTACCAAAGACCCAGGTAAAATAACCTATTATGAAGTTCTTTACACTACTGAGGAAACAATAGGAAGCAGTACAAAATGGAACAGGGCTTTTATTAAATTTGGTGCTCCTGATGCGGAGGATATCAACACATTCGATAAAGTACAGGCAAGATATGTAAAGGTTAATATTGGTTTGAGGGACAGCGGTACTAATATAAATGTTTCTGAATTGGAAGTGTATAATGATTAAGCTTAAATTGTAAATTGGGTCAATACATTCAAAGAACCCCAGGATTATCCCGGGGTTCTTTTTCATATAATCAGAAAGTCAAACTGCCAAAATAGATGAATAGAAAGCGAGTTAGCGGGAAAAAAGCCGTCATAATAATTGGTTAGTTGCATAAGCTAATCGTAGTGTATTCATTTAATAAATGATTGCCTTAGTATATGAAAAAATTATGTTAATGATAACGCTGTTCAGTTATTCACTTCTTCAATTGAACGCACAGACCACCGCCAAAGATGACCGGATGAAATGGTGGCGGGAAGCCCGGTTCGGCATGTTCATACACTGGGGAGTGTATGAACAATGGGCGGGAGTTTATCATGGGCATAAGCAGGCAAGAGGTGGTGCGGAGAGGATCATGAACCGTTCAAAGATTCCGGTGGCAGAATACCAGGAGAAAGCAAAGCAATTCAATCCGACAAAATATGATCCCAATTCATGGTAAAGCTGGCGAAAGACGCCGGCATGAAATACATTGCTATTACAGCTAAACATCATGATGGATTTGCCTTGTTTAATTCTAAAGCAAGTCAATGGGATATTACGGATGCAACTGCTTATGGGAGGGATTTATTAAAACCACTGGCAGATGCGTGCAAAAAGTATGGCGTTAAATTAGGTTTTTATTATTTCCAGGCGCAGGACTGGAATAATCCCGGATAGAACTGAAGGGAAAAGTAGATAACGTTAAAATAGTGGCCAAAGACAAAATGAAAACGGTGGAGCTTGATTAAGGTTTTTATCTCATAAAATGATACAATGATAGCTTTCAAAAAAATGGTTGTTACTGCCGTCGCTACTGCCTGTTGTTATTTTTTACATGCAAAAGATATCAATATAAAAGATCATGGTGCAGTGGGGGATGGAAAAACAATGAATACTGCATTTTTGCAGAAAGCTATTGACGAATGCAGTGCAAGCGGTGGCGGTAAAGTTATATTTCCGGAAGGCATTTACTTGTCTGGCACTATTGCCATGAAAGATAATGTGACCCTGCATTTGCAGAAAGGCGCCCGTTTGTTGGGTAGTACCCATATAGAAGATTACAGAAACCTCGATCCTTTTACAGAAGGGTTGGGAATTGATGTAGGTTGGGCTTTATTGGTAGCTGTTGATCTTAAAAATATCGGGATAGAAGGACAAGGCGCTATTGATGGGCAAGGTTCTAAGCTGAAAGCTGAGCATATTATAAAAGATACAAGACCGGAAGGTCAACGCTGGGGGCGCCGGCCGTTTTTAGTCCGTATTGTAAGGTGTGATGGTGTTACCGTTAAAGATGTGACATTGAATTATGCTGCCGCCTGGACATCACATTATTTTCAATCAAAGAATGTGCTCATAGAAAATGTGAAGATCATCAGTGTGGGTGTAGCGCATAACGATGGTATTGGTATTGACGGTTGCCAGGATGTTCGAATTAAAAATTGTGATGTAGTAAGCGGCGATGATGCATTGGTTTTTAAAACCACATCCAGTAAAATGGCTTGTAAGAACATTGAGGTGAGCGGTATGCGGTTGAAAAGCCACCAGGCCGGCATTAAAATGGGCACGGAATCCATGGCGGCTTTTGAAGATATTAAAATCTCGGATTGCCATATTTATGATACAAGAAATGGCGGTATCAAATTATTTTCTGTTGACGGCGCCCATCTGCGCAATGTAGAAATTTCAAATATTACCATGTCAGAAGTAAGAACGCCGATGATCTTTCGGTTGGGTTCAAGACTGAATGTGTTTCGTAAAGGACAGGATACAAAACAACTAACAGGGACATTCGAAAATGTGGTGATCAGAAATATAAAAGCAAAGGCTGCTGACTCAGCACAGTTAAAACCACCTTCTGGTATATTGATAACAGGAGTACCGGGCCACTATATCACCAACCTCACTTTAGAAAATATTGAAATAGATCTTTTGGGAACAGGGACTGTTGAAAATTCAAGACATGTTGTTCCGGAAGCTATTGATCAGTATCCGGAAGTAAAAACGTTTGGCCCTGTTATTCCTGCTTATGGCGTATGGGCAAGACATGTAAAAGGGTTGAAGTTGAAAAATGTAACCTTCCGTTTAAAAAATAATGACCTGCGTCCTGCTTTTATTTGCGAAGATGGAAAGGATATTGAAATTTCAAATTGCCAGATGCCTGCCACCAACGGTGCAGAATCTGTGATCCGGTTAGAGAATGTGGAAGGAGCTGTCATTAATAATAACAATGTGAAAGGGAAGGCCAATGCTTTTGTAAGGGCCGAGGGAACGGATAGCAAAAGCATACAATTATCAAAGAATAAAACACCTGGTATAAAAAAGAAAATTGAATCTGTACCCGCTATAAAACGTGATGTAGCAGCATCAAATAATCAATAATGAAAAAAGTCATTTTTCTTTTAATTACCAGGCGGCAAAGAGCACCAAAGAATTTCCCCTCGTGAACCTGGCATCTTTGAGCGATTTGTTTTATGACATTTATATTCCGTTTAAATAAGATCAGCATGAACAAGCAAAATGTTTTTTGGATGGTCCTGTTTGCTGCTTTGTTTAGTAACTATTCAAGAGCACAGGATTTTAAACCCTTGTTCAATGGAAAAGATCTTAACGGCTGGCACACATTTTTGAAAACAAAAGGAAAAACCAATGATCCCGATACTGTTTTTTCGGTGAGTAACGGATTGTTAAAAATAACAGGGAAAGAATTCGGATATATAGTTACAGAGAGATCATTTGATAATTTTCATCTTGTTGTTGAATTCAAATGGGGCGAAAAAAAGTATCCGCCAAGAGAAAATAAAGTGAGAGATAATGGCATCTGCTATTATGTAGTACCTGCGGATAAAGTATGGCCCCGGTCTGTGGAATGCCAGATACAGGAAGGTGATTGTGGTGATTTCTGGCTGATCGATAGCGTAACAGCGCTGATAGATGGAGTACAGGCAGGGCCGACAAAAAATACCCGGGTGATAAAGAAAAAAGATAATGAAAAACCAACAGGGGAGTGGAACAGAATCGAAGTGATCGCCGATAAAGGAAAATGCACACATATCGTCAATGGCCTTATCGTAAATGAAGCAACCAATGTAAGTCTGCGTTCAGGAAGGATACTCATCCAGTCGGAAGGAGCCGAAATTTATTACAGGAAGATTGATATAAAAGTGCTGTAAGTTTTTTATAAAGCAAATGGCTTCTGATCATAATTTTTTTAAGGCGGAATAGTTCAAAAAAAATTGTCAGATAAAGTGTTTTACATACACGCACAACAATTATTTTTTCTTTTTCATTAAGAAAATCCTCTTGCTAAAATTGTTGAACCTTTTGCTAAAACATTCAACTCGCCAGGCGTTAATTATTATTTACTTGCTATTGTTATTATTCTGAATTGCAAATTCAGGATTTGATGAACGATATACATAAACTGTATGAAAAAAATGTACACATTGATTGTGCATCTGGTATTTTATTTTATGCACTTAGTATCGTTGCTTTTATTTCATTCAATACAAGCCTCCCGCCAATTTACTCCACCCGGTTGAAAACGACAGACCATTTAAATGAGATCAATTCAAAAATCAATGATTCTAATCTCCTCAAATTAAAACTGCTATCATGAAATGCTTCTTTCATTCTGAGATCCAGACTGAGATACACGAAAGAGCTTCGAAAAAAAATTCCCCCATGCTTATGTGCCTTTTTTTTTGTTGCTTGTTTTTTACAAGCCTTACCTATGCACAATCAGAAAAAACTGTTACGGTTAAAGGAACGGTTGCCAACCAGGCCGGGGAACCATTGCAGGGAGTTACCGTGCAGGCTAAAAATGGAATTGCTACTACTACGCAACAGGACGGCTCTTTCCAGTTAGAAGTTCCTCAAAACAGTGTATTGACTGTTTCTTATGTTGGCTTTATTAGTAAAGATATCAAGGTAGGAACAACTGACCAGTCAAATCTGACAATGGAATTAATAGCCAACAAAAACGAGATGGAGCAAGTGATAGTAGTGGGCTACGGAACAAGAAAAAAATCGGATGTAACAGGCGCTATTGTTTCCATCAGCGAGCAAGCTATTAAAGATATACCTGCTGCTAATTTAGCGCAGGCATTACAGGGACAGGGCGCCGGTATTGATATTCAAAAAAATGGCGGTAACAGTAAGCCGGGTGCAACACCTTCTATTTTAATAAGGGGGTCAAGATCAATCAGCGCTACCAATGAGCCTTTGATCGTTGTGGATGGAATTCCATTCAATGGAAATTTTAATGATCTCAACCAGGATGATGTGTCATCAGTAGAGGTATTGAAAGATGCTTCTTCTACAGCTATTTATGGTTCAAGAGGCGCCAATGGTGTCATTCTTGTCACTACAAAACGGGGCAGGCCGGGTCAACCCGTAGTTACTTACAGCGGGTATGTTGGCGCATCAAAGATCCAGGATCAATTTCCTGTTATGAATACAACTGAGTTTTTTGAATTTAAGAAATGGGCATTGTATAATGGTCGCTTCACCGGCAACAACCGTACTTATTCAGGTATTGATGACCCAGATCTGTTAACGGATGCAGGAAATTTTTCTCCCGAAGAGCTGGATGCAGTTAATAACGGCAGGAGTACTGATTGGCAAAAGCTGATCTACAAAACAGGCCTTGTTACTAATCACCAGATCGGTTTTGCGGGCGGACATGATAAAACGCAGTACGCTGTATCAGGAGGCTATTTTAAAGAAACAGGTATTTACTTTGGGCAGGCTTTTGAAAGATTTAGTTTAAAAGCCAGTGTTGACCAGCAACTGGGTAAAATTTTTAAAATCGGGATCAGTTCTTTAAACACATTCAGCATTACCGACGGGGAAGGAGCCAATCCGCTGGGGCAGGCATTAAGGGCAAGTCCACTGGCTTCGCCTTATAACGCTGATGGCAGTTTGTTAAATGATTTTGTACCGGGTAGTGCCAGTCAGGTATGGAACCCATTGGCAAATTTTGTAGACGGCGCTTCTGTACAAAAAAGAAAAAGATTCGGAACCTTTACTACGTTTTTTGCTGATGTAAATATTCTGAAAGGGTTGAAGTATCGCTTTAATACCGGTGTTGAGATCAGGAATGATGTATATGGAGAATTTTTTGCCAGCAAAACCACCAACAACCTCGGCGGTTTATCTACTTCTCAGAATCGTACGAATTTCCGCACAAATTATACTTTAGAGAACATCCTTACCTATGATCGAATTTTTCATAAGCATAAGGTAAACGCCACGGGTTTATTCAGCATACAGGAACAAAACTCGCAGAGCAACACATTTCGTAACAATTCAATTGCAGCAGATCAGTTGCAGTATTTCAATCCTACTTATGGAGCGAATTTAGTAGGAGATGGTGATTATGAAAAATGGGATATCCTTTCTTATATGGGCCGGTTGAACTATAGTTTTAATGATCGTTATTTATTAACGCTGGCTATGCGTATAGATGCATCTTCGAGATTAGCTCCCGGCAACCAGTATAATACATTTCCATCAGCAGCAGTAGCATGGAATATTGGTAAGGAATCTTTCCTGAACAATTCCCGTGTTGTCTCTAATTTAAAGTTAAGAGCAAGTTATGGCAGAGTAGGAAGTACAGCTATTGATGCATACCAGACATTAGGCGGGTTATCGTCTTTGCCGTATAACTTTGGCGATGTTACTACTACAGGCGTTTACCTGAGCAATTCCGCTAACCGAGATCTGACCTGGGAATATACCTCAACGGCGAACCTTGGTGTTGACTTCGGTCTTTTAAATAACCGTATCTCCGGTTCTATCGAAGTGTACAAGCAATCAACCGAATCTTTATTATTACCCAAGAGTTTGCCATCTACTTCAGGTATTTCAAGTGCCGTGGTAGTTAATGTTGGCAAAACAGAAAATAAAGGTTTCGAATTGCAGTTAAGTACGGTTAATATACAAAGCAGGGGAAGAAATAGTTTTAGCTGGACCACTGATCTGAACTTCTTTATAAACCGTGGTAAGATAACAGCGTTGGCAGGCGGCATAACAAGAGATGTTGCTAACAATAGATTTGTTGGTCAACCGATCGGGGTTTTTTATGATTGGAAAAAAGCAGGCATCTGGCAAGCTACCGCTGCTGATACCGCACTGGCAATAAGTCTTGGTCAAACGGTGAATGGTATTAGTTCCGTGATCGGCGATATCAAAAGAGAAGACATCAGCGGCCCCGATGGAAAGCCGGATGGAAAACTTACGGATACGTACGACAGGCTGATACTTGGTTCAAGCCAACCTAAATGGGAAGGCGGTATGACAAACCGGTTCTCTTATATGGGATTTGATCTTACTGTGGTTGCCTTTGCAAGATGGGGGCATCTGATCAGGAGTGGCCTGCATGGCGGTGGATTTGCCAATACATTCCAGGGAACTTACAATAATATAAAGACACGATACTGGACACCAGACAATGGCGAAAATGAATATCCCAAACCCAATGCAAACCGGACCAATACGCCCAACAATTCATTATTGGGATATTATGATGGTTCTTTTGTAAAGATCAGGACCATCAGTTTGGGTTATAAATTGCCTTCATCCCATCTCAAAAGATTAGGTGCAGGATCTGTAAGAATATATGCAACAGTGGAAGATCCGTTTATTCTTTTCTCTCCTTTTGTGAATAAGTATGGCGGACTTGATCCGGAAGCGGCGGGTAGTGCAAGAAGCCCATCTGTTGCTACACTGAACCTGGATACGCCGTCCAACTGGTCAATGATCTTTGGTGTAAATATTTCATTTTAATGAACATTAAAATCGTCAACATGAAAAAGATAAAACTGATATATATATTACCTGCCATTTTTTTCTTATGTGGGTGCAGTAAAAAACTTATTGAAGAACCCAGATCAATCTTAACCCCAGCATTTCTTTCTACCACGCAGGGTTTTCAGCAGGGATTAGATGCAGCTTATGCAGGCACCCGCCTGATCTGGGGTAACCAGGATTATTTTACCGTCACGGTGATCGGTACCGATGAATTTAAAAGAGGTATTGATGGCAACAGTGATATCAATAATTACAGCAGTGGTTATACTTCATCTACCGGTGTGGTAAATGCTAACTGGAGAAATGCTTATATTTTTATCAATGCCTGCAATGGTGTTATAGATAACGCACCCAATGTAGCATTGCCTGAGGATACCAAAAAAAGAATGGTTGCCGAAGCGAAATTTCTTCGTGCCAATTATTATTTCTTATTGGTGCAGTTTTTTGCTGACGTTACATTGAATAAAAATTTTCAAACCGAGCCTGTTACTTCCGCAAAACGTGATCCTTTGGCCGATGTATATAATTTTATCGTGCAGGATCTGAAAGACGCGATAGCAGACCTGCACCAGGGAGCCATAAAAGACGTGTTGCCCGGCAAAGCCACTAAGGCTGCAGCTACACATGTACTGGCAAAAGTATATTTGACCAGGGCCGGATCATCAGCAGCCCAGCCAACAGATTACCAGGATGCCTATACAACTGCAAAGGATCTGATTGATAACAGTGCTGCATATGGATTAGCTCTTTTGCAGGATTTTGGAAAAATATATGAAGAAGGTAATGAAACGAACAATGAGGTGATCTGGGCGGTACAACATACATCTAATCTTGCTTTCAACGGACCAAACAATAGTGGTGTGTCAAACTTCAGTGCGGACAATGTATTAAATCATATGTGGGTGCCTCAATATGAAAAGCAACCCGGCATGGTTCGTACCACCCAGTATGGCAGGCCTTATATCCGCTGTACGCCTACACGTTGGTTAACTGATACGGCATTTGCTGACAAAATAAATGATTCCAGGTATGGAAAAACCTTTCAAACCGTCTGGTATGCCAATAATCCCGATCCCGGCGGTTATCCTAAATGGTCTGATCCGTTACCACCGGGAGCACCAGCCAATGCAGTCCCCGGGCAGCCTAGGTTTGCTTTTGGCGATACAGCTATTTATATGCCCGGTAGCAATGTTAGTGATGCCCAGATAAAAGCCAGCCCTTACCTGCTTATTCCGCCAAGAAAATATAGTAATGCACTGTCACCTGCTATGTTTAAATATTTTGATACTAAAAGGGCCAACCTGAATTTCCCATCTATACGTCCGGTAATCGCTTATCGTTTAGGAGAAACGTATTTGATTGCGGCTGAAGCTGCATTCATGACTGGGAAATTGCCAGAAGCTGTCAGCTATATCAATGCCATTCGTGAAAGAGCGGCTTATCCATCCGGTGATCCTGCGGCGATGCTGATAACAGAAGCTGATCTTTCCATCGATTTTATTTTGACAGAACGCAGCCGTGAATTATGTGGCGAACTGGTAAGGTGGCTCGACCTGGTACGAACAGGCAAGCTGATAGAAAGAGTGACCGCACATAATCCTGAAGCAGCGCCTAACATACTTCCAAAGCATGTACTGCGCCCTATTCCACAGGCACAGCTGGATGCGGTAACTACTGACGAACCCTATAATAATAGTATGCATTTTCCTGATTGGAATTAATTATACGCACTGGTAAAAATATTTTTCATGAACGTTTCTATTTTTAGCAAGCAGGCAGTTTTTGTTTCAAAAAAAAGATCAGTAATGGTCTCATTACTGATCTTCCTTCTTGTCATGAGCAATGATGTTTTGTTTGCACAAACAAAAACAGACAGCACTGCGAAACCTAAAACGCAAAGACCGGGAGCAAGAGCTCCTGTACCGGAAATATTACCTGGCAAAGGATTGGCACAACATGATTTTTTATATGCAGGCGGGTGGGATACAAGGAAGGATACGCAAACAGTATTTCGTATAGTCGGTGGCAAAGTAGTGTGGACATGGTCTATTCCTATTAAAGATAGGAACGGGCAGCTAAGTGAGTTCAGTGATATACATCAATTATCAAACGGCAATGTTTTGTATGCCTGTAAAACCGGTGCGGCGGAAGTTACACAAGACAGGAAAATTGTCTGGAGTTATGAATGCCCCACAGGAACGGAATGTCATTCTGCTCAGCCTATTGGTCTGGATAAAGTATTCTTATGCCAGAATGGAACACCGGCAAAAGTGATGCTGGTAAATAAAAAAAACGGCAAAGTGGAAATGGAACATGAAGTGCCAACAGCAAGACCAACTGATCCTAAAAGTGTTCATGGACAGTTCCGCAATGTGCGCATGACAAAAGCAGGAACTTATTTAATGGCGCATTTGAATATGGGTAAAGTAATAGAGTATGATAAGAACTGGAAGGTGATCTGGCAGGTAGATGCTCCTTCAACATGGCTGGCCGTGCGGCTTAAAAATGGCAATACGCTTATCAGCGGTAACCAGCACGGCTATGTACGGGAAGTAAACCCCGAAGGCGAAGTGGTATGGGAAATAAACAAAGATGATTTTCCCGGATTCCCTCTTTATACGGTGCAGGGCCTTAACCGTCTTGCCAATGGAAATACAGTGATCAGCAACTGGGGCGGTTCTATCCGCAAAGAAGATTGGGATAAAGTAGTACAGGTATTGGAAATTACACCGGATAAAAAATTAGTATGGGCACTGCATCAGTGGAAAGACCCTGATCTCGGGCCTTCATCAAACATACAATTGCTTGATGAAAAAGGCAAAGAAGAAAACGGCGATTTGCAGCGATAAGATTTAAAGGCAGGTTTTTGATAATTCATTAAAGTTTCTCTGCAAGCAATCGTTCGTTTAAAGTACATCACGTAATGTGGTGTACTTTTTTTTATGGATAAAACAAACGGGTGGTATCTAAAAAAGGCGAACCGCTAACCGGGTTCGCCTGTAAAGCAAAGGAAACTGCTTAAACCTTTGCTTAGATTTTAAAAAACGGGGGTATTATTTTTTTCAATGGATAAATGCATAATAATATAGTTTTAACGATTACAGGATAACGCGGCCTGGTTATTCGTTATCGCATTACTACAGATTCTTTCACCGCCCCGTTTTCAACTACAAGTGTCTGCGTTGCTTTTCTTATATCTCCACCATCTACTGTAATACCTTCGCTTGCTGCGCCTTCTACATGAAGAAGCGTTGCAGCAGGTGTCAACACTTTTGTTGCCGTCAGTAAAACATCTTTTGAGTTAATAAAACGCAATAATTCATTTGTTGAACTTCCCTTTGCACTCAAACCATTAATAGTGGCGTCCTGTACATTATCAAAAATAATAGCGGGCCGTGCATCCGGTTGATCATATTCAAAACGCACATTCTGTAAGGTCAAACCTTTTACATTGCGTGCATACAAGCCATAGGCCGGAGGGCCGCCGGGAGCAGGATCCCATACGCCAAAATATTCCGCTGCTATACTCGGTACTACTTTAGCAGCCTGTGCTGCTGTACCGCCGCCGGCATATTTTATATGTACATCAGTAAAACTGATGTCTTCTAAATAATATTCCCCCATTGCATTTAAGGTGATGCAGGAATTGTTTTCACCTTCCCGTACACTTACACCAAAATATATATCCGGGTGATCAATTGGCTTGGCTACTACCGTTGCACGAATACCATTGAAGGAGATATTGCGGATAAAAGGTTTTTTTGTTGATTGATTATTATTGTTTGAATTATTGTTAGGGCCGCTGAATCCAATCCCAATCGGCCCAGTAACATTGCGCATGATAATATTGGAAAAACTAAAGTTCTCAATACTTGCCCTGCCCGCACTGATCTTGATGGGGCAACCGTAAGTATCATATATCAAACAATTGCTAACTACAATATTCTGCGACTCACCTCCACCAAAACGAAAGATAGACCAGCGGGTGCTGAAACTGCAATTGGTGATCGTTACAAATTTATTGCTGCCAAACAAAGCGCAGGCATCATCCTGGCATTGCACATCACAATTCATTATATGCACATATTCACTATTATTAAAATGAAAACCGTCGTTGTTCCTGTTTACCCGGTTATAAATTCTTACACCATCAATATACACCTGTTTGCAGCCCAGTATGCGAAAACAGTGATACGCACTGGCGGTAAAAAAAGTACCCTGCATGCGAAGATTGTCGCATTGATAAAAGATAGCCAGGTGCGGACGGTCAAAATTGCCGCCGACGCCATGTTGGCCAGGCCCGGTATTATCTCCTTTACCATTATAAAAGGCAAGGCCGTTCCCATCTACCGTTCCTTTTCCTTCAATAGAAATATTATGCGCATTCACCGCAAATAAAAAAACGATATTCCCATTGCCCGATGGCACTCCTTTACCGGCTGTATAATCTCCCCGTTTGGGGCTGCCCAATAATTTCCCAGCAGCAGCTATATGGAGTGTAACATTTGATTTTAATTCCAGAGTGCCTGCAATAAAATCACCGGCCGGAATCAGTACGGTACCACCTTTATCTTTATGGCAGGCATCAATAGCCGATTGGATAGCAGTTGTGTTCAATGTTTTGCCATCGGCTTTAGCGCCGTAATCCTGGATATTATAAATGCGGGTTCCTGATAGTTTATCACCATCGGGAACACCGGGTGCAGCCATTGCTTTCACTCCGATCATGCTTGCACCAGCTACCGTAAGCGCCGGAACAGTAACCCGTCCCAGCCATTGACGACGGGATAGATTTTTTTCATCCATTGGAAATTGTTTTAAATATTGAATGACTTGTTATCTTCTTTTATCTATATCCACCGCCTTATCTTTTGCTCTCACCATCTCCGCACCAGCCATTAAAAAGGCACCAAGGCCATGCGTATCATTTAACTCTTTCGGGCGACTATAATAGTAACGTATATCTTCTTCGATAGAAGTGCCAATGCAGATATCAGGAACCTGTCCATCGGCCGTTACTTTTTTTGCCAGTGCATCCCATCCGTTTTGTGCAATAGAAATAAAACGTTTATTGATCCATCCTTCATTTACTGCTTTAGCTACTGTGTACACGAACATCGCCGTAACAGAGGATTCTTCATATGAATCCGGTTTGTCAAGTATTTGATGCCACATACCGTTGGCATCCTGGTAACGGGAGAAACCTGTTATTTGTCTTTGTAATAATTTGATCAGCGTGGCACGTTTCGGATGATCAGCAGGTAAGTTGTTCAGCAATTCCACTTGTGCCAATGCTACCCAACCGTTGCAACGCCCCCAATGTGCTACACCATTCATGTTCTCATCATTATAAAAAGCATGATGATATAAACCAACAGGAGCATCATAAATATAATTGGTAAAACTCTCTACCTGTTTGATGGCGAAATCAAAATATTTGCTGTCGCCGGTGAATTTGCCCATCCTTGCCAGGTAGGGGACACTCATATACAGGTCATCGGCCCAGAGTGTCATTTTCCGCGGGCCATTTCTTGCGAGTGTACCGTCAGGAAATTTTGATTGCTTGTTAATAATGTGATCACCCACACGGTTCAGATAAGTAAGATAGTCGGGACGTTTGTCGAAAGCATATACATCCAGTAAGCCTGCTCCCATAGAACCGCAATCATCCAGCGAACGGATATTAAATACAGGACGGTACTCGATGGCATTGGTACCCGCGTCATACATCTTTTTAAAATAAGCAAGATTGTCAAAAATGAAATTGAAATTCTTCCGGGAATAATCTGCATACTTTGGATCATTCAATACGCTACTCATCCGCAGCATGCCTACTGTCAGAACGCCATTTACATATTGCCATTTATTGAATTTGCTTTCTGCTTTTACATGGATGGAAGTATCCTTGCTTTTTGTGCTGGCAAATTTTTCATTTGTTTTAGTATTGACGAATTGAAAAGCGGTGCTTTGAATAATATGATCTGCTACCCTGCGAACGATCTCTTCAGCAGTTGGTTTGGTTTGTGAGAACGCAGGCGAGGAAAGTAGTAACAGTGGTAAGACAAATCGTTTCATGCTTATTATTATTAATGAATATTGAACATTCATTTAGGTAGCCGTTCGTAAAAATGTACAATGCTTAATCCCGCTGTGAATAAATAGCCACTATAATATTCCGACTTTTTTAACATAGAAAAACAGGAATGCCAGAATAGCTGAATGGTTTGCTAATTCATAAAATACCCTGTTATCCTGAAGAGGGAACTTAGCCGGATATATCCATACAGATAAAATGAAAAAGCACATGCGAATCCCGGGTACTTTTTTTTTAGTTATTGGTTTTTCATGCTTACATGCGCAATCCTATGTACTACCTGAACAAAACGACCGATGGACCATACAGCCCGATGGGTCTATAGAGTGGAAAATAGATAACCGTATCCCGCACAATGATCATATTGAGATGAGCGGAGAAAAAGTTTCGCTGTGGATGCAATACGGAGTAGATACAAGCGGCGCATCCAATTTTGTAAGAACATTGGTTTTTCCCACGCACCGTTTATTGCCGCAACGTACCATCGCCCACATGACCTATAACGTCAATGACGATGAACTTCCCCGTTTTTTGATCAATGACAGGTTGTTGAAAAAAGGCGTCTATAATGCGTCTATTCAAAATGATCAACCCGAAAAAGTAATAAGTATCCGCCACAAAGGCATTATGGAGGTAGTGAGCGAAATTGGTAAAGACAGATCGTTGCGATTAAAAAGAAGTTTTTTCCCATCCACAGATAAAGCCCTTGGGATTGAAAAATTAGTATTCATTAATATAAGTTCGAAGCCGCAGAAAGTGGAGATGGAATATTTAAAAAGAGAAACATCACCGGGAGCCAGCCGCACCAAAGAAGGCCCGCATTTTTTTATTGTATCAACGGTCAACCCTGGTGAAAAAACAATACAGCCCGGCGATTCTGCACTATTTGCTATCAGTTACCAGGCTACCCGCGGCAATGAACAGCCATTGCTTGCCGATGTAAGTACCGAAGAAGCGGCAAGAAAAGATCGCATCAATAATATAGTATCGCTGTTAAAATTAGAAACGCCTGATCCCATCTTGAATACCATGTTTGATTTCGCAAAGATCCGCGGCACTGAAAGTATTTACAATACAAAAGCGGGGTTGATGCATGGACCAGGCGGTCTTCGGTATTATGCAGCTATCTGGGCCAATGACCAGGCGGAATATATCAATCCCTTCTTTGCATTTCTGGGCGATGAGACCGGCAACAAATCCGCTATGAATGCATTTCGTTTATTTGCCCGTTATATGAACCCGGAGTATAAACGCATCCCGAGTTCCATCATTGACCAGGGCGATGGCACCTGGAATGGCGCAAAGGACAGGGGCGATATGGCGATGATCGCTTATGGCGCCGGTCGTTATGCACTGGCTTATGGAAATGTTGATTCGGCAAAAGTATTATGGCCATTGATCGAATGGTGCCTGGAATATTTAAAACGAAACATCAATGAAGATGGTGTTGTATTTTCCGACAGTGATGAACTCGAAGGACGTTTTCCTGCAGGCAAGGCCAATCTCAATACCAGTTCTTTGTATTATGATGCGTTGGTATCTGCTGTTAACCTTGGAAGGCTGCTAGGTGCACCGACGGCTCAATTAAAAAATTACGAAAAGCAAGCCAAACAGATCCGCAGCAATATTGAAAAATATTTTGGCGCTACTGTAGACGGTTTTAAAACCTATCGTTATTACAAAGGCAATGATACATTGCGGGCATGGATCACCACTCCGTTGACGGTAGATATATTTGACCGTAAAGAAGGAACCATCGCAGCTTTATTCTCTCCCCGCTTATGGACAGAAGATGGTCTTGCATCGCTGGCAGGTAATAAAACATTCTGGGATCGTTCTACTTTATATGGTTTGCGCGGTGCCTTCGCTGCGGGTGAAACAGAAAAAGCGTTAACATTCCTGAAATATTTTTCCAAAAGAAGATTATTGAGTGAGCATGTACCGTATGCAGTGGAAGCCTATCCCGAAGGCAACCAGCGCCACCTCTCGGCCGAAAGCGGTTTGTATTGCCGCATTTATACCGAAGGTATGTTTGGTATCCGCCCCACCGGCTTCAACAGTTTTAATTGTACACCCCGTTTACCTGCAGCCTGGAACCAGATGGCCCTGCGCAATATTCATTCCTTTGGGCATGTGTTTGACCTGGAAATAACAAGAGCTGCTAAAAACAAATTGAATATCGTAGTAAAGCAGGAAGGAAAAGAAAAAAAATATACGATTAAAGAAGGAGCGATGCAGAGGATTGTGTTGTGATTTTGTTTGTCAGTCATAATTCTGTTGGGCGGCATATCCAGCTTGACATTAATAATTGAGCAACAGAATATGCAATCAACATTTTACCTTTACTAATCATCGGTTAGCCGGAGGCGACGTAATTCTATAATCCTCATTTCGGCCAGTCCTAACGTTAGCGATAACTCTACAA
>JAKFEJ010000701.1:0-3847 GCA_036675745.1 Chitinophagaceae bacterium | reverse complement strand
GGCGTTAGAAGCAGGTGCTCATGTGCTGGTTGAAAAACCGTTGGCTGTTACACTGGATGATTGTGATGCAATCATCGATACTGCTGCAAAGAACAAAAAGAAGTTGGGCGTTGTCAGCCAGCGAAGATTTTTTTCATCTTCTTTAAGAATAAAAAAAGCGATAACGGATGGTAAGATCGGGCATCCTTCTTTTGCTACCGTATTGATGCTGGGCTGGCGCAATGAAGCTTATTATAAAAGCGACCCCTGGCGTGGTTCCTGGGAAAAAGAAGGCGGCGGTGTATTGGTAAACCAGGCGCCGCATCAACTGGATCTGCTGCAATGGTTCATGAATGATGAGCCGGAAGAATTATATGGCGTTTGCAAAAATATCAATCATCCTTATATCGAAGTGGAAGATACGGTGGTTGCTATTTTAAAATTTAAAAATGGAGGCATCGCCAACATAGTAGTCAGTAATTCGCAAAAGCCGGGCATTTATGCAAAAGTACATGTGCATGGTTCCAATGGCGCTTCGGTAGGTGTGCAGACAGATGGCGGCGCTATGTTTATAGCCGGTGTGCCATCTGTTATTGCGCCGCCAAAAAATGATCTCTGGACAATACCGGGCGAAGAAAATTTGCTGGCGCAATGGGAAAAAGAAGACACTGATTTTTTTAAGACCATTGATCCCATCGGGTATTATTTGCTTTTACAGGATCGTGACTTTGTCTTTTCAATACTGGAAGACAGGGAACCGCTGGTTACCGGCATGAAGGCAGAAAAACAGCGCAAATATTTAATGCGGTCTATACAAGTAATAAACAAAATAAACCGGTTAGCTTTTGAGTCCAATGATTGATCGTGCAGCGGTTGCAATTCCTACATGTTTTTATCTTTTCTCCTATCGGCCGATTCTTTTGATTCATCGTTATCTTCTGCTTCCTCTTTAATATGCTGAACGATAGAAGATACAGGGCCTTCCATATTTTCCTGGGGGTCGGTGGTATGCAATGTTTCGGGGTCAGGTTTTAACGGGCCATCTTTTATTTTCTTATCTCTTTTTTTATCGCCTTTTTTGTTTGGCATAATCAATAGTTTACTAATGCAGAAACAAATTTCAGACCGCTATTTATTGCTTCAGGCTGACGAAGCTGCCTGGCCCCCGGTGATTAAGTTTTCTGCATGTTTTCAGATACTGGCAACCTTTGCAAAATACAGGATCTCATACCGAAGCGATTTACAATGCGGGGTTTACTGATTATTGTATTGCGGAAATGGTTTTTTGACGGATGTATCAACGCAACATAATAATGTCTCTTGCGCTGCTTATATAATGTCCGCCGAATAAAACGGCATGTACCAGCAAAGGATAAAGTTGTGTTAGTCGCAGTCGTTGTTGCCAGTCTTTTTCCAATGGATACACTTCATTATAGGCGTCATAAAACCGCTGATCAAATCCGCCAAACAATTTTGTCATACCGATATCCATTTCGCGGTGACCATAATAAACTGCGGGGTCATACATGGCGGCATCGCCAGCGGATGTTATCATAAAATTACCACTCCACAGATCACCATGCAGTAATGCTGGCGGTTCCTGCGGAAATAACCGGTCTATTTTTTTACAAAAGAATTCTGCACCTGCAAGATCTTGTTTGGTGAATGCGCCTGCGGAAAATAGCATTTCAACCAAAGGCATAGTTCTGCATTGCCCATAAAACGAATCCCAGGAATCATGTTTACTATTGTTCTGCGGCAAGCTGCCGATATAATTATTTACCGGCCACCCGAAATAGGCCTGTGGCTGCTGATGCATTGCGGCCAGTGCAGCACCAAAATTTTCCCAGGAATCTTTTTTGGGTTTTCCTGGTTCAATCCACTCCAGTAACAGATATTGCTGTTGTTCCGCAATGCCGGATTTAATTACTCCGGGAATAGTAAGAGTACTGTTATTACGTAATTCATCCAGGCCTGCGGCTTCTTTTTCAAACATAGCCGGATATCGTTTTGCATCATTTACTTTTAAAAAATACTTTGCATCCCGGCCATATAAACAATAGCAATGATTGATATCGCCCCCATGCACCGGTTCATGACTGGTGATGATTAAGCCGCTATCCTCCAGGATATTTTTCATAACATATATGAAGCAAACACTGAGTTCGAAAATTAAATACTGCGCTTTTTGTAATTTAAATAAATATCTCTGATGGTAATTTCTTTAATTCAGTTAAAAGAATTCCGCCATCAAAAAACAATGGGATTCTTAGAAGAACCCCATTGCTTTTCATGATCTGACAGAATATGAGTCAACGGACCTGCCCTCTTACCAGTCCGGGCGGACTGAAATTGGAATGTGCATTTACATAGATAGCATCATTCAGCAGTAAATTATATTCTTCGTCAGTAAGGGCTGTCACAATGTTTTCACCGAAATCCGCTGCCGTATGACATAAAAATATTTTCACCGGACCATTAACGCCAGTCGCTCCTGCATGTACATGAGCAAACCGCAATACATCTCCATCTGCGAGATTCTGAATGATCACTTTTGAGTATAATTTTTTATCTGAACTCACCCTTAGGTGAGCAACACCTTTGGCCGGCGTATTTACGGCAGGAACTTCATTATCACCTGATAACTGGATCACCATGTTCAGTACATAAGGGCCACCTCCATTTCTATTACTTTCAGTAACAACCTGGCTCTTTTGAGGTGGAGGACACGCAATTTCTTTAGGAATAATGTCTTTTTTCTGGCAGGAATAAATGAATGAGATACCCGCCAACAGCAGAACAGAGGTTCTTTTTTTCATAAAAAAATTTTTAAATGTTGAAAATAGATTATTGTGTTTTCCGGGCAACGAAACAACAGGAGCTAAGTTTGCAGGGGGGTACAGAGTTATATGAAATCCTTTAAAACGGATTTTTTCATAGCACCAATTGTTTCGACCAAACGACAAAAATTGATCAGTGGTTGCCAGGCTCCCTGGACTTCTGCTTGTAAAGCTAAAAGGTATAACAAAGCAGTTGTTTCATAGAAACCGCCTGATCGCCTGGACAATCAGGGTCAGCAATAAACTGAAAATAATCATAGTAGTAATTGGGAAATAAAACCGGAAATTTTCTTTCTCTACACGTATATCACCCGGTAGCCGGCCAATCCAGTGCATCTTGTCGTGAAAGAAATAAATGATCACACCTGCCAGCACAATGAACATACCAATAAAAATGATCCATTTTCCTGTATCACTGTTCATACTGCAAAAATAGGATTGATGAAGGAAGCTGTAAAAACTTGAAAAGTACAGCGAAGTTTTTGTTATGAAATAAATCGCTGGTAAAAATAAAGGCACCCGGAAACGGATGCCTTTTCATTTTAAGATCACCTTTTTTAACTCAGGTGTTTTGAAATGAGTTTTGCCATATCAAACATAGATACCTGTGCTTTGCCACCGAAAATTGGTTTCAGTTTAGCATCCGCATTGATCATACGCCTGTTGGCCTTGTCCTGTAGCTTATTGGCTTTGATGTAAACCCACAGTTTTTTTACTACTTCTGTGCGTGGCAATGGTTTGCTTCCAACTACTTCTCCCAATGCCGCACTGGGTGTAAGCGCTTTCATAAAAGCTGCTGATGGTTTACGGGCTGATTTCTTTTTTGCTGCTTTTTTAGGCGCCGCTTTTTTAGCTACTTTTTTTACTGCTTTTTTAGCTGCGGGTTTTTTAACCGCTTTCTTTGCAACTTTTTTAGCTGCTTTTTTTGTTGCCATTTTTTTAGATTTAGAATGTTAATGGGAATCAGTATTTACCAAATATAAATTATTTCTTATCAGCAGGGAAAAATGTGTGGCACAATTGTGAAA
>JAKFEJ010000303.1:0-3859 GCA_036675745.1 Chitinophagaceae bacterium | reverse complement strand
TAGCGTAGTATAATCAAAATGCGATGTTTTTACTAATAGCGGCAACCTGTTTTTTAAATTGTACAAGCTCATCCTGTTGCTGTTTTATAAAGCTGTTGTCTTTAAGTTTGCCAATTACTTTTTCCATTTCTTTTTGTGAATCATATACCATTTGACGAAACGGGCTGGCATAATCTTTTGACCTCGATTCATAAATTCCTTTTACCATCCATTCTTTCGTAGCAACAGTTTGTTGCAATAACTGTAGAAATAATTTTTTAGTGAAGCCTTCCGCACCAGGCTGAAGTACTTCCAGCATGGAGGCAAAAGCATGTTGTCTTTTATGCAGAGGATATAGTTCACTGCTTTCTTTATAAAATAAATGAACATCGTCCCAGTTATTAATTTTGCCGGCATGAATATTTCTGATCAATGTGTTGATCGCTGGTTTGGGAACCAACTGACCGCCAATATTCATCCACTCACTGCGTACAGGCTTGCCAACTAATTTTGCCAACTGATCAAATGAACTGATCTTTTCTTTTTCAATAAACAATAATAGTTGGGTAATGCCATAATAAACGATCAATTCTTTAAACAAGTGATAGGCGTCTGTTACTTTTACCAACTGTACTTTGCGTGAAGTATTTTCTATGCCTGTCGCTAGAATTTCTTCTTGTTCAAGGTTTGCTTTTTGCTCCAGTAGTTTTGCTCCCAATTTCAATATTTGCTCTTCACTTAATTTTTTGCCGTTAATTTTTTGCCGGCTTTCACCTACCGCTTGTTTCATCAGTTGCAGCGCATCAAATATCTCGTTGATACTATCCGGCGCAAGAAAATCATATTCCAGGAATTGATTTTTAAATGTTCGCTTATCACGGCTCTCATATTTCCCGGAATTGCGGGCCAATGCATACATATTGTACATGAACCAATAAGCCGGCATAATAACAAGTTTGTCATTACTTACATCATTACTGACCAAAGAAAATGGAATAGGAATATTTAGTTCTGCAGGGAAATCACCTTTTGCAATTAGAGTATAAGAAGCGAATTTTGAATTGTGTTTCAGGCTGACGCAAAGGCCCGGCCAAAACCCCCGGCCAGCAATGATTTCTCCATCTGCGCCTCTTGAATTATGATTGGAACCAATTGTTGCACCCGCCGCCATATTGCTTTGGCCTTTCAGAACAGATGCACACAGGAACGAATTATTGTGGTGTTGTTCATGTGCAGGAAAAATCAAGGAGTTCAATACTTCGCAACAGGAAATAGTTGAATTATCCCCAAGAAATGAATTGATAAGTCTCGCACCATATTTTAATTGGGAATGTGATGCCAGGATAAACCGAACAGCTTTGGCGCCATAAAAAGCTTTGCAGCCAAAACCAAGAATACCGTTTACCATTTCACATCCTTCACCAATTTGTGTAGGCGATTCGGCTGAAGAGTTAATGGTGAGATTTTTCAATTTGTTAGCGCCTTTGATATAGGCATCACTACCAATATTTGTGTCTTTAATGATCCTACTGTTTTTAATAACTGTTCTATCACCGATCACACCGTAATAACCTCTTCGATTATCAAATTTTTTTTCTGTGAATTCTTTGAATTTTTGAAGCAATGTCTCATCGCCCCGGTAGCGGCTCCAAAGCCAGGCATCACCGGCCTGCATGCCGTCAAAAGGCAATACACTCCGGCCTGCATTTTCATTGCATAATTCTAACCAGATCCGTACCGATTCCTTTTCTCCTTTTTTTATAATTCCATTCCCAAACTTGGCATGATTGGATACTTCTATTTCATTCACGTTAACAATGATGACCTCATTGCCGATAATATAATGGCTGAGATAATTTACATTGTTAATGACGACGTTATCACCCAGGTCGCAACTGATGATAGAACTGTTGTATAAACCGACAGGCAGGCGGATATCATGAAATTCGAGATAAAACGGTTCCATTTTACCAATACGGATCAATCCATAAAATTTGCATTGCTGAACAAGTGAAGTTTCAAAGCCATCCGTAACCAATACATTTTTCCAATTATCGGAAATATTCCCATTAGCAATAAGTTGTTTTATTTCTTTTGCTGTTAAGGGACGAAAACGATCATGACCCGGATTCTGTTTATAACGGAGGTAATATTCATCTTTCCCTTTAGGAATGTATTCAGAATCTATAAAATTATATCCTAAGCCGGAGAGCGGTGTTTTAGTGATTTGATTCATGGTATTGATCTGATTCCTGGTTGTTGGTTACTGGTTCTGATTTCCGGGTAGTGAATTAACTCCGTCCTTCAGGGCGGAGAAAAACTAAGACTATTAAAGAAAGGGCTTTAGCCCTGAAATTTCGCAAAATCATAATGTTTCATAAATTCATCACACTCTTCCTGAAAAGTTTTTTTTCTATGATGTTCTTCCTGGTTGTTTATATATCTTCTTACATCATCCAATTTGCTTTCGCTCACTGAGGCTGCATAATATTCATCGGCCCATTCAAATTTAGATTTCACTAATGACTCCTTATTGATCCAATAAGAAGATTCGCCCTTAATGAGTTGAATGGTTTTAGAAATACTTATGTCTGCATTTAAACCCATTAAAATATGAATATGCTCTTCTGCACCATTCAGGCAATCAATATAGAGGCTTTTTAATTTGGCGTTTTCACAAATGTGTGAATAAATGGCAGGTCTGACTTCTTTTTGCAAAAAAGGGAACCTGTTTTTTGTTCCCCATACGGAGTGTATCATCACTTTGACAAATGGCATAATAGGTTTCAGGGCTAAAGCCCTTTTCGTTTTTATTCAATTGTCTCCGCCCTGAAGGGCGGAGTTATTAGAGGAACTATTCAATAGCAAAAAATCGATCTAAGTTCTCCGCCGCCGCAAAGACAGGGGTTTTTATCATTCCACCGTTACAGATTTCGCCAGGTTTCTCGGTTTGTCTACATCACAACCTTTGGCAACACCAATATAATAAGCCAATAACTGAAGCGGCACTACACTTAACATAGGCGCTATTATTTCATCCGCCGCGGGAACAACCATTACATCATCCGAAAGTTCTGTTGAATGTTCATCTCCCTCAGTAATCACTGAAATTACTTTTCCTTTCCTAGCTTTTATTTCCTGCATGTTGCTGACTACTTTTTCATGGTAAGAGTCTTTAGTGGCAACAAAAACCACAGGCAGCGTTTCATCTACCAGGGCGATAGGGCCATGTTTCATTTCTGCAGCGGGATAACCTTCGGCATGGATGTAGGAAATTTCTTTCAGTTTCAATGCACCTTCCAATGCAACGGGGAAATTATAACCGCGGCCGAGGTAAAGAAAATCACGGGCATTCTTATATTTTTCAGCTAATTTTTTTATATGTTCACTGTTCTTAAGAGTCCAGGCCACTTTTTCCGGCACTTCATTCAGCTCATTCAATAAATGCAAATACCGCTCCTGAGAAATGGTGCCTTTCAAATGAGCGATCTTTAAAGCTATCATTGTAAGTACAGCCAACTGGCCTGTAAAAGCTTTTGTACTGGCCACTCCTATCTCCGGTCCCGCATGAGTATAAGCGCCACCGTGTGATATACGGGCAATAGAAGAACCAACCACATTTACCACTCCTAATATAATAGCTCCTTTGGCTTTTGCTGTTTCAATGGCTACTAATGTATCGGCTGTTTCACCGCTTTGCGAAATAGCGATGATTACATCGCCTTCATGAATAACGGGATTGCGATAACGAAATTCTGAAGCATACTCCACTTCAACATTGATACGGCAGAGTTCTTCAAAAATATATTCTGCTACCAGGCCGGCATGCCAACTGGTACCGCAGGCTATCATCACAATACGTCTTGCTTTCATGATCTGT
>JAKFEJ010000567.1:0-3863 GCA_036675745.1 Chitinophagaceae bacterium | reverse complement strand
AAAGACAGGTACCTGATGGAATTCATTCCGCATTTGTTGATAGAAGGAATGATCGTTTCATCATTTGCATTGGGAAGTAACCGTTCTTATATCTATATCCGTGGTGAATATGCCTGGATCGTTGATATATTAGAACAAGCTATTGTGGAAGCAAAGAATAATGGGTTTCTTGGCAAAAATATTTTAGGCAGCGGTTTCGATTGTGAAATTTATGTACAACGTGGCGCTGGCGCTTATATCTGTGGTGAAGAAACAGCGCTGCTGGAATCATTGGAAGGCAAGAGAGGTAATCCAAGAATAAAACCTCCGTTTCCCGCTGTGAAAGGTTTATGGGATTGCCCAACCGTGGTAAATAATGTTGAAACGATTGCAGCCGTTGTTCCAATTCTTAATGAAGGTGGTGAAGAATATTCAAAAATTGGTGTTGGAAAATCAACCGGAACAAAACTTATTTCGGCTTGTGGCAATATTAATAAACCAGGGGTATTTGAAATAGACATGACCATTTCTGTAGAAGAGTTTATCTATAGCGATAAATGGTGTGGTGGTATAAAAAATGGCAAACGATTAAAAGCCTGTATTCCCGGCGGTTCTTCCGTTCCTATTTTACCGGCTAATCTTTTATTAAAGACAGCGAAAGGTGATACCCGGATGATGAACTATGAAAGCTTAAGTGATGGCGGTTTTGCAACAGGTTCTATGATGGGTTCGGGTGGCTTTATTGTTTTAGATGAAGATCAATGCGTGGTAAAACATACTTATACATTGGCCAGGTTTTATCGCCATGAAAGTTGCGGGCAATGTTCGCCTTGTCGTGAGGGAACCGGCTGGATGGAAAAATTATTATTGCGTTTGGATAAAGGCCAGGGAAAAATAAGTGATATTGATCTGCTTTGGGATATACAAAGAAAGATAGAAGGAAGTACCATTTGCCCATTGGGTGATGCGGCAGCATGGCCGGTAGCTGCGGCGATCAGGCATTTCAGGGATGAGTTTGAATGGCATGTGCTCAACCCCGATGAGTGTACAAAAAGAAATTATGGGTTGGCGCATTATGCCGAACCTTTACAAGTAGTTGCATAAATTATGGCTGAAGAGAAAAAATTATTTAAAGTAACCATCGATAATATCTCCATTGATGTGGAGCCGGGAACAACTATCCTTTTGGCTGCACGAAAGATAGGCGGTGATGTTGCTCCGCCTGCTATGTGTTTTTACAGCAAGTTGAAAGGTAGTGGTGGTAAATGCCGCACCTGCCTGGTAGAAGTAGCTGCAGGTTCTACCGCTGACCCGCGGCCGATGCCGAAACTGGTAGCAAGCTGCCGGACAACGGTGATGGATGGAATGATCGTAAAAAATATTACCAGTGACAGAGTAATGGATGCCAGGAATGGCGTGGTTGAATTTTTATTATTAAATCATCCTTTGGATTGCCCTATCTGTGACCAGGCCGGTGAATGTCATTTGCAGGATCTGAGTTATGAACATGGCAAGGAAGGTACCCGTTACGAATTTTCCAGGAGAACATTTGAGAAAGAAGATATCGGTCCATATATACAGCTACACATGACAAGATGCATTCTTTGTTATCGTTGTACTTATGTGGCCGATCAGTTAACGAATAGCAGGGTGCATGGTATATTAGACAGGGGGGATCATGCAGAGATATCAACTTATATTTCCAAAGCGATAGATAATGATTTCAGTGGCAACATGATTGATGTATGCCCTGTTGGTGCTTTAACCGATAAAACATTCCGGTTCAAGAATCGGGTATGGTTTACAAAACCGGTAGATGCGCATCGCGATTGCCCTACCTGTTGCGGTAAAGTAACACTCTGGAATCGTGGTGATGAAGTATTACGTGTAACAGCAAGAAAAGATGAATGGGGCGAAGTACAGAGTTTTGATGATAAGCCCGGTTGGATCTGTAATACCTGCCGGTTTGATAAAAAGAAATTGAGCGACTGGGTAATAGAAGGGCCAACTAAAATAAGCAGGCATTCGGTTATTTCTGCCAATCATTATGTAGGAGCAAAAAAACCGCAGGAAACGATTGCTGAAGTGATGGGTGGGCGACAACCGAAATTATTGATGGACATTCATAGCATCAGTGATGTAAACGATCCATCCGTAGATCTGAGTGAAATAGCAGGCCCGGCGACAGGCAGAACATTCGAAACGAAAATTGATAAATGATCCTGACAACTGACGATATAAGAAAAGCGATTGAAGCTTACTTTGCTTTAAAACCGGTCAAAAAAGTATGGTTGTTTGGGTCTTATGCCAGGGGAGAAGCAGATGAGAACAGTGATGTGGATGTGCTGGTTGATATTGAAAAGGGTGCAAAAGTGGGATTAAGATATTTTATCTGGCATGAGGAACTTGGGGAACTATTAAATAAAAAGGTAGATGTAGTCAGCCATGGTTGGGAAAATAAATTCATCAAACCATATATTGATAAGGATAAAACCCTGATTTATGAAAAAATAAATTGGGTGATGATGCAAGGCTGAGGCATATGCTGGAATGCATGGACGAAATAGGATTAGCCATTAAAAATGTAGATTATGAGGCGTTTGTTAACAACCATGTTTTGAGAATTGCGGTAGTTAAATGGATAGAAATAATAGGAGAAGCCTCAGTTTACATATCCGGAGAATTAAAAAATAAATACCCTGATGTAGATTGGCCGGCAATAAAAGGAATGAGGAATATTGTGGTACATGAATATTTTGGAATCAAGTATGATCTGATCTGGGAGGTTGCAAGCGAACACATCCCTGTATTGAGAGAAAATATTTTGAATATTATTAAGGAGTCATTTTAATTATGATATTATTATCTATAGACTGGTTTTTTATTCTGGAGAAATTTCTATTGATAGGATTAGTGATTACCCTGTCAATGGTGGTAGCTATGTATGCTACTTATGCGGAACGAAAAGTAGCTGCTTTTTTGCAGGATCGTATTGGCCCTAACCGTGCCGGTATCTTTGGTTTGCTGCAACCCCTGGCTGATGGTGGCAAACTCTTTTTTAAAGAAGAGATCATTCCCATGATGTCTTCCAAATTCCTTTTCATATTAGGCCCTTGCCTGGCAATGATAACAGCTTTGCTTACCAGCGCCGTTATACCCTGGAGCACATCTTTGCATTTATTTGGTAGAGATATACCGATGCAGATCGCCGATATTAATATTGGAATACTTTTCATTTTTGGTGTGGTAAGTTTAGGTGTATATGGGATCATGATCGGCGGATGGGCTTCTAATAATAAATTTTCTTTGCTGGCGGCTATCCGTGGGGCCTCACAAATGGTATCGTATGAATTACCAATGGGGCTTGCGCTGATCGCCGTGCTGATGCTGGTGGGTGATCTGAGAATGAGTTCTATTGTAAGCAATCAATTGGAAAATGGCTGGCATATCATTTATCAGCCGCTTGGCTTTCTCATCTTTTTTGTGTGTGCTTTGGCAGAATGTAATCGGACACCATTTGATTTACCTGAAGCAGAGAATGAATTGAACTTTGGTTACCATCAGGAATATTCATCAATGAAACTTGGGTTTTATTTGTTTGCGGAATACATCAATATGTTCATTAGCGGGGTAGTGATGTCTACATTATATTTTGGTGGTTATGATATACCATTTGTGAACGAAGCAAACTGGGGCTGGAGCCAGAACGTGATGGCTATTATCGGTTTTATTGTATTGATGGGTAAAGCATTTTTTTTCATTTTTGTATTTATGTGGATACGGTGGACGATCCCCCGTTTCCGTTTTGACCAATTGATGAAACTGGGCTGGAGAACATTAATCCCGCTGGCGCTGGTGAATATGGTGTTGACAGCAGCGGTGAT
>JAKFEJ010000075.1:0-23583 GCA_036675745.1 Chitinophagaceae bacterium | reverse complement strand
ATACTAACTGGTTTTTACTTTATGAACAGTTAAGGTAGCAGCGATAATAGTATAGGCAGGGGCGAAAATGATGAGGGTATGCATCAGGTAAAACAAAAAACCATTACCAATGGCCAGGCCTTTATGGTGACCTACAAATTGAATACTTTGCGCAGTTGTAAATTTATTCCTTGCAAAGCCATAATCCACCATTGAGAAACCATAATAGTAACATTCCACTACTAATACAATAAGAGGTGTGATCCAGCCTACAACCGGAACCAGTGATAAAAGGATAAGACCAACCAGGTAGATCGTTTGCCAGCCACAATTTCTCATGGCGATATAAATGCCCCTGGCAGCTTCTGCTTTAATGTCCGCCCAGCCTGGCGCCTCTTCATTGCCTTCAATGATGAGCTCTGTTTTCCTGTTCAGGTAAGCAAAAACAGGTGAACCGATGATCAGGCAGATATATTTGAAGAAAGAAAAATAAAATAATAATAACACCAGCCAGAGTATCACTCCTGTAAAGGTGAAAAGAAATCCAAGAAAACTATTTTCAAATGTCTGGATCCAATCGCTTAGATGCATGATATGCGTAAAATATTCAATAACGGCTGTGGCGGATTTTCCAAAAAAATACATAGCCGTAACGAATAAGAGAGTATAGATAAGGCCAGGGATGACTACCCATTTCCATAGCTTGTGCTGAGATATAAAATGGTGTGCTTCGCCCCAGGATTGGATGGTTATTACAATTTCTTTAAGCAAGACTTAATTTTGAGAGGTAAATATAATGGATTAAGGTGCAAGAGACAAAGTACAAGAAGTTACCGGTTGCCGGTTGGCTTACGTATAACGATGATTCTTTCTTAACTGGTAACTTGTAACCGGCAACAGGTAACTAATAAGAAACATGAAAAAACTTCAACTTGATTTTTACAACAGGGAAAATGTTTTGCAGATTGCCGAAGAATTGATGGGGAAATTATTGGTTACAAAAAAGGACGGCATTACTACTTCAGGACGAATTGTAGAATGCGAAGCTTATGCCGGTGCTCCTGATAAAGCCTCACATGCTTTTGACGGAAGAAAAACAAACAGGAATGAAGTTATGTATGGAAAAGCCGGCGTGGCATATGTTTATCTCTGTTATGGGATTCATCATCTCTTCAATGTAGTAACTAACTCTGAAAGTGTACCACATGCCATCCTGGTACGTTCGCTGGAACCGGTAAAAGGAATACAGGATATGTTGATCCGTACGGGGAAAAAGCAAATGGATAATACATTGACAAGGGGCCCCGGAAATGTTTCCAAAGCATTGGGTATACATACGTCAGATAGCGGTACGTTATTAATTGGAAAGAGCATTTTTCTTGCTGACGATGGTTTTGCTTATTCAAAAAAAGAAATATTCACTTCGCCCCGTATTGGAGTTGATTATGCCGGAGTGGATGCTCTATTGCCGTATCGTTTTTATATAAAAGGGAATCCATTTGTAAGCGGGAAGCCAAAGTGAAGATTTATTTACTACCCGGAGAATTCTGAATAGTAGTGGCTTTTATATTATCACTGATAATATCTTCGGTGGCCGCTACATTTTCGAAAGCATATTGCATCCTGCTTCTGTCGAATTCTTTCTCATTATTAGCCAACCAGATTGTAGCTACACCATTCCCGATAAAATTGGTGATGGCCCTTGCTTCGGACATAAAGCGATCTACGCCTAGTAGTAAGGTGAGCCCTTCAATGGGTATTACTTTAATAGTAGCAAGGGTAGATGCTAATACAACGAACCCGCTGCCCGTTACACCTGCCGCCCCTTTTGATGTCAACATCAGTATGCCAATGATGCTGGCTATTTGTGCAAAGCTGAGATCAATATTAAAGACCTGGGCTAAAAATATCATAGCCATTGAAAGATAAATCGTCGTCCCATCCAGGTTGAATGAGTAACCGGTAGGAACAACCAGGCCAACGACGGATTTAGAACAACCCATTCGCTCCAGTTTTTCCATCAATGATGGCAGTGCCGCTTCTGATGATGATGTTCCCAGTACGATCAGCAATTCTTCCCGTATATATTTCAGAAATTTTAAGAGTTGTATCTTATACATGCGAAGTATAAGATACAGGACTACGAAAATAAAAACAGCCATAGTGATGTAAACCGTACCCATTAGTTTTGCCAACGGTAACAATGTATCTATACCATATTTGCTGATCGTATAAGCCATGCCACCAAAAGCCCCGATAGGCGCCAGCAGCATTACTTTGTGCAGCCCTTTAAAAACATACTTTGATATCTTTTGCAAAAAAGCAATGACCTTATCACGTTTCTTATAAAAATTCAATAAAACCCCTGTCAAAAGAGCAACCAATAATACCTGTAACGTAGAATTTTCTTTAAAAAATTTCCACAAACTGAATGATTCGCTGCTTCGGGTATAAGAGGAAATATCCCCGCCTTTGACTGCTGTCGTATCTACTCCATTTCCGGGCTGTATAACAAGAGCCACTACTACTCCGATGATGAGTGCAAAAGTGGTAACTATTTCAAAATATAATAATGATTTAGCGCCAACACGACCTACTTTTTTCAGATCACCCATGTTGACAATGCCTAAAGTAATGGTAAGGAATATAATGGGATTGATGAACAGCTTTACTATGCTGATAAAGCCGCTTCCTAAAAATTCACTTAGTGTATTTTTAAAATCAAGTTTCTGACCCAGTAAATGGAAACTGTAAGTTTTGTCTAATACCTGTTGCAATGCAAATGAAGGAGCGAAGTGCCCTATCAATACACCTGCTGTAATAGCAATCAATACCCAGAATGTAAGATTGGTAAAAAGCCTTCGCATCTTTAAGTGTGCTTATTTTTTGTAAAGTAAATGAACCGTACCAGATTGGCAACAAAAAAACATCCGCCGGATGGCGGACGCTTTTTTTATATTTTTTTTAAAACACATCAGAACTTCGGACAATTCAGCTTCTTCGCATTCGGATCGGTAGGTTTCTTAATATAGATAAGAGAAATTTCTACACCACCTCTTGAATTAGAAGCAGCTTTTAATGATGAAGTATTCACATCATAAGAAGCTCCGAAATGCCATTCACCAAACTCAAGACCCATATAAGGAATAATAGCATCTTTGAAACGATACCAGGTGCCGAGGTAAAAGTTGGTTGGATTATCTTCATTATTATTTACATTCAGGCTGAATGCACCGCCTAACATGGTATTATGCGCTTTGGCCTGCATACTATGATTAGCTGCTACATGCAGAGAATTGTAAGTGCCTACCGGAATTCTCGCACCACCCTGGATCGTTGTTCTCGCATTAAGAACAAAATCACCTTTCTGAAAACTTTCTTTGGGGCGATTGATATGATACATGGAAGCGCCGAGATAGAAATTATTATAACCGTTTGTTGAACCATTATAAATGAAGCCGGTATTCAGGTCAAAATAATTAAGGTTTACCTGTTGTGAAGAAAAACTTTCATTGGTAACACCTGTAAATCCAAATGGGGTCAACTGATCTTCGAATAAAAGTTTACTTGTATTTAACCGCTTGTTCATATAAGTACCCTGGAAACCGGCGCCTATCTGGTGATAGCCATTTTCATCAAGGGCTTTGTGATAAGCAACAGATAAGCCATAATAAACACTATTCAATGCTCCATCACCTGCCTTATCACTATATGCCATCAGCCCTACACCAAACTGATCAAAATCAGGAATACGATTTTTCATGATACCCATGTCCAGTGAGGCGGTCATTGTTGTATAGGCATTACTGATAGTAGGCCATTGATTTCTGTAATTGGCGGCAAAGCGGTATACCCCATCAAACTTACCGGTCATGGCAGGATTCATGGTAAGTGGTGAAGCGAAAAATTGGGAAAAGTTTGGATCCTGGGCTATGGATACACTTACCAGGCAAACACAAATAATCAGGGTAGAAAGAATTTTTTTCATCTCAGCAATTAAGTTTTTTCACTTTTCAGACACTCCATGTTATTCATGACAGGCAATTGTTCATAAACGTTGTCGTATTTCTAAAATTGCCTTACTCTGATACCAATTACATATTATGTCGGATAGAAAGAGCAAAATACAATAAATTAAAGACCTGCAAAAGTCTATGATTGCTGCTTTTAAAAGAAGCTTCTAGCTCTGAGCTGTGAGCTGCGAGATAAAGCCGCCAAAAGCTCGAAGCTCGTGGCTAATAGCTCATAGCTTCTCTCTTACATCTGCACTTTTACGCCATATGCCAGGTCCCCGGCATCACCAAGCCCCGGAACGATATAGCCTTTGGCGGTCAGTTCGTCATCAATATCGCCACACCAGATTGTTACCGACGGCTCTTCTCTTTTTACGTATTCAATACCTACTGTACAGGCAATAGCGGCTACTATATGAATTTCTTTCGGGTGACCTTCTTCTTTTAAAAAATGAATGGTTTTTACCAGGGAGGATCCTGTGGCAAGCATCGGATCGGATACGATAACCACCCTGTCTTCCAGTTCAGGACAGGAAATATAATCCAGGCTGATCTCAAAACTGCCATCCTTGTTATGTTTGCGGTAAGCGGAAATAAAAGCATTATCAGCCTTATCAAAATAGTTTAATAAACCCTGGTGCAGGGGCAGGCCAGCCCGCAAAATTGTAGCTAATACCGGGTGGTATTGCAATATTTTGCAAGTGGCGGTACCCATCGGTGTTTGCACCTCTTTTTCTACAAAGGGCAATACCTTGCTGATCTCATAAGCAGCCGCTTCCCCAATGCGTTCCAGGTTGCGGCGAAAACGCATCCGGTCGGTTTGAATATCCACATCCCTTAGCTCACTGACCCAGTTGCTGATAAGACTGTGCTGCTCACTTAGATTTATTACCATGGGTTAAAATATTTCGTTTCAGAAGTTCCATAGGTTCAATAAGTTTAAAAAGTTTGTAACCACTGCCAAAACCTCTGGAACGTTTTGAACTTCTTAAACTTTTAAACTTTTCTTCGCCTTACTTTTGGCAAATCTAATCTAAAATAAGGTTTATGATCTACAGGGCTATAGGTTTAATGAGTGGCAGCTCGCTTGACGGGCTGGATATTGTTTTTGCAGAAATACATGACAACGGCGGAAAATGGAATTATGAAATAATACATGCTGATTGTTATGCATATAATGAAGAATGGATCGATAAGTTAAAAAATGCTATTTCATTAAGCGCATTAGACTATCAGTTATTGCATGCCGAATACGGGCATTATCTCGGACAACAGGTCAACCGGTTTATAGAAGAAAACCAGTTGCACTATAAAGTGGCTATCGTTGCTTCGCATGGACATACCACTTTTCATATCCCGGCAAAAAAAATGACGGCACAATTGGGTGATGGTTCTGCCATTGCAGCCGTCACGCAGTTACCAGTGGTCTCAGACCTGCGGTCATTGGATATTGCTTTTGGCGGACAAGGAGCCCCAATTGTACCTATCGGAGAAAAATTGTTGCTGGGTGATTACGAGTATTTTTTAAACATTGGAGGAATCGCTAATATATCAGGGTCTGCAAAGCCCCCTTTAGGGGGTTGGGGGTTTGATGTTTGTGCCGCCAACCGTGTATTGAATATGCTGGCTGCTGACCTGGGAAAAGAATATGATGATGAAGGAAAAACGGCGGCCGGTGGTTCTGTTAACCATGATCTGTTGGAAAAATTAAATGAATTAGATTATTATCAGCAGACTTATCCAAAGTCTTTAGCGAACGATTTTGGAACTGATACGGCGTATCCATTGATACGGGATTCAGGATGTGGAATACCCGATGCATTGAGAACCTATACCGAACATATAGCTGTACAAATAAAAAATGCTATAACTGGTTTAAAGAACCATAAACCACAAACGACAAACCATAAACTATTAGCTACTGGTGGTGGCGCTTTTAATACATTCCTGGTTGAAAGATTGAAAGATCATTTGGATGAATTAAATATTGAAGTAATTATTCCCGATGAAAAATTAGTGAAATACAAAGAAGCCCTTATTATGGCGCTGATTGGTGTATTGCGCTGGCGGGAAGAAACAAATGTGTTATCATCGGTAACAGGTGCAAAAAGAGATAGTGTTGGTGGTGCCATGTGGATGGGGCAAGAGGAATAGTTTTTTTACCTCTTTGTCATAAAGCACCTGGTAACTCAACACTCCGGAAGATTTGGAGCTGCCAGGAATTTGCCGGAGTGGGTTACAGTGTTTATATTTAGAACGAACTTCATTCCGTCTCCTGGGCCAACTTCATCCGTCCGCCCTGTTATTACTATTGATTATAGTCGCCTGAATATTAAATTTTGAAAAAACTTTAGCATCACTGTTTTCCCATGACAAAAAGTTATGAAAAATGCCAGGTGAGAGCGGGGGAAATATGATAAAGCGATTGAAATTTATTTGCTGTTAAAAAGATTTCCCCAAAGCTCCTTTGTATATAATTGTTTACGAAACATGTATTTAAAAAAAGGAGACCAGGAGAATCAAAGGGTATGCAGTCTTATTTCAAGAAACCTTGGTATGCAGATACAGGTACGGTAATTATTAAACATAGAATATCGCCTTGAAGATAAAATGAACGAAAACAAGAACATACCTGAACAGCAACCGGAAAATACCCCGCCAGAAATAAGACCGGTAGCTGCCGGGACTTCGGCTGAAAATGTTTTGCCAACGGTGGAACAAAACGAAATTCCACCTTTAAGCGGGGTAGAAGCACCTGCAAAAGAACAATTGTTAACAGAAGAAAACATGGAAGTACACCATCACGCACATGCACATGGAAAGAAAAACTGGAAATCCTATTTCTGGGAATTTTTAATGCTGTTCCTGGCAGTGTTTTGCGGTTTCTTAGCAGAGTATAAATTAGAACATGTAATAGAACATCAACGGGAAAAGCAATATATCGAATCGCTGCTTGCTGATCTGAAAAGCGACCAGGAAGTTTTATCCCAACACATTTTACAAGTAAACATCGGTCTTTCAATGATGGACAGTATGATTACCATTTTGAATACACCTTCACAAATTACCGGCAATACCGGCCAGTTATATTACCTGGCAAGACTTGCACCAAGGCTAAATCCATTATCAACCAACAACCGGACATTTGAACAGCTTAAAAATTCAGGCAATTTCAGGTTGATCAGGAATCTTGCTACTTCCAATAAAATTATGACCTACTATGAAAAGTTTCCTATAATCCGCTTGCTGGAATCCATCAATGAAACTGAATTTACTGAATACAAAAAAATAGCGGCTAAAATTTTCGACCCGGCAGTGTTCTTAAAAATGGAAGGGAAAAATGATGAGATAAAAAGAACAACCGAAAACCCTTCACTGCGTACCACTGATAGTGAATTATTGCAGGAACTGTCTGTTTTTTCAGTTTACATGCATGGTACAAAAAAAGGAATACTTGGGAATGATGAAGCATTAAAAATTACGGGAGCTGAATTAATTGAGTATCTGAAAAAAGAATATCATTTGAAATAATTAACTTATTTCACCAAAACTGGCATCATGCAACCATCATTAACCATTAATCAAAAAAGAATTACTTCTATTGACCTGCTTCGCGGCATTGTAATGATCATCATGGCACTTGACCATGTACGGGATTATTTTCATGCCGGTGCTTATTTATACGACCCGCTTGACCTGGATAAAACCAGTGTTGCTTTATTCTTTACAAGATGGATAACCCACTTTTGCGCTCCGGTATTTGTGTTCCTTGCTGGTACTTCCGCATTTCTGGTTGGACGACGAAAAACAAAAAAGGAATTATCGATCTTTCTTTTGACACGCGGCTTGTGGCTGATTCTCCTGGAGCTTACACTGATCAATTTTGAATGGAATTTTGATATCTCCTTTACCAATATCTATTTTATTGTGATATGGGCTTTGGGAATAAGCATGATAGTACTGGCCGGTTTAATTCATTTGCCTTATAAATTAATTCTGTTGATTGGTATTATACTTGTGGCCGGTCATAACCTGTTAGATAATATTCATGTACCCGGTAACAATTTACGGGCATTCGGCTGGGCATTATTGCACGATCAGAATTTTTTTAGCTGGAATGGAAAGAATGTGCTCGTTGGTTATCCAATTATTCCCTGGATTGGAATAATGGCACTGGGGTATTGCCTCGGTTCACTATATATTCCGGCTTTCAGCGCTGAAAAAAGAAAAAAAATATTATTGATAATTGGCGTCTCTGCGATCGCCTTATTTATTGTGATCCGTTTCCTGAATTCCTATGGCGACCCATCGCCATGGAGCTATCAGCGATCATCATTCTATACCTTTCTTTCTTTCATTAAGGCAAGCAAGTATCCGCCGTCTTTATTATATGCGTTGATAACGCTGGGGTCTGCGATTGTTTTCCTGGCTTTAGCAGAAAATATAAAAAATCAATTATCAAAAGTTATTTCCGTTTATGGCAGGGTGCCGATGTTTTATTACATACTGCATATTTTTATCATTCACCTTTCGACCATGTTGGCTGCAGAATTGTTCACCAATTTTAGCTGGCGGGTTTGGATATTAAAAGAGCCTCTGTGGTTTACAGAAAGCCTGAAAGGCTACGGTTTTTCGCTGCTCATCGTTTACCTGGTTTGGCTGGCAATAGTTATTGGAGTATATCCCTTGTGCAAATGGTACGACAGATATAAACAAAGCCATAAAGAAAAATGGTGGCTGAGTTATTTGTAAAATAAACATAGTTCATGTCAATTAAAAAATTGCTGGTTAAAGCAGTTGCCGCAGCCTGTCCCGCCAATGCGGGAGATTCACAGAAAATGTAATTTATAGCCGTGCATCCGTGGCTTTTATAAGGCGACATAATTGGGTTGACATGACATTAGTTCAATAAACTAAAACTAACAACGTGGAACCAGTTTTATCCGCCAATCAAAAACGAATTGAGTCTATTGACATTCTTCGTGGCATTGTGATGGTGATCATGGCGCTGGATCATGTACGGGATTATTTTCACATCCAGGCAAACCTGGATAACCCGCTCAACCTGGCGACCACAACGCCGCTATTATTCTTTACCCGCTGGATCACCCATTTCTGCGCCCCCGTTTTTGTTTTTCTTTCCGGCACTTCCATTTACCTGCAGAGTTTGCGAAAAACAAAAAAAGAGCTGGCTGCGTTTTTAATAAAAAGGGGTGTATGGCTGATTGTTGTTGAGTTTGTTCTGGTATCCTTTGCATGGTCGTTTAATCCCAATTATAATTTTATTTTCTTCGGGGTTATCTGGGCCATTGGTATCAGTATGGTGATACTGGGCTTGCTGATCCGTTTTCCTTTCAATCTTATTTTAGCGTTGGGAATAATAATTGTTTTTGGTCATAATCTTTTGGATATACCGGAGTCTGCACCTGGATTTAAAGCCCCTTTCTGGCTGGACCTGCTTCATAGTGCAAGGTTTTCCGTGCATCCATATGCGGAAAATCATGTAATCCTGATCGTCTATCCTTTTCTTCCCTGGATGGGGCTAATGATGCTTGGTTATTGTACAGGTATTTATTTTTCGCCAAAGTTTACTGCGGAACAACGGAGAAAAATAGTAACCCGTACCGGTTGGGGATTAATCCTTTTATTTATTGTTGTCCGGTTCATCAATATGTATGGCGACCCGGTTGCATGGAGTACACAAAGGAATGGGTTGTTTACCTTTTTCTCATTTATCAATGTACATAAATACCCGCCTTCTCTTTTGTATATGTGCATCACGATAGGACCGGCCTTGCTGTTTTTGTCATTTATAGAAAGATTTAAAAATAAGTTTACCAATACCATGCGAACATATGGCAGGGTAGCTTTCTTTTATTATGTACTCCATATCTACCTGGTGCACCTGCTTTCGGCCATTGCTTTTTTAATAAGAGGCCATTCGTTGCAGGAGGCAGACAATATCGGCAACTTTTTCCCTTTTTATTTTTTAGCTCCGGGTGAAGGTTATAACCTGGCAGTAGTTTACGGAGTCTGGGCTTTTGTGGTCATTGCTTTATATCCTTTGTGCAAATGGTATGATAATTATAAAACCAGGCACAAAGAAAAGTGGTGGTTGAGTTATTTATAAATAGTAAGCTCTTATAGTTTTTTGAAAAATGTCATTTGCTTATAGTTAGTTCATCACTCAAATAAATCATAGATGAACATTGATTCGTTAAAACAGCCACGCATTCAATCTATTGACCTGCTGAGATGTATGGTTATTATTATTATGGCGCTTGACCATGTGAGGGATTATTTTCATGCCGATTCTTTACGGTTTGCACCTGAAGATCTTAGCCAAACCACAGCCTTTATTTTTTTCACAAGATGGGCTACGCATTTTTGTGCCCCTGTATTTGTCTTCCTTGCCGGAACTTCTGCTTTCCTTTCAGGACGGAGAAAAACAAAACGGCAATTAAGTAAGTTTTTGCTCACCAGGGGCTTGTGGTTGATCATACTTGAATTTACTGTTGTCAATTTTGCATGGTCATTTAACTTTAAATTACCCTTCATTGGGCTGGGTGTAATCTGGGCATTAGGTATAAGTATGATCGCTTTAGCTGCCATCATACACGTGCGATTTAAGCTTGGTTTGGCATTGGGGTTTATTCTTGTTTGTGGTCACAATTTATTAGACAATATTCATTTTGACGGGTTCTTCTGGTCTGTATTGCACGAGCCAAAAATTTTCCGGGTTGATGAAAACCACCAGCTAAGGGTGTCATATCCTGTTTTGGCATGGATAGGCATCATGATCCTTGGTTATTGTTTTGGCAGATTGTACACAAAAGATTTTACCACTGAAAGAAGAAAGAAATGGTTATTAATTATAGGAACCGGAGCAATTGCATTGTTTATTTTAGTTAGAGCAATAAATATTTATGGTGATCCGGACCCCTGGTTAGATCAAAGTTCTGTGACCTTCACTTTACTATCCTTCCTTAATACTACTAAATATCCTCCGTCACTTCTCTATACCCTGATGACCCTTGGGCCTGCAATGCTATTTCTTGCACTCGCAGAAAAAGTGTCAGATGGTTTAGCCCGTGCCGTCATTCATATAGGCAGAGTGCCGATGTTCTTTTACATCCTGCATCTGTACCTCATACATTTTATTGCAATGTTTGCGGCTGAATTTTCCGGTTTCCACTGGACTGATATGATCTTACAACGCAGAACATGGGTAGACCCTCAATTAAAAGGTTATGGATTTTCTCTGGGTGTTACGTACCTTATCTGGATAGGAATTGTTCTTTTATTATATCCGCTTTGTATATGGTACGATAAATACAAGTCAGCCCACAAGGAAAAATGGTGGCTGAGTTATTTATAAACTATAAATGCTGAAGTAAATCAATAAATAAAAATGGTCTGATGATAAATAAAACAGCATTCTTATTGACAAGCATTTTATTATCGGTTGGAGTATTGCATGCCCAAATCTTCAAACAGGTAAAACAAATGGCATACAATGACTCAGTACGACTTTTTGAAATTTTTAAAGATCTCCATCAAAATCCTGAATCGGCGCAACGGCATTACCGGAATTGTTTAAAAAATAATGAAGAATATAAAGTCTGAATATATCTTACAAAGAAAAAAAATATAATGAAACAATCAATCTTTATCGTACTGCTCCTATCCTGCAATGTTACGATGGCACAAAAAAATAACTACAGGTCAGCTATCAGCATAACGGCTGACAAAATTGAACAAAAAGTAATTGAGTGGCGCCATGACATTCACCAAAATCCCGAGTTGGGCAACAGGGAAACAAGAACGGCGGCACTTGTAGCTAAACACCTGCAATCATTAGGTATGGAAGTAAAAACAAATGTTGCCGTAACAGGAGTAGTGGGCATATTAAAAGGTGATAAGCCGGGACCTGTTATCGGACTGAGAGCCGATATGGATGCATTGCCGGTAACAGAGCAGACTGCTGTTCCTTTTGCTTCAAAAGTAAAAGCGATATATAACGGACAGGAAACCGGGGTGATGCATGCCTGCGGACATGATGCACATGTGGCTATATTAATGGGTGTTGCGGAAATACTGACGGGAATGAAAAAAGAGTTGAAAGGTACCGTCAAGTTTATTTTTCAACCTGCAGAAGAAGGAGCACCCAAAGGCGAAGAAGGCGGCGCGGAATTGATGGTAAAAGAAGGGGTACTGGAAAATCCAAAAGTAGATGTGATTTTTGGTTTGCACATGAATGCACAATTGGAAGTGGGTAAAATCAATTATCGTCCCGGGGGAATGTTTGCGGCTGTGGGTGATATGAAGATTACGGTAAAGGGTAAACCATCACATGGAGCAGAACCCTGGTTATCTGTTGACCCCATTGTTGTATCAGCACAAATTATCAACAGCCTTCAAACCATCGTAAGCCGGAACGTAAATATTACAGAAAATGCGGCTGTGGTTACTATTGGTTCCATTCATGGGGGCAACCGTTCCAATATTATTTCTGACCAGGTAGAGATGCTTGGTACGGTAAGAACATTAAGTAAAGCAGATGAAACATTAGTCTTTACCCGCATTCGCCAGGTAGTTGAAAAAACTGCCGAAGCTGCGGGAGCTGTTGCAACCCTGGAGTTGCCTTATGCCAGTCATTATCCTGTTACATTTAATGATGAGCGGCTTACCGCCGCTATGCTGCCATCATTGCAAAAATCAGCAGGAACAGAAAATGTGATACTCATACCGGCTGAGACTGGTGCGGAAGATTTCTCCTTCTTTGCACAAAAAGTGCCGGGCCTGTACTTCTATATTGGCGGGTTGCCAAAAGGGAAAGACAAAAATACTTCTGCGCCACACCATACGCCAGAATTTTTTATTGACGACAGTGGGTTTAAAACAGGACTGAATGCTTTAACCAATCTTGTGCTGGATTATATAGAGATGAATAAAAAGTGATAATCACCGGAATAAAATTAAGTATATGAAAAATTGTTTTTTTTCTTTCCTTTATCGGACAGCGGCCATTGTTGGCGCAACACTGCCAGCCAGGCAATTTTTCAGATGCACCTTACTACTAATGAACAGAGCAAATTTTAAACATGCGTAATACAAGCGATATGCAGGCAAAATTATCAGCAATGAAAAAAATATTATCATTTGGGTTACTGCTATTTGTTCATTTTTCTATTCATGCTCAAAAACCCAGGGCAAGAGATATCGGAATTCCTTTTGATGGAACCACGGGAAAATTTAATGCCATCACTGATGTAAAAGGAGTTGAAGTGGGTTACAGCACTATCATATCCGGGCAGGGAAAAAACATCCGCGGCAAAGGCCCGGTACGAACCGGTGTTACCGCTATCTTACCAAGGGGCAGAATGAATAATCCTGTTTTTGCCAACTGGTATTCATTGAATGGTAATGGAGAAATGACTGGTACTACCTGGATAACAGAGTCCGGTTTTTTAGAAGGCCCTGTTATGATCACCAATACTAACAGCGTCGGTGTTATAAGGGATGCGGTATTAAAATGGTTTGTAAAGAAGGGTTGGTATAAAGAAGATTTCTGGTACACTTATCCGGTAGTGGCTGAAACCTACGATGGTTTTTTAAATGATATCTATGGTTTTCATGTAAAAGAAAGCAATGCATATGAAGCATTAGACAGTGCAAAAAGCGGTTTTATAAAAGAAGGAAATGTTGGTGGTGGTACCGGTATGATGTGTTTGGGATTTAAAGGAGGCACGGGTACTTCTTCAAGAATCATAAAAATTAAAGACTCGACTTATACGGTTGGCGTGCTGGTACAATCAAATTTTGGGGGTAAGAGAAATTTTACAGTGGCGGGTGTGCCTGTAGGAAAAGAACTGAAAGACACATTGAATTATGAATTCAAAGCTCCCCCATCTTACCGGCAGGAAGGCGACGGTTCTATAATAGTGGTGGTAGCAACAGATGCGCCGCTATTGCCTCACCAGTTGAAGAGAATAGCAGCAAGGGTTCCGATTGGCATTGGCAAAGTTGGCGGAAGGGGAGAGAATGGCTCCGGTGATATTTTCATTGCATTTTCCACTGCCAACCCATCTGCTTTTCAAAGAGAAGATTTTACAAAGTTGGATGAATTACCCAATGATTTGATCAACCCGTTATTTGATGGAACCGTACAGGCCGTAGAGGAAGCTATCATCAATGCCATGGTAGTTGCGGAAACTATGGAAGGTATTAATGGCAATAAAGCTTATGCGTTGCCTCATAAATTAGTGGTCAGTATTTTGAAAAAGTATAACAGGATAAAATGAAAATAGCCGGTTGCAGCCGCGAAAAGGCGATTGAAAAATTGGAAAGAAAACTGAAAAGTTAGTTATCTTCCTGAACAATTCGCTGTACTGGTAAGAACCGGTAAGAGCGTTTATCCCATCCTTCTAAATACAATTAATCTTTGCCCTGAAACTATAGCGACCAGGTTTAAATATCACCCGGTTAAAATTTATAGTAATCCATGCAGGCAAAATCAATTAAAGGAAATTCTCCGGGAGAAATAAAAACAGCATTGCAGGAAAGCATGGCTGATGCCGGCCGGCCGGAAAGGCAGGGTTTTAACCCAACATTAGCCATTGTTTTTATTTCTGTAAAGCAGGATAAAAACGCTGTTTGTGAAATATTAACCGCAGCCGGAATTGATTGTATCGGTGCTACATCCTGCAATGAATTTACGGATGGCAACCAAACTGAAGGTGCGATTGCTGTGCTGCTTTTAGATATTCACAAAGATAACTACGCTGTTTTGGTTGAAGATATTGCTGAAAGAACAATAACCGAAGCAGCTACCCATTTGTCAGCCACCGCATTGCAAAAATTCAGCCATCCTTCTTTGATCATTCTCAGCACTTCCATTATGGAAACCGGCGCCATGCTTGACGGGGAAACCTTAATAAGGGGCATTGAAAAAGCAATAGGGCCTCATGTGAATTTGTTTGGAGGAATGGCCGGAGATGACATGAGTTTTACAGGTACCCATGTTTTCACCAATAACTGGTCCAGCGGCTATGGAGTTGCGGCGATTGTTTTCAATGAGGAAAAAATAAAAATGTATGGTGTTGCTTTATCCGGCTGGAAATCCATCGGTGTTTCCAGGACAGTTACAAAGAGCAAAAAGAATTTACTGTATGAGATAGATGGAAAACCTGCACTCGAAATGTACCTGCGTTTTTTGGGCGAAGACTTTGATTCAACGCAGGACCAAACAAAATTTTTTGACAGTATCGGGCTTCACTATCCCCTGCAAATAGAAAGAAAAGGCCGTGAGCCCATGATGTGCAATCCTATGGGCTATAATAAAGAAGAAAATGCATTGGTACTGGAATCAGATGTAGAAGAATGTGCCAGCTTCAGATTTTCAACACCACCGGATTTTGACATTGTAGAGACAGTGGTGCAAAAGGCAAAAGAGATCAGGAGTGTAAATGATGTTGACGCCGATGCCGTATTGATCTTTTCCTGTGCCAGCCGGTTAAGTGCATTGGGCCCCCTGGCGCAATATGAAAATGATGGACTGGCTGCCGTATGGAACGCACCGATGGCTGGTTTTTATACGTACGGTGAGTTTGGCCGTGCAATAAATGGAAAACATGAATTTCATTCCACCAGTTGTAGTTGGGTGGCATTAAAAGAAAAATAAATCACACAATTTTTATATTATAGTAATGAAAGCAAAATCAATCAAAGGAAATTCAACAGAAGAAATTAAGAAGGCTTTGCAGCAAAGCGTGGCTGATGGGTTTAAGCCAACACTGGCAATCGCTTTTGTGTCTATCAAACAAGACCGTAATACAATTTGCAAATTGTTAGATGATGCGGGCATTGCTGTTTTTGGCTGTACTACCAATGGGGAGTTTATTGATGAAGTAACCGAGAAAGGTTCGATTGCCATTCTTTTACTTGACATCAATAAAAATTATTTTCAATTATATTTTGAGGAATATCCCGAAAAGAATTATCGTGAAATAACGAATACAGTTGCACGTAAAGCAAAAGAGAAATTTGCTACGCCTGCCTTTTTTATTGCAGGCAGCAATATGGAAACCGATGCAGAAGAGTTATTGTTTGGTTTTGAAGATGTGGTTGGGAAGGATGTAAACGTCTTCGGAAGTATGGCTGGCGATGATTTTACATTTTCAGATCAGTTTGTTTTTACGAATCATTATTCAAGCTCACGGGGTTTGGTATGCATTGCATTAGATGAAGAGAAGATCATGATTAAAGGAGTGGCTACCTGTGGCTGGAGAGCAGTAGGTACGCAGAGAACGGTGACCAAAAGCACAGGCAACCATGTTTATACGGTAGATGATATTCCCGTGTTAGATATTACTACCAAGTACGGCGGACTTGAAAATGTATCACCGGATAATGAAGGTCTGTTATTGGAAATAGCTGCCAATTTTCCACTGCAGTTACAACGTGAAAAAGGAGATCCGGTTATGCGCCCGGGGCTGGTGATTGATTGGAGCGATCATTCTTTTTACTGCAGCGGCTCTGTACCCGAAGGATCAAAAATACGCTTTTCACTTCCGCCCGATTTTGATGTGATGGACAAAGTAATTAAAGGTGTTGAACATCTGAAAGCCACACAAATGCCCGCTGCAGATGCGTTGGTAGTATTTAGTTGCGCAGGAAGAATTCTGTCGTTAGGGCCATTGATGACGCAGGAAATTGAAGGCATCAAAAATGTGTGGAATGTGCCGATGCTTGGAATGTTCTCTAATGCAGAGTTGGCACGAGCCACCGGCGGAAATCTGGAGATGCACAACCTCACTACTTGTTGTGTGGCATTAAAAGAAAATAATTAATCAGTTCCTGGCTCTGTGAAACTCAGTGAAAAACTCCTTTAACGCTGTGCTTAAAGAAAAAGTTCAAAAGAAAAATAAATGAATCAGCATCTTCAAAATATACTTAATACAGTTCAGGAAGATAAAAAGCTATCCGAAGAAGAAAAGAATGCCATCATAAAATCTTTAAAAGATGCCGAAAAAGAGTTTGAAATAGCCAATTTCAAACTCGACCGCACAGAAAAAGTAAAACGCACCACTGCCATTCTTTTGGAAGAAACCATTGAGGAACTTGAACAAAAAAGAAGAGCTGTAGAAGCACAGAACAGGGATCTGGAAATCGAATCTTCACTTGAAAGGGTAAGGACAGTGGCCATGGGTATGCGTGAACACGACGATTTATTGAGCGTTTGCGAAATACTCTTTACAGAATTGCACACATTAGGCTTCAGTGAACTCAGGAATGCGATGATCAATATCCATGATGATGAGAAGGGTTCTTTTCTGAATTATGATTATTCCGGTTATGCCGGCAAAACCGTTGCCAGTCTTTTTTACAATACCCATCCAGTAATTGAAAAACAGGTAAACCAGGCCAGGAGCTCAAATGATGCTTTTTCAGAAGCCATTTTTACCGGTAAAGACCTGGATGACTGGAAGGAGTTCCGGAAAAAAGGTGGCGAACCGGATGATCCCAAAGTGGATAGTATTGATTCCCTCTTTTACTATTTCTATTCCATCGGAACCGGGGTCGTTGGCATTTCAACCTATAGTTCTATCACTGAAGAAAAACGAAATGTGCTGAAACGTTTCCGAAATGTATTTGATTTAGCTTATCGCCGGTTCCTTGATATTGAACGGGCAGAAGCACAGGTAAGAGAAGCAAAGATTGAAGCCGCATTGGAAAGAGTGAGAGCAAGAGCAATGGCTATGCATCATTCTGATGAACTGAGCGAGGTGCTCTCCGTTCTGTTCGCTCAATTCGATTCGCTTGGTATAAGCCCTATGTATACTTTTCTAAGTCTTATTGATCTGCAAAAAAACAGCTTTACTTACCGCCAGACAGGAAGAGGAGGAAAGCGGGTCATAGCACAACAAATCATCCATCTTAATGCAATGAACATTTGGAAAGAAGTTTTAGAAAGATGGAAAACTGCAAATTATGATACCATTGAAACGATGTATGTTCCTAAAGAATTAGTGCCTGAGGTATTTGAGGTATACCGGGAGATTTATTCCGCTTTGCCTGAAGATGCGAAAGTTTATCCTGAAGATTTTCCTGATGGGATGTATGCAACCATAGCCGCTTCAAAATTTGGACATCTCGGATATGACCATTTCAGACCCTCAACTGATGAAGAGAAATCCATATTGTTAAGATTCAATACCGAATTTGTAAGACTCTATCAACGGTTTCTTGATTTACAAAAAGCAGAAGCGCAGGCAAGAGAAGCACAGATAGAACTGGCGTTGGAGAGAGTGAGAGCAAGAGCAATGGCGATGCAAAATTCAGAAGAGTTAAATGCATTGATCGGAACTGTTTTCACTGAATTGACCAAACTCGATTTGGTGCTCACCCGCTGCGTCATTATGATTTATGACCCTACAAATAATAATGCAAGATGGTGGATGGCTAATTCCGAAGCTCCCGAACAACCCATGAATTTCCTGGTGAAATATCATGAGCATCCACCTAACCAGGCCTATTTCAACGCATGGCAGCAAAGAACAATAAAATGGGAATACATACTACAGGGAGCAATAAAAAAAGAATGGGATGATTTTTTGTTTAGCGAAACAGAGTTATCCTTGTTGCCTGATTTTGTAATAGCAGGTATGAGGGCGCCTGACAAGGTTTATTTGAATGCCTCTTTTAATAATTTCGGTAATTTGACTTTGGCAAGCCTTGAAAAACTTTCTGACGAGCATTTTGACATCTTACTCCGCTTTGCAAAAGTTTTTGATTTAACCTATACCCGTTTTAATGATTTACAAAAAGCAGAAGCACAGGCAAGAGAAGCAAAAATAGAAGCCGCGCTGGAAAGAGTGAGAAGCAGAACAATGGGCATGCAAAAGAGCGAAGAGCTCAAAGAGGTAATTAAGGTTGTATATGAACAATTCGTTCACTTAAATATCCTTATTGAGCATACTGGGTTTATCATAGATTATAAAACAAGGGATGATCTGAATATTTGGCTGGCTGACCAGCACGAAGTTCCCTCCCAGATAACAATTCCTTATTTTGATTGTGCGCATTGGAATAGTTTTAATGAAGCAAAAGAAAAAGGAACGGATTTCTTTGCCAACCATCTGAGTTTTGAAGAAAAAAATAAATTTTATCAGGAGCTTTTTAAGTTATTCCCTGTGCCGGATGAAGCAAAGGAATATTATTTTAGTTGCCCTGGCCTTGCCATATCAACTGTATTGTTAGAGAATGTTGGCCTGTACATAGAGAATTTTTCGGGTGTTCCTTATACAGATGAAGAGAATAATACGCTTATGCGGTTTGGAAATGTATTCCAACAAACCTATACCCGTTTTAATGATCTGCAAAAAGCCGAAGCAAACGCAAGAGAAGCCAGGATCGAGACATCATTGGAAAGAGTGAGAAGTAAAGCAATGGCTATGCACAGTTCGCAGGATCTGGCTGATACGATTGGAGTGTTTTATCATGAACTGGAATTATTCAGTAGTACTCCCCGCAGATGTGGAGTTGGTTTAATTGATAAGGCTACTCACATTACCGAACTCTCCACTATGAATACCACGGAAGAAGGAAAATCTATCGAGATAGTTGGTAAGATCAAACTTGCTGGCCACAATGTATTGGAGGGTATTTATGATAACTGGTTATTGCAAAAAGAATACCATCCGGTTCTAAAGGGAAATGCCATCAAAGAATATTACCAATTACTAAAACCGCAGATTGTATTCCCTGACTACCCGCATGATACCGTTCAATATGGTTATTTCTTTTTTTTCCCTGAAGGTGGTGTGTATGCGTGGACGGATAAAGAATTAGGAGAAGAAGAATTGACAATATATCGTCGCTTTACTTCTGTATTAAGTCTTACATACAAGCGATACAAAGACTTGCAGCAAGCTGAAGCCCAGGCAGAAAAAGCAGAGCGGGATTTGATTTTATTAAAGGAAGAAAAAAAGCGTACAGAAGAAGCATTGGCTGAATTGCAGGTTACACAAAAGCAATTGATTCAATCAGAAAAAATGGCTTCATTAGGAGAGCTTACAGCTGGCATTGCACATGAAATACAAAATCCGTTAAACTTTGTTAATAATTTTTCGGAAGTAAGCAATGAACTGCTGGATGAAATGATGGAAGAAGTGAAAAAAGGAAACTATGATGAAGTGAAAGCAATAGCGGATGATGTAAAACAAAACCTGGAGAAAATCAATCATCATGGCAAACGGGCAGATGGAATTGTAAAGGGAATGTTGCAACACAGCAGAAGCAGTACCGGACAAAAAGAGCTGACTGATATAAATGTACTGGCAGATGAATACCTGCGGTTGGCTTTTCATGGGCTGCGGGCAAAAGACAAATCATTCAACGCAAAATTTGAAACCAGTTTTGATGAAACAGTCGGTAAGATTAGTGTGATGCCGCAGGATATTGGGCGGGTTATTCTTAATTTGATTAACAATGCGTTTTATGCGGTGACGGAAAAGCGGAAGCAAGGTATGGCCGGATATGAACCAACTGTTAGGGTGAGCACAAAAAAAACCGGCGATATGGTTGAGATAAAAGTAGCAGACAATGGCAATGGCATACCGCTAAAAGTATTGGACAAAATCTTTCAACCTTTCTTTACCACCAAGCCAACCGGGCAGGGAACGGGATTGGGATTGAGTCTAAGCTATGATATTGTAAAAGCACATGGTGGTGAGTTAAAAGTGGAAACGGCGGATGGACAGGGAACCACATTTATCATTGAACTAAAAAGCACTTAATTTTTGGTTTCTGGATTACCTGTTGTATCTTCTATCCGGAATTTATATACACCCTGCCGAATCTGCACTTTTATTAAGAAAGACCTACCTTCTGAGAGCTGGTGAAGCCTGAATGATGCCTTGTATTATTTTCATTTGTTTTACCCCGTGAACAAACGCTGGCTTAGCATTAGTCCATCCCTGGTTTGTCTTTACAATTTTTATTTACAATAAAACCAATGATTATGCGTAAGTCTTATTTGCCATTTATTACGGGCCTGGTATTCGCTGCCATTTGTTTTATCAAATGCACCGACAACAAACAAGCCGAACCTGCTGTTGAATCAACCGCAGCAGCGGAAAAATTCAACTTTGGAGGCTATGAAACCCAGGTCAAATGGGGTGAACACCTCGTTACAATTGGCGGTTGCAATGACTGCCATACACCCAAAAAAATGACACCTATGGGACCGGTTGATGACAGCAGCTTACTTCTATCCGGGCATCCTCAGAAATTGCCAGCGGCGGATGTTGACAGGAAGCAAATGGAAAGCAAAGGATTAATAGTCACGTCAGATTTTACCGCCTGGACCGGTCCCTGGGGGATTACCTATTCGGCTAACCTGACACCTGATGAAACAGGTACTGGCAATTGGACGGAGAACCAGTTTCTTTATGCTCTCAGGAACAGTATCAGCAAAGGACTTCCCGGATCAAGGTCGCTGCTGCCACCCATGTCTATGATGCCGGTCAAACACATGACCGATGACGAACTAAAGGCAATATTTGCTTATCTGAGAACAGTTAAACCTGTTAAGAACAACTCCGTTCAACCAACTCCACCCGTGCTAACCAGGAAATAATAACAAGTGGATTACAATGAACGGATATCAGTCCTTGCTTCGATACAGATAAAAGCAAGGACTGACTATTTAATATTAACAACAGGGCAAGGAACTGGTTTGGGTTTATCGTAAAAGCACATGGTGGATAGTTAAAGGTGGAAACTAAAGAAAGGGAAGGTGCGGAATTTATAACCCAATTAAATGAATCCTGAAGTGAATTTAATTGCTGCATCAGGAATAGGGTAACATAGAATGTAAAGGGTTGATATCAAAGATTAGTGTTTTTTAAACAAACTTTTAAAACTACTGATTATGAAGATTTATCTAACCTCCCGTTTGTTTATTACTTTGAATTTGATGTTTTTTTCTTTTTTCATCAAAGCCTGGAACCAAACAAACGCATCCAGCTTCGAAAAAAAGAAACCATCATCTGAAAAAAAATTGTTCGAATCTGATAATGTATTACAGATTACCCTGCGGGGAAATATGCGTGAATTATTAAATGACAGGAAAAACATTCCTAAAAACTATCCTCTCAGCCTTTCATACGCCAATGAAGATAGCATGGAAATAATCTTAAAGGCCGAAGTAAAAACAAGAGGTCATTTTCGAAGATTAAAGGAAAATTGTGTTTATCCACCACTATTGATCCAGTTTCCAAAGGAAGGGGCCCACCTGTCATCAGTTTTCAGGGAACAAAAAAAAATTAAATTGGTTATGCCTTGCCGGGGAGATGAATATATTATCCGCGAATGGCTGGTGTATAAACTGTATAACCTGGTAACGCCAAAAAGTTTCAGGGCCAGGCTGGTAAAGATAACAATGGTGGATTCTAACAGTAAAAAAACGGTAGCCCCTTTTTATGGCCTGCTGCTGGAAGAAGAAAAACAAATGGCGAAACGAAACAAACTGATTGCTGTGGACTATAAAATAAGCCCGGAGCGTTTGCAACCGGAAGCGTTTTTAAACATGGCTGTTTTTGAATACCTGATTGGCAATACCGACTGGTCTATCCAATTCCTGCAGAATGTGAAATTGCTGGCAAAGGATTCTACAACTGCTCCGATGCCGGTGGCTTACGACTTTGATCATGCCGGGATTGTAAATACTCCCTATGCCCAGCCTGCTGAGGCATTGGAGATGAAATCAGTGCGGGAACGCCGCTACCGCGGATATTGTATAAAGGGTATGAAAGTGTTTGAAGATATTATTGCCCGGTACAATGAATTGAAAAAGGACATCTACAGCCTGTATGGGGATTGTCCTCTGCTTGAAGCAAAATATATTAAAAGCACTATAAAATATCTTGATGAATTTTATGCAACGATCAATAATCCGAAAGCATGGCAAAAAGAATTTAGCTATCCGTGTGACAAAAACGGGACGGGTAATGTAGTAATTAAAGGGTTGAAGCAGGATTGATAAAGATTTCCGGGGGCGAGTTAGTTTCAGGGAAGGAGAAGGGCGGGCATTTATTATCATATTACCAATCAAATGTTTTGGTAATAAACAAAATTGAGTATTTAGTTTTTCAGAAGTAAATAAAGAATTGCTTGTGGAAATGAAAGATGAAATGGATAAAGGAAATATAGGCGAAGCAAAAATGATTGCAGATGATGTGATAGAGAATCAGGAAAAAATAAATCATCACGGCAAAAGAGCCGATGCCATTGTAAAAGGAATGCTGCAACATAGCCGTAGCAGCAGCGGACAAAAAGAACCAACGGATATTAATAAATTAGCAGATGAATATTTACGCCTGGCTTATCACGGCCTTCGTGCAAAAGACAAATCATTTAATGCAAAGTTTGAAACTGATCTTGATAACAGCATCGGGAAAATAAATATCATTCCGCAGGATATTGGAAGAGTTATTTTAAATTTAATTACGAATGCTTTTTATGCAGCCTCCCAGACCCCCCTTCGGGCATCGCCTTCAACAAGCCTTCGGCGACAGAAGGGGACAGG
>JAKFEJ010000163.1:0-3874 GCA_036675745.1 Chitinophagaceae bacterium | reverse complement strand
AGAAAAAAGCAGCAAGATTATATTGATAAGGATATATCCGATATAAAAAGTAACATACAGTGTAGCTTTTTCGGCATCAATTGATTTGCTTTCTGCAGGGAACTTATGTTCGGCAAACTGTTGAAGCCTGTTATGAATTGGATAGGTTATATAATAAATGGTATAACCTGCAACGCTGCCCATCAAAATATATAACGGCCTCGATTGTCGTTCATATCCCGGTTTTAACAGGTAAGAGGGTTGAATGGCGCCACCAATAAAAACAAAAGCGTCACAGTTTACAGGGAATCCCATGTATTTGTTCAAGGATACATAATTGGCAGGGCAGGCCGTGAGAGTAGAATCTTTATTTGGGTCGCCTGAAAACAGAAAAGTAAATGCTATAAAACCAATTAACAATAAATAAACAACAATTTTATTCATAAAGGGACAAGCTGGTTAGTTTTATATTGACGTAGTTAATAATATTATTTTTTAGGAATTATTTTAGTGGCTTTCGTAGCAGACAAAGATTGGAACTGGACGGTGTTTAAAATTCCTTCATTTCAAAAAAATAAAGGCAGCTTGCAGGGAATTAAAACTTCATTTGAATACTTCTTTGTATATACTTCCCCAGCATATCAAACTCCAGATTAACCACATCTCCTTTGTGAATGGAATTAATATTCGTATGCTCAAATGTATAAGGAATGATAGCTACCGTAAAGCTTTTCTTTTTCACATTAAAAGCTGTCAGGCTGATTCCATTTAAACAAACTGATCCTTTTTCAATGATCAGCTCAGCAAATTTTTCAGGAAATTCAATCTCAAATTCCCAGCTACCATCTTTTTCAATTCTGTTCAGACAGGTACCTGTTGTATCCACATGCCCTTGTACAAAATGGCCATCAAGCCGACCGGTCAAGGGCAGACAGCGTTCAATATTCACTAAACTTCCGGCAGCCCAGCCCCCCAGGGTTGTTTTTTGAAGAGTTTCATCAATAGCGGTTACCCGGTGCAGCGACCCTTTTACCTCTTCTATAGTCAGGCATACGCCATTGTGACTGACACTTTGATCCACCTTAAATTCCGTGGAAAGAGATGACTCAATCCAAAAAGTTTTGTTTAAACCATTAATAATAACCTCTTTTATAAGGCCCGTCGTTTCGATAATACCGGTAAACATGATACAAATCTAAGAAAGGAGTAAGAGATACAACAAAGAAGTAAATTACTTGTAACCAACAAACTATAATTACCGAAGAAAGCCGGTTCTGATTTTTTTAAACTTTTAAACCTTAAACTTTTAAACTTTGGACTATTCTCCTATCTTTGCCGTCCTAAAAACATACCAGGGAGGTATATACTATGTTAATTATTGATTCAAAAGATTGCGAAAACATCGACAAAGCGCTTAAAAAATACAAGAAGAAATTCGAAAAATCGAAGACTTTGTTGAAATTGCGTGAACGTCAAAGTTTTACCAAGCCTTCTGTTAAGCGCCGTGGTGAAGTATTAAAGGCGATCTACAAACAGAATATTGTAAGCGGCAAAATAGAGAAATAACACATTTTTCTTTTAAATAAATACAGGATAGCTGCCCCGATGACAATTGGGGTAGCTATTTTTTTGTGCAAGGTTTAGTAGCTTTAGTTAATATGACTGAATACAATTCTGCCGAAATCCAGTCTTTTCTTGACTACCTTAAATTTGAAAAAAGGTACTCAGCCCATACAATCATCTCCTACCAGACTGATATTACTGCCTTTTTTATATATCTCAATGAGAATTTTGGAAAGCTGCAACTTTCAGAGATCACCCATAGCTTTATCAGAAGCTGGTTGGCTGATCTGAAGGAGAAAAAACTTACTTCCAAATCTATTAACCGGAAAATTTCCACTCTCCGGTCTTTTTTTAAATACCATTTAAAAAGAGGGACAATTACGGCTGTACCTACAGCTAATCTGATTTCACCCAAAATAAGCAAGCGATTGCCTGTTTTTATAAAGGAATCTGAAACAAAACAATTACTTGAAACATTAAATAGCTCTACTGAAGACTGGAAGACATTGAATGCCCGGATGCTGATCACCCTTTTTTATGCCACAGGGATGAGGGTCAGCGAGTTGATCAACCTCAAAGAAAAGCAACTTGACTCTGCCAGGTTACAAATCAAAGTATTAGGAAAAGGGAATAAAGAAAGAATAATACCGATAAGTAAAGAAGTGATCCTTGGAATACAGGAATACCAGAATTTAAAAAGAAAAACATTTGAAAACAGGGAAGATATTTTGCTTGTAACAGAGAAAGGAAAGAAACTGTATCCCAAATACGCCTGGTTATTAGTTAATAAATATCTTGGACAGGCCAGTACGTTAGATAAAAAAAGCCCTCACGTTCTACGCCATACTTTTGCCACCCACCTGATGAATAATGGCGCTGAACTCAATGCTGTAAAAGAATTGCTGGGACATGCAAGTTTAGCAGCCACCCAGGTATACACACATAATACTATCGAAAAGCTAAAAGATATACATAAAAAAGCTCATCCGAAATCCTAAAAGAATCTTTTACACAATAAAATTTACAAGGAATAAGTTTGGATTTTTTTGTTTTTGGCGTAACTTCATAGCAACCACAAAGACATTAAAATATGTAAGAAATTTTCTCCTCTTTTAATCAGTTCTTTATTTATTATATCACCGTTTAAAATGTGACGACTATGAATGTAAACATTCAAACTGTTCGGTTTGACGCGGACACAAGATTGGTAGAGTATGTCAATCGGAAACTTGAAAAATTAAACACTTTTCATGACCGCATCATCAAGGTAAATGTGTTTCTGAAACTTGACAATGTAGTTCATAACATTAAAGACAAGATCGCTGAGATCAGGATCCATGTACCACGACACGAGTTTTTTGTGAAATCAACCAGTAAATCATTCGAAGAATCCTTTGACGATGCATTTGATTCCATCGTCAATCAAATAAAAAGAAAAAAAGAAAAGCAAGCTGCCTAAAAAAACTAAGACCTCTCCGGAGGTCTTTTTTATTAATACGGGTATCATGAAGGCCGCTTTCTTATTGTAAGTACCAGCTTTATTTTAACTGAGATTATAAACGGATATATTTTTTACTTCTTCCTGCAAACAGGTATATTAACTATTTTCACTTTATTCACAACTTGCTGAAAACAAATAAAAAATTCCTGTTGCAAAATTTTTGCAATTATCAAATTCCCTTACCTTTGCCTTCCTAAAATTTAGGGGTAGTTCTTTATTGTATAATTCAGGAAGGCAATAAATGCCACTTTAGCTCAGCTGGTAGAGCATCCCGATAGTAATCGGGAAGGTCGTTGGTTGAAGAAGAGAAGTGAAACAAAGTTTTTTGAAATTTTATATGCCACTTTAGCTCAGCTGGTAGAGCAACTGATTTGTAATCAGTAGGTCGTTGGTTCGATTCCGACAAGTGGCTCAGGAAAACGGAACTCCGTTCCGTTAACAAGAAAATCGGAACAGAGTTCCGATATCCGGGCAGATGGCCGAGTGGTTAAAGGCGACAGACTGTAAATCTGTTCTCTTCGGGGTACGGAGGTTCGAATCCTTCTCTGCCCACAGTTCTTTGCAAGCCGGAACTTAGTTCCGGTTTTAAGCGGAAGTAGCTCATTTGGTAGAGCGATAGCCTTCCAAGCTATAGGTGGCGAGTTCGAGCCTCGTCTTCCGCTCTTAATGAGATGACAGACAATAGACGACAGCTGACAGCATGCGTACTGTCAGCTAACAACGGTCAACTGTCAATTTCGACAAAAGCCGTTGTAGCTCAGTGGTAGAGCACTTCCTTGGTAGGGAAGAGGTCGTGAGTTCGATTCTCACTAACGGCTCAGTAGTGAACCA
>JAKFEJ010000373.1:0-3875 GCA_036675745.1 Chitinophagaceae bacterium | reverse complement strand
GCCCCGTATCGCGGTATTGGGATTAAATCCGCATGCAGGAGATGAAGGATTGATCGGCAATGAAGAAGAAACAATCATCAAACCGGCGATAAAGGAAGCGAAGAATAATAATATGCTGGTAGTGGGCCCGTTTAGCGCTGATGCTTTTTTCGCAAGAAATAATCATCAGAAATTTGATGCAGTACTGGCTATGTATCACGACCAGGGATTGATCCCTTTCAAAGCATTGGCAAATGGAGAAGGAGTGAATTATACGGCAGGATTACCTGTTGTGAGAACTTCTCCTGATCATGGCGTAGCCTTTGACATAGCAGGAAAGGATAAGGCGGATCCTTCTTCTTTTATAACAGCGCTGTTTGAATGTGTCGACATCATCAACCGTCGCAATGAATATGAAGAAAACAGGAAAAACCCTGTTCGTAAAATAAGTTCTGAAGCTTTTGCAAGAATGGAAGATGAAGAAGTGAAAGAAAGCTAAGAATAATATGCTCTTAGCTTTCTTTGAAAACCATCTTACCTGGCTTTTATAAATTTAGCTTGCTTTATTTCATCCTTATTTTGTACTGAAATAAAATAGATCCCTGAATTCCAGTTGGGCAGGTTTTGTATATATATAATATTTTGTCCCTTTTGTACATCCTCCGTCATTGAACGTATTGTTCTTCCGTTCATATCTTTTATTTGTATGGTGACCCGGTCCCTGGCAACAGATTGATAGATCAGGGAAAAATTGTTAACTACAGGATTAGGCACCACTTTTAATTTGATCTTTTCACCCGCCGAAACGGTGCGTATGATGACAGAGTACTTAATAACATTGTCAAGTTCTACAATTTTCAACCGGTAATAATTAACTCCTGGCGAAAAAGAATCGTCCGTAAAACTATAATGATTGGGTCCGGGTCCGTTTTGAGCACTCTTCCTGAAGATGGGCGAAAAATTCATCCCATCGCTGCTCCGCTCTACTTCAAAATATTCGATATTTGATTCCAGCTCCGTTGTCCATTTTATAAGGTTATTTGAACCATTCTGTGTCACACTGAACTTGCTGAGAACAAGGGGTAATACCGTACAATCAGGATAGATCTGCGAACTGTCAATAGTAAAAAGGCCGGCATTATCAGTCACCTTTAGCCTTATCAGCCAGCTATAATCATCACCATCACAACCTACGCCGGAAATGATTGTTGTTGCTTCTTCCTGGTATATTGGCGGACCGGCATGATTATGTGTATTATGCAGCATAAAGGCCTGCCATTCATATTCAATTATATTTTCCTCCTCATCAGACACAGTTGCCCTGAGATCCTGGGAAAAGCTACCCCCGGCTGCATAGTTCGAACCGTTAACGGGTTCGGTAATAGCAACCTGGGGAGGGGTGTTGTTGAGCGATACAACAAATATTGTCTCGCCGGTGGCCCCTCCTATATCCGTCACGGTGAGTTTTACATTATACTGCCTGGGTGTGTCGGGAGGGGGATCGATAAACATATGCGTGGGATTAGGGCCGGTACCGGTAGTGCCATCACCAAAATCCCAGTCGTAGCTGCTAATACCTCCGCTGGGGTCGGGATCGTATGAGCCTGATCCGTCAAAATCTACCGATAAAGTAGAAGTAGCGCTATAATTTGTATCAGCCAACACTTTTGCCACGGGCGGTTTATTACCGCCATAGGTTATTTTATTTACCGCCCCGACATTGGGCGCCCCATTACCATAATTAATAAAAAAAATGGAGCCGTCCATGGGGTTTTCAGCCATGCATACAGTGATGGTATTGCTGGCAAAATCATCTACACGTATTAATTTACCGTGATCGAATGTAGCCCGTTTTATCCACCCTCCGCCGTAATCGCAGAAGAAAAAGGTATTGGCATATTCCGCCGGGTAAATGGCTGTATTGCCCGTGTACCAGATGCCGCCGGTACTCGCATTGCCATTAAACGAAGTTCCGGCAACTCCCGAAGCCCCGGTACCGATCTCAACCTGGCTGGCGGCGCCGCTGGGATCAAAAATTCCTACCCGGGCCATAGGGCCATCGCCATTGTCTGCGTGCAACCAGTCCAAAACCGGGCGGGCATGTATATGTTGGGAACCTTCTCCCATTAAAGGTTGAGCAGGATTTTCACAGTAGTACACCCGCGAATCTTTTGCCTCATTATCTTCCCGCAATGGCTCTTTAACCTTCGCATAAGGCGGTGTCCGATTACTGCAGCCGGGAGTAACAGAGCCTGGAAAAGGATATTCCAGGTTGGGGTTATCACCAGTATAAGTAGTACCAAGAGTCAACCTAAAGCCTTCATATTTAGGCCACCCAAAATTCATCCCCTTATCAGTAGCTATATCCAACTCCTCCCAATCACCAAAACCTACATCAGCAATAAATAATTCGCCAATATGGCCTGCAAGTGGATTAGCAGAGCCTCCCCCGGGCTTTATGGAAATTCGAAAGGGGTTTCGCAAACCCATTGCCCATATTTTTGATTTGGTGGACCCCGGCGCTGATGGTTCAAAAAAAGGATTGCTGACGACCCCCTCTCCTGTTTCAGGATCCAGCCTGAGTATTTTGCCGCTTAAGGAGGTAAGCATTTGAGAGCGCCATACCCCTACATTTTCGTCACTTCGTATGATTTCATCATTCAATGCGTCCTGGTAATAAGTTAAGCCATGAGATCCTTCGTCGGGGCCTTCAAAACCGGCGCCATCACCCATCGAAGCGAGCAGCGTTCCATCTGTCGCAAACACAAGGCTACCCGTGCCATGCGATAAGTGCAGGATGGGTAGGCCGGTTTCTTTAGTTAGCCCTAGCAGAACAAAACGGCTGCCTGTATTAGCTGTCAGTACTCCCCCCGTAGTGGACACAGTATATTGGGCGATACGGCCGATAGTGGCGCCGGGTTGATCGGGTGCTCCGGCGAGACCTAAAAGAAAGCGGCGGTCGACAACATAAGAAAGATATATTTTTCCATTGGCTGCAAAAGCAGGGTCCAATGCAAAACCCGTTAACCCATAATCATTATAATTGCCCACTTCCGCGGAAAGATCTATTACGGGTTGGGTTTGTTTGATATAATTGCCGGACCCGTCACGGTTACATACATACACTAAACCCGCTTTTTCCCATACAAAAAGTTTGTCGCCCGTTGCCGAAAACAGCAGGCCCACAGGTTGATTCCAGTCGCTATTAGTAGCCTGGATGGAACTAAAATCGTTATCGACGAAGTCAATTTGCGTATGGGCTTTTATTACACATAGGAGTGAGAAGTAGACAAGGAGTACTGATGTTTTCATTTTATAAAGTTTATACCACTGTACAGAGCTGCTATAACACACAATAACCTACTGGCGGTGAACTGTTATCCTGTGGGTACTTTGCAAAGGACTGGAATAGAAAGAAACTTATTAAGGATTATAAGGAAAAAGCCGACTATTCATAAAGAGGATGGATTTCACCAAGGAAACGCTAAGGTAAAAGAATGTAGTGAAAATTAATACCGCCCAAAGACATTTATTTTATTGAAATCCGTGATGGTTCTTTGCATAAACCTATAAATTTCCTGGGGTTGCTTAATTTTTATTCCAATTGATTGACGCCCCGTTCTTTGCATTTTTTTGAACTATTTCCGCCAGCATTGTATAAATCCGGAACGTCAATTCAAATCGTATTTTCACGAATCTTAAATCACCTTTAAGCAACTTATAGCCGTTGGTATTCTATTAAGCAATTCAACACCTAAAACAGTAAGGCTTATACCTGTGATACAAAAATTATTGCTTTCAAAATATTTTCCTGAAAAGGTTGTAAATGATAAAAGTAGTTATTAGGTTTGTCCTGCATTTCGGAAAACCACATTTAGTTACGAATAAATACGATT
>JAKFEJ010000045.1:0-3875 GCA_036675745.1 Chitinophagaceae bacterium | reverse complement strand
TTAATAAGCCAGGTAGCTTGCACCGGGAATGTTGTAAACAATGATCTGCTGACAACGATAGGCCAGGTTGCCCGTGGTGACGATCCTTTTAATAATCAGTTTTTGGGATATGCAAATGAAGTACGGATATGGCAAGTGGCGAGAACGCAAGCGCAAATAGCAGCCTATATGAACCAGGCTTTACCTGGCCCTGCCACGCAAACAGGGCTTGTTGCTTATTACAGTTTTAATGATCTTGCTAATAAACAAGGGAATGCTGCCTTTAACGGAACCATAAGTGGAAGTGCTGCTATTGGTATAACAAACCCTGATTGTGCTTTTGTTCCTTCTGACTGTAATACCGTTACAGAGGCCACCCCGGGATTTATTATTCCTGATACTGTCTGTGTCAATACCCCTGTGAATATTTCTAATATTTCGATGAACGCTACGAGTTATTATTGGAATTTTTGTGTAGCCGATATTAATCAAACACCAACAGGAACCAACCTGGGAAATATCGGTGGGCTGCTTTCCCAACCCGTATTTATGGATTATGTTTTTTATAATGGCAATTATTATGGCTTTGTGATAAATCATTATCCGGGTAAATTAGTCAGGTTGAATTTTGGAAATAGCTTGTTAAATACTCCAACAGTAACTGATCTTGGCAATTTTGGAGGAATTATTCCGGCAGGGTATGGGGCAGAGGGTATTCAAATTGTGCAGAACGAAGGGAAATGGTATGCTATAATAGTAGGAGGCTATACACCATCAGGCAGTACACCAAGAGTATTAAAAATTGATTTTGGCGCTGATCTATTAAATGCGACTCCAGTTGCAACTGATTGGGGGAATATAGGTAACCTTTTACAGCCTCTTGATCTTCATGTTTTCAAAGAAAATAATAATTGGTATGGATTGACTATAAATGCTGAAAACAATACGATAACAAGATTCAACTTTACTAATAGCTTTGATAACACACCTACTGCAATTAATTTAGGGGATTTTGGCATGTTGGATTACCCGACGGGTATCTATGCCATCAATGATAACGGCATGTGGCGGGTATTTGTAACGAACAACGGTAGCAGCAAGCTTGTAAGATTAGACTTTGGTAGTTCGTTGCTTAATACACCAACTCCTGTTAATCTTGGTAGTATTGTAAATACAAATGGCCTTCGTGACCTTACAATTATTAAATATTGTGACGAGGTTGCCGGGTTCGCTGTAAATGCTACAACTAATTCACTTTACCGGTTAAATTTTCCAACCCTTACAAGTGTTCCAACAGTTACCGATCTTGGTAATACGGGTAATCTTAGCACTCCTCATTCCATCTCAAAATTATTTCGTGTGAACGATGACCTGTATGGGTTTATTACAAATGTCGGAAATAATACGCTTACAAGATTGCGATTTTCAGGTTGTACCAATTCCAATCCTGCAAGTTCTGCAGTACAAAATCCAGCACCGGTTACGTATAACGCACCAGGTACCTATAATATAAACCTTACCATTGATGATGGCTTGCCTACGCAGGCTTCTGTTTGTAAACAGGTAGTCGTATTGCCTGAGCTTGAACATAAGCCCATTCAAGCCATTTCAATTTGTGATGGTTTGAGTGTTAAAATAGGGAGTTCATCAATAACCGGGACTTACTTATGGAATAATGGTGCTGTTACAGATTCTGTTTCTGTTAATTCCACAGGAGTTTATTGGGTTGAGACCAGTCGGTTTGGTTGTACTAACAGGGATAGTTTTTCTATTACAGTAGATCCGCCAATTAATGTTGACCTGGGAATTGATAAAACAATATGTCCGGGCGATAATTTAATATTGGATGCGGGAACCGTCGATGGCTCTTATGCCTGGAGTACAGGCAATACTGATCAAACAATTTCTATTAATACCGCCGGTACTTATTATGTAACTGTCACCAAGAATTCCTGCGCTGTCACAGATACAATAAAAATAACTGAATTTGATTTACAAAGTTTTGATTTTAGTTATAAGCAGGATGTTTGCAACCCATTAACTGTTCAATTCAAAAGCATAGGTGACCTGCCGGCCGGGACTTATTGGAGCTTTGGTGATGGTAATACTGTTACGGGGAATACTGATCCTGTTCATACTTATCCCGCAACAGGGAATTATATTATCAAATACGGTATTGACAATGGAACATGTACCGACACCATTCAAAAAACAATTTCCATAAATATAATCCGGGATAATCTTATCCTTACAGCAGATACAACTATCTGTTATGGTTCTGTCAAACAACTACGCACTATTCCGTCTTTAAGCTTTTGTTGGTCGCCTGCTACTTATCTTGATAACCCAAATTCGGCTAACCCAACTACTTCAGCAACGCAGGACATTACTTATTTCTTTACAGCAGAGGTAACGGGTAATAACCTGATTGTAAATGGAAATTTCTCCGGGGGAAATACCGGTTTTACTTCTGCATATAATTTCGCAGGTTCAAACACTACTGAAGGACAATATTTTGTTGGTGCTAATCCACAAACCTGGAACAGTAGCCTTAGTAGTTGCAGTGATCATACTACAGGCAATGGAAACATGATGATGATTAATGGATCGCCAGCACCGGACGTGAATGTATGGAAGCAAACAGTAAACGTAACTCCCAATACAAACTATGCATTTTCTACCTGGATACAGGCTCTTTGGTCTCCTAACCCAGCCCAATTGCAATTTTCTATTAATGGGAAAGATGCCGGTGCTTTGATAACCGCCAGCCTTCCTACATGTACATGGAGTCAATTCTACACTACATGGAATTCAGGGGATAATACAACAGCTGTTATTTCAATTATAAATAAAAATACACTGGTGCAGGGTAATGATTTTGCGTTGGATGATATTTCTTTCGCACCGGTATTTATAAAAAGAGATTCTGTAAAAATTAAAGTTGAGAAACCACTTGTCCAAACAAATACTGATACAAGTTTTTGTCCTGGAAATTCTGTTCAGTTAAATACTACAGGAGCACAGAATTATTCGTGGTCTCCTGCAGCAGGTTTATCAGGCATAGGAATAGCCAACCCTGTTGCATCACCGGCGGTTTCAACAGAATATATTGTTACCGGTACTACTATCAATGGCTGTTCGGCAAAAGACACTGTCAATGTAAATATTTATGCAAAACCGGCTATTGTTGTTTCTGCGAATACAACGATCTGCAAAAGCACCCTGGCCCAGTTATCTGTAACAGGTGGCGTCGGTTATAGTTGGTCTCCGGCTGCTACATTAAATAATCATCTTATTGCAAACCCGGTAGCTTCGCCTGTTGTCAACACGATGTATTATGTTACTATTACTGATGCCAATACCTGTGAGCACATTGATTCTGTAGAAGTATCAATAAAGCCTGATGCTGTTTTTTCAATCAGTGTTCCGGGTAAAGTATGTCAAAATGATTCGCTTCAATTAAATGCTTCGGGAGGAAATCTTTATAGCTGGCAACCTGCCGAAGGACTGAGCAATACTGGCATAGCAAATCCCATGGCTTTTCCTTCGGTAAACACCGACTATACAGTTACTATCACGGAAACAACCTGTAATGAATCGAAGATTTTATCAACCAGGTTAACTGTGCTGCCATTGCCAGTTGTAAGTGCTGCTAAATCTAGTGATATTGATTGTAGCAACGACCGGAGTCAGTTGAATGCAACAGGCGCTGATCAATATATATGGTCACCTGCGGTAACTTTAAGCAATCCGGGTATTTACAATCCAGTAGCAACACCCAGAACAACAACCGGGTATATTGTTGAGGGAACTGACCTGGTTGGTTGTAAAGGATATGATACAATTACTGTAAAAGTTGAGAATGTGAATAAAAGCGGCTACCTGATGCCGAATGC
>JAKFEJ010000164.1:0-3884 GCA_036675745.1 Chitinophagaceae bacterium | reverse complement strand
GAAGAAGCAGGCATATTCAATGGTTATCTGGAAGACCTTGTGTATACTCCTAAATTTTTAAAAGCTTTTGAAAGTGTAAAGAGTGGTTCCATTGGCAGAATACTTTGGGCTAAATCAAGAGAGACACACCCTGGCCCTCACAGCGATTGGTTCTGGGATATTGAACAAGCGGGTGGAGGTTGTATTCTTGATCTTGGTTGTCATTGTGTAGAGATCACAAGAAGTTTTATTGGTAAAGATATCAGGCCGGTTGAAGTAATGTGTTGGGCGGATACACAGGTAAAGCCAATTGATGCGGAAGACCATGCTATTGCCCTGGTGAAATATGAAAATGGCGCTATCGGACAGTTTGAAGTAAGCTGGACATTCCGCGGTGGTTTGGATTTGCGTGATGAGGTAATGGGTACGGAAGGCACTATCTGGATGAATAATTTTTTGCGGACAGGATTCGAAATGTTTACCACTGGCAAAGGTGATGACTATGTAGCTGAAAAAGCAGAGAGCAATACCGGCTGGTTGTTCCCGGTTGGAGATGAATTGAATGAGTTAGGATATAACCATATGTTCACCGATATGTTTAATGCATTGGAAAAAGGTAAAGCACCGAAAGAAACTTTTTATGACGGCTATATTGTAAATGCTGTTTTGGATGCAGCCTACAAATCTGCTAAAACAAAATTATGGGAGCCAGTACAGTTAGATATCTGGAGAGGAAAAGAAGGCGTAGGCAAGTTTAGCCACCTTGTTGAATATGATGCTGACCATTATTTAGTAAAAGAAGAACTGACCCATTATGGAGCAAAGAAACTGATATTAAAGAATAAGCATACCAATAAGATAGTAGAGAAAGTGATTGAGTAAATATACCTTCGCCATTATTTTTTATAATGGCTTTATCTTCCCGGAGAAATACATATATCGGTATTGGCCTGGCCTTGCTGGCAGTTATTATCTGGTCCGGCAACTTTATTGTAGCCAGGGGAGTAATCAAACAAATTCCACCGGTAAGCCTGGCCTTCTATCGCTGGCTGCTTGCATCACTGATCATTATGCCATTTGCAATACGATCATTTAAAACTGAATGGCCGGTGGTAAAGCAATCCTGGCATTACCTGTTCTGGGTTTCGTTGACTGGTATAGCGCTATTTAATACGTTTGTATATATTGGCGGCCATTATACTACCGCCATTAACCTCGCATTGATCGGCACTACTTCTTCTCCCATTATGGCAATTATTATGGCCCGGATTTTTTTAAAAGAAAAAATTGGATGGTTGAAAATGGCTGGAGTGACGCTTTGTATAATCGGCGTAGCGTTCCTTTTATCTAAAGGCGATTTGCAAAACTTGCTATCTTTTCGTTTCACGGCTGGAGATGGCTGGATCTTGCTGGCGGCATTTTTCTTTGCTGTATATAATATATTGGTCCGGAAAAAACCAACGGGCATATCACCCGTCAATTTTTTATTCATCGCTTTCAGCTTTGGCGCCCTGCTTTTGTTTCCTTTTTTTGTATGGGAAACTTTTCACACTGCAGCAGTTAAATGGGATATAAATCTATTGCTGATAATTTTATACCTGGGTTTGGGAACCTCTGTCATTTGTTATTTATGCTGGAACATTGCTATCAATAAATTAGGGGCTGGCCGGACTGCTATATTTGGCAATCTTATTCTTGTGTTCAGTAGTATTGAGGCCACTCTTATATTAAAAGAGAAATTTACAAACGTTCATATATTTAGCATGATATTGGTCTTTACAGGTATCATTATAGCGAATTGGCGTATCGGCCGTAAATCATAAAATAGTGGAGAAAAAATTTATGGCCACATGGAATGTATTAAGCCCCGACTTTTCTAAAATTCAATTTATCCAATACATGATCAATTGCTTTTTTGCTAAATGGCTTTTTTAAAAAATAGTTGATGCCCTCTTCTACAGCCTTTTCTCTTATCCAGGTGGACGGGTCAGCAGTCATCATGATAATTTTTATTTCATCGTCAACTGATTTTATTTTTCGGATAAAATTGATGCCTAATCCACCAGGGAAATTATTATCCAGGAAAATAACGGTCGGCTTCAGGTAGCCCAGGTATTCTTCAGCTTCATCCAGGGTATTAATTATCATTACATGTATTTTCCTGGTTTCAAGAATAGCCGATAATAAATGTCCAAGGTCATCGTCATCGTCTATGATCATTGCTGTTTGAACCGGTAAGCCCATCTTCACTCTTTTAATAATCAAAAGCAAAAATTTCGCCCTTTTTTATTAAGACCGTTGTAAAGAAAAAAATGAGCATGCATTTACTCACATTCTTATTAAAATTCCGCACGGAATCGTTTAAACACTTAGTTATTTTACGCCATTACGTTTCATGAGCTATATACTTGTGGGATAAATAAAAAGAACTGATTAAAAAAAACCATGCTCTACCTGCCACGAAATGGGATAACAATGGGAATTATTTACACAGTTTTTTTGGGAGGCAGCGCAAAGGCAATAGCATCATGTTCAAAATGCCCCTTGTGTGAGCCATCACAAAAAGGTTTATTATTTGAAAGACCGCAGCGACAAATGGAAACAATGTCCCTTCCCGCGAGATCATATTGATTCCCGGTTCTATCAACAATTGCAAAATCCCCTTCTATTTTAACTGAGCCATTACTATTGATCGTAAGTTTTGTCGTAGCCATACTTTTTATATTTGTGCTCAAAGTAAATGAAATTATGATTGTCCTGAACTTCTTAATTTCAATGTATTTTCTATTAGTTCCTCGTTGTAATAAACAGGTAGGATTATATAATCATTTGATTTCCTAATTTCATTGCACAAAAACATGCAGCATGGCTATCCGAATTTTTATTACCGGTGGTACGTTTGATAAAGAATACAATGAACTAAACGGTGAGTTGTACTTTAAGGATACCCACATGAACGATCTGCTGGAGATGGGTCGCAATAAAGTTCCGGTTCTTATCACTACGTTAATGATGATTGACAGCCTGGAAATGACGGATAAAGACCGCGAATGGATAGTGTATCAATGCAACCAGTGTGCTGAGGACAAGATCATCATTACACATGGTACGGATACTATGTCGGAAACAGCCAAAGTGCTGGCGAAAAATATAAATAATAAAACTATTGTATTGACCGGCGCTATGATACCTATCAAGTTTGGTAGTTCCGATGGATTGTTTAACCTGGGGAGTGCCCTGGCTTTTGTACAAACTCTTGTGTACGGTGTGTATGTAGCTATGAATGGCCGCTATTTCAATTGGGATAATGTAAGAAAAAATAAACTTACCGGCAGGTTCGAAGAGTTGAAATAACCCCTTCTTCTAATTGCCAGGTTTTTAACAATTTTCTTTGTGTCTAAATTTTTCTTACAATTCAGATTGCGATACACCTGACATTTTCCTGACATATTTCATATGTAAAAACTTGTTAAAGCATCCCTACCATTGCTTACAGGGCATGGAAAATGCGTTATAGAAGACCTTAATTCTACTACAATGTTCTTACGAAAAATTGTTTTTCCTTTAACGATCGGTGTTATGTTGTTCGCTGGTTGCAAAAAAGAAACGGATAAATCCGGGCTTGCAGATACCAGTCCTGATGAATGTGTTCAAAAAGCTACAACCAGTAATGGAGCGATCGTTCCAGGGAGTTATATTGTTGCCTATAAAGTTTCTTCTGTTGGTACACGGGGAATAACAGCACAACGCCTGAATACAATTGGGAGTGAAGTACTTTCAAAAAATAATATCAGCCCATCAGCTTTGAGGCAATCCTTTGCCGGCGAACCCGGTGGATTTATCGCCCATTTATCAGCAGCTGAAGCAGCCCGGCTAAGCCAGGATGAAAACATAGCAGCTATAGA
>JAKFEJ010000632.1:0-3892 GCA_036675745.1 Chitinophagaceae bacterium | reverse complement strand
CAATGGTTTTGTTAGCTGGATTTTCCAATGCACCGATCTTTGGCCTGAACTCGACCATATCTGTCATAACAGCGGCATCCTGCCAGGCAGTATCATTCAGTAAACCATCGATTTTTACAATACCGTTTGTTCGCTTTGCTTCAAGCTCTCTTATTACATTTTTTTGGGCTGTACTTCTGAAGGAAACAAGCAGAAATGCTAGCCATAATGTGGAGCTGATTCTCATGATTCCGGGAGTTGGTTGTATGATTTACGCTTGATGCAAAAAAAAGTTACACTAATAACTAACAATTTCGTAAATCAAAATTCATTGATAATGATATTATAGGGAGTTAATTTATTTGAATTGCAGCTTATGCATGACGAGTGGTAATGGAAATATTTGAAAACATATGAATGATTAAGTGGGTGGACCCGATAGCTATCGGGTCGCCGTACATTTTAATACATCCAACAACTAGTCCACATCATTCATCTTATGCAATGAGGCAGTCCAAGAAGCAAGCCGGTCAGTTTTTTAACCGACTTCCATTCCTACGGTCGTAACAATATTGCAACCATTTTGAAAAACGACTCTCATCCTTTCTTTTTAATAATCATATTGTACTGCCACAAATGTCAAGATATTAGTACCGGGTGCAGCTAGCCTTATCTCAGGTACTTTTCAAGATTCATTTTAAAGTAGTTTGCACTATCCGTAATACTCTGCATTGGATTTTTCGCAAAATTGCCGCCCTGTTCTATATAGTAGTATTGAAGGCCCGCACGGGATGCTTCCGGCAGAATAACGGTAAAGTCAATAGAGCCATTGCCCAATTCGGAATAGTCGCGGCTTATTTTGTCCATATCTTTTATATGCCACATCACGAAACGTCCCGGCTGCCGTTTGAATAATTCAGAAGGGCTCAGTTTCGATGAATGCATGATCCAGTAAAGGTCCATTTGAAGTTTGACAAGGGCAGAGTCTGTCTCCCGCATGATAATATCGTATCCGTTCTCACCGCCATGATCAGTAAACTCAAAATCATGATTGTGATAAGCAAAACCCAGACCCGCCTTGTTCACCCGTTCACCGATAGCATTCAGCTTTCCGGTCAGTAACCGGAAATTTTCAAGGGTTCTGAAAGCTGGATCAAGCCAGGGCCAGGTAATATAACGCTGCCCCAACGCATGGGCGCCTTCTATACACTGGTCAACATATCGCATCATGGCATCTGCGGGCTTATCAAAAAACTTTGTAAAATCGTAGTGACCACTGGTGGTTATCATATCGTTCTCAGCAAGAAGTTGTTTAAACGCTGAAGCTTTTAATCCATAATATTGGCCCTGCTCCGGATTATAGCCATAGGTTTCACAATCTTCATAGCCGATGGCGGCAATCTTTTTTATAGTACCAACGACATCATTCGACAATGGCCCACGTACCGTGAAGAGTTGTAATCCCATTTTGTACTTTGCTGACGAAACATGGGTGAAACCGTGGAGAGCAAGAAAAGAAGCGGACGCCACGGATGTTGATTGTATAATAAAATCCCTTCGGTTAATGATTTTTTTCTGTGACATTACAGTTGACTTTTATTCGTGTAATCTATTTTAATTACACAGGGTTATAAATTTAAATGATTAAATACTCTGGACTTCGCCTTTGTATCAGGGCAAAACGCATTAAAAATTCAGGTTAATACAGAACACGGATGACACGGATTAAACGGATTTACAGAAATTAATCCTAATGAATATAATATCCCTTCATATTTCAGTATTAAATTATTAGTCCGCAAGGATAAACACTGATTTATTCTGCTTCACAGAATAAAAAATCTGTGTTCATCCATCCAATCCGTCTCATCCGTGTTCCAATTAACTTCTTTGAATAGTTTCTAAGCGCATTTTAATGCGTTTGCCCTGGTCTTTGTATGTGTAAGTAAACCTATACTGTTTTCTTAAAATCCTTTTACTTCTTTCAAATATTTATCAAACCATGCAATATGCCGCTGATACCGGTCCATAAGATAACTTGGCACACTGATCCCATGATTTTGATTGGGATAAATAACCAGCTCCGTGGGAATGCCCAGCGATCTTAATGCCTGGTACATTTGTTCAGCACCTGCCACCGGTACATTAAAATCATTTTGCGAAGCCATAAATAAGGTGGGCGTCTTTATCTTATCAGCATGAAAGAAGGGATAAGACAGCTTGATCCACTTATTCGTATTTTTCCAGGGTGCTCCCAGTTCAGTTTCATACTGCGAAATATATTGATCCGAGCCATACATGGTCAATTGCAATGAACTGCCTGCGCCGCTTACCGCTGCTTTAAAGCGCTGGTCCGTAGCGATCGTATAATTGGTAGAAATGCCACCATAGCTCCACCCCGCAATACCCATCCTGTTTTCATCCGCTATTCCCTGTTTGATAAGATAATTGGCAGCGCCAATGATGTCCATCACTTCTTTATTGCCCCAGTCTCCATAAATAGATCTTGTAAAATCAATACCCCTGCCGCTGCTTCCGCGGTAGTTGACAGCCGCTACGGCAAAACCTGCGGCAGCATAGACCTGCCGGGTAAGATCAAATTCATATTCATCCTGCCCCACAGGCCCGCCATGTATAAACAGTATTAAGGGTAATTTTTTTGCGTCAGCAATATTGGGAGGGAGATAGAGTAAACCCGATACCATAGTACCATCCTTGCTTTTTGATTGAAAACCTTTTACCGTTGCCAGTTGTAATGGAGCAAGAAATGAATCCTGTACATTGGTCAGTTTGCGAACGCTATTTTTTTCAAGACAATATAATTCAGGTGGCGTTTGCGGATCACTCATGGCCGTAACCCAGTTTCCGCTTTGTGTTTCCAGCAGGGAAAAGCTTTTATCACCTTTTGTGAGCTTTGTCATTTCACCGGAAGAGGCATCAAAGGAAACAATATTACATTGCCGGTCATCTTCCATTAATGCTGCAATGGATTTGCCATCGGCGTTCCAACGCGGGTTGCGGACAGGCCGGTCTGTTTGCCTGCTCAATAGCCTTGGTTCGCCTCCATCTTTCGAAACAACGGCAAGCAATGGCTGCCCATACATCGTAAAAGCTTCGTTGCTGCTGCTTTGCAGGTAGGCAATAAATTTTCCGTCGGGGCTCCATTGCGGGTCATAATCACTGCCGGGCCAGGACGTCAGTTTCTTTTCCATCGCCCCTTGCTTTGTTTCCAGCAGGTAGATATCCGTGTTTGCATTTTTATCAGGATCATCAGTGCGGTTGCTTACAAAAGCGATCATTTCTCCGCTGGGCGACCAGGCAGGGTTTGTTTCATTATAAACACCTTTAGTAAGCGTATCTAATTTTTTTGTGTTTATATCAAAAAAATAAAGATGGGTCCTTCTGCTGCCGAGATAGCCTTCATTGTCCTGTTTGAATTTATAACGGTCCACTACATAAGGTGTACGGATTTTTGTTTTGGCCGTGTCAGTATAGTCCGGGTCTTTCATTACTAATAAAATGCCCGATCCATCCGGTTTCCAGGTATAGCTGGTAATAGCCGCCTTTACCTTCGTAAGTTTTTTTGCATTACCACCCCGACGGTCGAGAAGGTATACCTGCTTATACTTTTTTTCTTCTTCTTCGCAGGAGCTGCATTTGGAAAGAAAGGAAATATATTTCCCGTCGGGACTGAAGCGGGCCATTGACCCTTCTCCTTCAGCATTTGTTAGTTGCACCTGGTCTTTACCGTCAAGGCTTGTCATCCATATATCACTGGTTTGTTTGTCCTTTGCAGAATCGCTGGCCGATAAAGAATAGACTACCCATTTGCCATCGGGTGATAACCGTGGATCGGAAATGGTTTGTAAACGGTAAAGATCTGAAGGTGCAATGGGACGTTTGTCCTGCGCCT
>JAKFEJ010000616.1:0-3910 GCA_036675745.1 Chitinophagaceae bacterium | reverse complement strand
GGCGTGATGCCCCTGCTATGTCCCCAGGTTATTCCATTTAAAATTATTCCCGCCATAATAATTTACACATTCTTTTTATTAACCAATAAAATATGTTCACAAACCATTACCAACTCCTCATGCTGGTTGAACGTTTCAACCAATTCCGTTACTAATCCATACCCGGGTTTTTTATGATCTCTTTTATCCTTAATAGTAACTGATACCTTTATTGTATCGCCGATGAATACTGGTTTCGTAAACCGCAACCGTTCATAGCCATAGGTCATAGACACTTCGTTCACAAAATCCGCAGTCAATCCGATAGCGATGGTAAAGATGAGCGTACCATGTGCAATCCTTTTTTTGAAAGGTTGCGTTTTACACCATTCTTCATCCATATGATGCGGGAAAAAATCTCCTGACTGGCCTGCATGAATAACAATATCCGCTTCCGTAACCGTGCGGCCTTTTGTCCTACGGTTATCATCCAGCTCAAATTCTTCGAAATATTTTTTAATAAACATGCGGCGCTATAAACAGTTAATTAACGATCACGATAAAATTGTCTGGTCACCGGATGCTTTCAAACTATTTAAAAAGATCAGCTAAACAATTTCAGAAAGAGAGATTGCGATTGCGGGATAATTATATCTTAAAGCAGACATTTGAAATCATCATATAGCAATTTTATCTCTGTAAAATTTTGTTCAATCGTTAGCCGGAAAATTTATTAAAAACACCGGTATTTCAGGGTGTTAAATTAAACCGGGTTGCTAAATGATTCAATGTCAGGTTTTACTGTAATGATGGAAGATTTTACTATAGGTCAGTGAAGAGTTGAAAATCCTTTTATTAAAACTGTTTTGTAATGGGAATAAAATGAAAGCAACTTTTAAAAATCAGCAACTCTTTTATCAATTAAAGAATTTCAATAAAAGAGGGACAACTCATTTTTTAAAACTGAGTTGTTCCTTAGGTGAAGCTGTGGGGTGAATTATGGAATCAATTCCTTCAGATCTTGAATTATCAGCACAATTCATAAATGCCGGGAAATTGTTTATTTAAAGAGTGTGGACTTGGTCGATAACTGATAAGATTAAGAATCCGCAGTTAATGATGTTAAAAACAGTAATTCTTTACCTGATATCAACAGCGTGATCGGCCGCAACATTTTCTCCATTCCATACTTTTACCGATGTCCATGGCTCTGCCGGTGAAGACCAGAATTCATCTGTGGCGGGCAATCCTAATGGAAGAAAAATAGTTGAGCAGATATATAAACTTCCGGTGGTGATATAAAAATCGGCGAGCCCGGGTTGAGGGCCGTACAAGCCAATGCTTAGCCAGCCTTCTTTGTTATAGGTTCCGGAAGACTCCAATGTTTTTTTTATTACAGCTGTCAATGCTGAACGAACCTGTGCCGGCTTCAATGAACCGGGCAATTGTTTTTTAAAAGCTATATCCGCAAGATGATGAAATACGCCGCCACGATATACAATGGAACGACCGATGATCGGGTAAGTACCGTCCGTGTTGATACTTCTTTCCTGTATTTCCGCATAGCGCTGGTTGATCTTATTAAGATTAGGCAAAAACCATTGGAAAGTTTTATTCTTGTTATTTATTATTTCAACAATACTTGCCAGGTAAGGATGAATAACAATACTGTTATAATAATCCATATGAAACGACATACCATCGGAAAACAGACCATCGCCGATATACCAATGATTGGCAAACTCACGTACGGCATACTCAATTCTCACAGGATCGTAATCAAGACCATACTTGCAGAAGAAAGCTTCGATCATGCCTGTAAACAATATCCAGTTGGAATAAACAGGCACTGTGCTTCTTGTAGTTTTAAAAGCTGTGATTACCTGTTGCTTCACGGTAGTATCAAGATTTTGCCACAGCCACGGACAACGCACCAAACCAAAGGCAACAAAAGAAGCATCGACCAGGGGTTGTCCGCCATTCCACTTTAAATAATCTTTTGATTTTGGATCAACAGCATTCGCTATCGCTTTTAATGTCCATTGACGATATTGCTTTCTCAAAGAAACTTCTTCCTGCGAACCGCCTTCAAGGTTTAGCCATGGCGCTATGCCACTTAATGTTCTTCCAAATGCTTCGAGATAAGCTACGGAAGTTCTGTTGGCTGCATTGTCAACGTTTTTCGTTAACTCTACCGGCATTTTTTCTTTTAACCGGCCTTCTGCAAGATTCGATAACACAGGTCTTGCCATTTTATCCATGTATTGCAACCAAAGTTTTCTTTCGGATGAATTTTCCTGCGCAGTTAACATTACCGGGAAAAATGAACAAGTAACCAGTAATAATTTCCAGTTCATATAAAACATCTTATTGTTTAAATTCATTTCGTTTCTTTTATTGTTTACAGGATATTTTTTCGCCCGGTCAATCCCTCAATATGATATAAGTCAGCATAGGTTTGAAAACAATAAGTCAGTATTTGCTTTCATTGAAAATATTGTTTTTTAAAAATTACAGATCCCACTCCAATACTTTAACCATTTGCGCAGGCAAACTGGTTTTTCCTTCTGCATCCGCCTGCTCTGCATTTTGTACGAATAAATTCACTATTCGCTTCTGTTGCCATAGTTCAGTGTCATAGGATGGTTCCCATGCCCCGACAGAACTTGATGACAGATCATAAAGTTTCCATTTGCGCTTAGTGATGTTTTTACTCAACGCTACCGACACTTTGTTACCTCTTTCTGCATCCCTGAATATGACAGCAGCCTTTATTTTTTTACCGGAACGGTTAATGACCAATTGTGGCCGCGAAATGGGAATACGTTTGGTACCGACTCCACTTAAACTGAATGAAGTTTTTCGAAAACCAGTATTCTCCACCTGCCATTTGCCTTTTGTTTTATAAATAATATGATACTGCGGTATAGTTGATCCTGCATCACGCCAATAACTGGCTATATATGGATCGCCTTTGTTATCGGCAAACATCGAAGTTTGATTGATCAGTTCACTGTTTTGTGGAATGCGGAGTGCATACTCCGCATTGGAAGCTGTTACCGGCAAGGTATATTTTTCACCTGTAGATTTTTCCCAGGTCACACCGCCATCATTCGAACGGGCATAGCACATATCATGATTGCTGGCTACATCCGGGCTCTCTCTCCATACCCACGAAATATGAATGATGCCTTTGCTATCGGTACATGCCTGCCAGTAAGCGTTTCTTTTTCCTTCTCCATCAATTAAATTGCTGTGCAGTTGGGTCCATTGTTTTGTAGCAATACTGTATCTATTAATGACAAGATTACCCCGGCCCGATCCGCCATCACGATAAAAGAACAACAGGTCACCGCCCGGCATTTTATAAAACTCCGGGTAGCTTACACTATTTTCTAACTTACCGGTCATCGTTATTTTTTCCGTCATATCCAATGATCCCGGTGCTGTACTTTTACAATAACGAAGTGTATTGTTGTGATGATCCCAGGCTACATGAAGATACCCATCACCGTCCACCATGATGCTGATACTGTTGTGTGCATCTGTTGCATTACCCTTGTAAGCGGTCCGTTTCAATATCCATTCTTTGCTTCCATGTCGTCTTTTTCCAAGCATAACATAGGCATCTTTATCATAAAAAGAAATAAACTGGGTATCCCTGAAACTGACCAATGAATTTTTCCGGAACACAACAACATTTACGGAATTGCTGGCCCAGCCACTATCAACCTCTGTTACCGATACGCCGGAAATAACCTGCGCTTCTGCTCCGCAAACAATAAGGATATAAAAAACAACTATGAACCCACGAAGCATAATTGGCGTTTCATTTTTTTTAGTCTTTAAAAATTAATACAGCAAATCCAAGCTAAGATAAAATGGGGGAAAAGAAAATAAAAGTCGAAGCACAAATAACAATGAAGCTGTT
>JAKFEJ010000613.1:0-3910 GCA_036675745.1 Chitinophagaceae bacterium | reverse complement strand
GCCCCGTATCGCGGTATTGGGATTAAATCCGCATGCAGGAGATGAAGGATTGATCGGCAATGAAGAAGAAACAATCATCAAACCGGCGATAAAGGAAGCGAAGAATAATAATATGCTGGTAGTAGGCCCGTTTAGCGCCGATGCTTTTTTCGCAAGAAATAATCATCAGAAGTTTGATGCGGTACTGGCTATGTATCACGACCAGGGATTGATCCCTTTCAAAGCATTGGCAAATGGAGAAGGAGTGAATTATACGGCCGGGTTACCTGCTGTCAGAACTTCTCCCGATCATGGCGTAGCATTTGATATAGCAGGAAAAGATAAGGCGGATCCGTCTTCTTTTATAACAGCGCTGTTTGAATGTGTCGATATCATCAACCGTCGCAATGAATATGAAGAAAACAGGAAAAACCCTGTTCGCAAAATAAGTTCTGAAGCTTTTGCAAGAATGGAAGATGAAGAAGTAAAAGAAGGCTAAGCAGTTGAGCACTTAGCCTTCTTTGTTGACTATCTTACCTGGCTTTTATAAATTTAGCCTGTTTGACTTCATCCTTATTTTGCACTGAAATATAATAAACACCGGAATTCCAGTTGGGCAGGTTCTGCATATAGATAACATTCTGGCCCTTATTTACATCTTCTTTAAAAGTTTGTAGCAATCTTCCGGCTATATCCCTTATCTGTATAATGACACGATCTTTTTCCCGGGCCATGTAGGACAATGAAAAATTATTAACCACAGGATTTGGTATCACTTTCAATGTATTCTCTTCACCTTCCACCACAGTTCTCACCACCACCGAATACCTAATTACAGACCCGCGTTCAACAATTTTTAACCGGTAATAATTAAAGCCGGGCAGAGACTGGTTATCTGCAAAACTATAATGGTTGGGACCTGTCGCATTGCTGGCTTCCTGGCGATGGATCGTAGAAAAATTAATCCCATTCGAACTTCGCTCCACTTCAAAGTATTCAATATTTGATTCAAGCTCTGTCGTCCATTTTACCAGGTTGACGGCACCACTTTGCGTTACGCTGAATTTATGCAGGAAGATGGGTAATGGACCGCTGCAATTGGGATAAATCTGTGACGAATCAATGGTAAAAAGTCCTGCCCCGTCTGAAACCTTCAATCGTATCAAATAATGATAATCAACACCAGAGCAACCTATTTGATTAATAACCGCAGAGGTAGAGGGATTATTATCCGTAGGCTCAGCATGAGTATGATTATTATGTATCAGTATAGTCTGCCATTCATAACTCAATTCCGCTGGCTGGTGTTGCGCATCAGTTACTGAAGCTGTTAATAAGAAAGTGGTATCTCCCCCAACTCTGTACTTATACCCATCAATCGGGCTGGTAATATCTACAACCGGGGGTGTATTATTAACAGATACAATAAATTGTTCTATCGTTGATTTGCCGGCAATATCAGTTACGGTTAGTTTTACAATGTATTTTTTAGGCACTCCTGATATAGTTGTAAAAAGATGGGTTGGCGCAGGCAACGAACTAAGGTTATCGGAACTTTCAGGATCGCCAAAATCCCAGGCGTAATTAATATTTGTAACAGGCGTTCCATCCGGATCATAGGAACCAGTACCGTCAAAGTGTACCGTCAAACTGGGGTCAGGGCTATAAGAAGTATCTGCAATTATTTTAGCCACAGGGGGCATATTGCCGCCAAATGTTATTTTATTGACCATTCCTCCGACTACATCCACATATACTACCGAGCCATCAACCGGGTTTTCTGCCATGCAAACAACGGAACCAATATTGTTAGCAAAGGCATCTACCCGGGTCACTTTGTTAGTAATATCGAATGTTATCTTTTTTATCCATTTTTCTCCGTAATCCGCCAGCAAAAAAGTATTAGTATACTCAGGTGGAAAAGAACTACCGGTGTACCAGATACCCCCGGTACTGGCATTGCCATTAAACAAAGCCCCGGTTACCCCGGAACCTGCTGTACCTATGGATGCTATAGAATCTGCTCCATTTACGCTAAATATTCCAACTCTTGCATTAGGACCAATGCCTACTTCAGCTTGAAGCCAATCCAATACCGGTCGGGCATGTATATTATGTCTTGCATTGCCCATCACAACAGGAGTAAGAGATTCTGACGGATCGTAGCAAGGATAATAAACTCTGCGGTCACCGGCTTCATTATCCTGCCTGATTAGTTCCCAAAATTTTGCATATTGCCTTATTCCGCAAGGATAAGCAGCAGGTATAGGCACTTCCATGTTGTACGTATTATCACCCAAATAAGGTTGGAAGTTATGGCCCTCATACCAGGGCCAACCAAAGTTCATCCCCTTTTCTTTTACTACATTCAATTCCTCCCATACGCCAAGACCTACGTCCCCCACAAACACTTCACCGATATGTCCATCGGAGGGGTTGGTAGATCCTTGTCCCGGCTTGATGGAAAAACGAAAGGGGTTACGAAGGCCCAGCGCCCATATTTTTGATTTGGTTGAAAAAGATGCTGACGCTTCGTAAAAAGGATTACTGCTTATTCCAGCCCCGGTTGAAGGATCAATACGGAGCAATTTGCCATTCAATGAAGTGAGCATCTGGGATCGCCAGGCCCCTACATTTTCATCCGCCCTGATAATACTATCCGCCAATGCCTGGGCATAATAGGAATCTGAACCAGGGCCAACATCAACTCCCGTAAAACTGGCGCCATCACCCATTGATGCAAGTAAAGTACCATCTGCAGCAAAAGCTAAGCTGCCCATACCATGTGATTGGTACAATATAGGTAGGCCGTCTTTTTTTGTTTCACCCAATAAAACGGTTCTGTTGCCAGGAATAGCTGATACAATATCACCGCTTGTAGAAGTTTTGTACCGGGTAATTCTTCCAATAGTAGCTACATTTGTCAGTGTTGTAGCAGGGTTATAATCTGGTGTACCGAAATAAAGAAGGTGATGCCGGTCCACTACATATGAAGCATAGATATATCCATTGCTCTCAAACTGAGGGTCCAGTGCAAAACCCAGCAAGCCATAGTCAGCATAGTTTCCTACTTCTTCCGATATATCCAGCACCGGGTCGGTTTGCCTGATATAGTCTCCATCTGCATTCCTGTTGCATACATATACCAATCCACCCTTTTCCCATACAAAAAGTTGGTTTCCTAATTTTGAAAATACAGCTCCCACTGGCTGATCCCAGGTCACGCCAGGAACGGCATTAGTAGACATAAATCCGGTTGGAAGAGTTTGGGTATAGGCTGCTGCATATAAGACACAAAGGCTGATAAAGAGTACTAATGTTTTCATTTGAGTATGTTTGGCCAGATTTTTTAGTTATTATAAAACAGAATAATAACTACTAATGTCGGGTAGAGCCTTGCTGGTACTTTACAGAGGATTGGAAGGTACGGACTGTATATGCACTAAAGAAAGATGGCATACCATGCGAGTATCAGTTGTTCAAAAGAAAAAAGGGATTCTTAACGAAACCACTAAGGTAAAAGAATGTAGTGAAAATTAATACCGCCCAAAGACATTTATTTTATTGAAATCCATGATGGCTCCTTGCATAAACCTATAAATTTCCTGGGATTACTTAATTTTTATTCCAATTGATTGACACCCCGTTCTTTGCATTTTTTTGAACTATTTCCGCCAGCATTGTATAAATCCGGAACGTCAATTCAAATCGTATTTTCACGAACCTTAATCAACCCGGTACCTTGGGCAACTTATGCCGTTGCTATTCTATTTAAACAATTCAATACCTCAAAAACAGCAAGGCTTACACCTGTGATACAAAAATTATTGCTTTCAAAATATTTTCCTGAAAAGGTTGTAAATGATAAAAGTAGTTATTAGGTTTGTCCTGCATTTCGGAAAACCACATTTAGTTACGAATAAATACGATT
>JAKFEJ010000084.1:0-3913 GCA_036675745.1 Chitinophagaceae bacterium | reverse complement strand
CCGTTATAATCCTCTTTTAATGTTCCCCCAATCTTTCCCCGTAAACCTTTGACAATGGTCAGCGCATAACTTTTATCTGTATCAAATTTGTCGCTCCTTAACGTAAATCCATTTTCATTTTGTTCAACTGTATAATTGAGCTGCGGATCCAATTTTAAATAAGGCTTTAAACTTTCACCTGCCAATTGCTGGCTGGTCGTTACTTTAACGGTTCCTTCCATACCATCGTGTTGTGATTCGACATTCTGAATAGTAAGGACGTAAGGAGAAGGAATCGTCAGTGAAGCAGTAATCGGTTCGGCCGTTGCATTGTTTCCGGCTTCCGGTTTCAATCCTTTATCAAGAATGATCTTTGCATTAAAATCTTTGTCTTCATTCTTCAGGCCGTTAATGCGTATGGACACTTTATTATCCGGAGAAGCAGTAACTACATTAAAATCCATCGTCTTCCCTTCTACTTCTATTTTCAATCTCTCCTTCAGTTCCTGGGGATTGATACGATAATTAAAAAAGAGATCAACTTGCGGAACAACGGAAGTACTGGTTTCTCCTATCCACACGACCTGCGAATTATCAAGAGCAAGATCAGGCGTATGAAAATCAATTTTATCAGCATCTTTTATATCATTGTACTTACTGAACTTCAATACGGTGTTTTTAAGCCTTGCTTTATAAGAGGTGGCGGGGTTTAGCGGCTGCGATGGAGAAAAAACTAATTGATCGGGACTCTCCCAACGGAATTTTCCTTTTATTCCCGGCTCAAACGATATATAATCTGTCGAATCCCATGCATTCAGCATGGAATCTTTTACCATGCTTTGAGAAAAGCGGAAAATTAAATTTCCCAGCAAGGGTACTTCGTCTTTGGCATTCGTGTAAGAAAGACTTACAACATTTTTATTGCAGGCAAATAAAAAAATTGTCCCGGCGATAAGCGGAACAAGAAAAGTTTTAATACGCATATAAAGATTGGTTGAATGGTATGGTTATAAATGAGAAGATAAAGAAATTCACTGAACCAAAAAATTTGGTTATTAGTTCTTTTACACAAAAAAATTCTGTCCGTCCGCTAACGGAAAAACAGAACTCAGTGCTGTTTAAAATAGCTAAGGGGGCATATCTTTCGTTGGCCGGGAGTAGTCAGCATAGTCCATAAAAAGACCGGGAAGAATTTAAATGGAAAATTAAGATTGTTATTAACTATTTTACAAGTTCCGGAAGATAAATATTTGTTAAGTGAAGATTGCCCAAGGGTGCCACGGTTTGGAACCGTGGCACCCTTATAAAACCTGCCAGGGGTGGCACGGCTTGAAGCCGTGCCACCCCTTTCAATTGAAAGTATGGCATACCTTCAATTGATAATCTACTACAATGGAGTTTTTCGAAAACGAACTTTACCACATTTACAACCGGGGTAATAACCGGCAGCAAATTTTTTTTAAGGCGGACAATTATCTGTTCTTTTTAGAGAAAATCAGAAAATTCATTTTACCACATTGTGACATTCTTGCCTACTGCCTGATGCCAAATCATTTTCATTTTTTGATTAACGCTGACAGCAGAACAATATCTACAAAGGTGATTGCAGATAAAGAAAAAAATATACTATCGGAGGGTATCAGAATGCTTTTAAGCTCGTATACACAGGCTATAAATAAACAGAATAAAACATCTGGTTCGCTTTTTCAGCAAAACACAAAAGCGAAAGCCATTATAAAAGGTAGTAATCTCTATGATCTTTTATGCTTTCATTACATTCATCAAAACCCAATGAAAGCTAAATTAGTTGACAAAATGGAAGATTGGGCGTACTCATCTTTCAAAGATTATTGCGGCTTAAGAAACGGAACTTTGTGCGACCAGGAACTTGCTTTCCGGTTACTTGATCTTGACAAGAAAAAATTCTATGACGATTCTTATAAAATTATCGGTGATGACGCTATTAAAAATATTTTTTAAACTATTGGGGATGGCACGGTGCAAAACGGTGACATCCTTCCTTCACAAGGGGTGCCACGGCTTAAAGCCGTGGCACCCCTACAACCTGCTATGAAACTAAAAACAACCAAACTACATCTTTTTACATTTCTGAAACGATCGGGCATTGTCATCCTTGGCCTGGTGATTTTATTTTTTTTGCTCAATTTGGTTTTTCCTTTACCAGATAAAATTGAATACTCCACTATTATTACCGACAACAAAGGAGAACTTATTAATGCCAGCCTGACCAAAGACGATAAATGGCGGATGAAAACAGAACTGGCCGAGATATCGCCCTTACTGCGCAAAACGATCATAGCAAAAGAAGATAAATATTTCTATTCCCACCCCGGCGTTAATCCTTTTGCCGTTGCAAGAGCTTTTTTTAAAAATATATTCCGGATGAAACGAACTTCCGGTGCTAGTACTATCACCATGCAGGTAGCAAGGGCCCTGGAACCGGGAAAAAGAAATATCTGGAGAAAGATCAGGGAAAGCTTCCGGGCCTGTCAACTGGAATGGAAATATGATAAGAATGAAATATTACAACTGTACCTGAATCTTATACCCTATGGTGGAAACATTGAAGGTGTGAAAGCGGCAGCTCTTTTATATTTTAAAAAGAATCCGGATCATCTGTCCCTGGCCGAAATAACTGCGCTGAGTATTATACCCAACCGGCCATCGTCTTTAATAATAGGAAAGAATAATGATCGCATTGTTACCGAAAGAAACAGGTGGTTACAAAAGTTTGCTGCTGACAAAGTTTTCACCAGCAAAGAAATAGAAGATGCTTTGGCAGAACCACTGACGGCTACAAGAGGAGCAGTACCACATTATATTCCTCATCTTTCCTATAAGCTGAGAAAACAAGGCAGTGATCTTATTAAAACTACAATCAACCTCAACACCCAATTAAAAACAGAAAAAATTGTTGAAGACTATATACGGGCACAGCGGTTACGAAACATTAAAAATGCTGCTGTTGTGATCATTGATAATAAAACCAATAAAATAATTACCTATCTCGGCTCTTCAAACTTTTATGACACTACAGATGGCGGACAGGTAAACGGGGCTAACGCTGTACGTCAACCGGGAAGTACACTCAAACCTTTATTATATGCTATGTGTTTTGATGAAGGCTTGCTTACACCTAAAACCATTATGACTGATGTGCCTGTGAATTACGAAGGGTATGCGCCGGAGAACTATGATAAAAAATTCAATGGCTATACAACTACTGAGTATGCCCTGGAACATTCATTAAATATCCCGGCAGTAAAAAGCTTGAAATTATTGGGTCATGAAAAACTGATCCAGAAACTATCCAGTTGCAATTTCAAACAAATACAAAAAGATCAGCGAAAATTAGGTTTATCTATGATCCTGGGTGGTTGCGGTACTACCCTGGAAGAATTGACGGGTTTGTTTGCATCTTTTGCTAATAATGGCATCTATACTTCTCCTTCTTTTTTGCAAGCTGATAGCTTTAAACAAAGAACAACGGTTATAAGCCCGGCAGCTAATTATATGATCAATGAAATATTGTCAAAAGTAAACCGTCCCGATTTTCCCTTGAACTGGACGGCTACCGAACGAATGCCAAAAATAGCCTGGAAGACAGGTACCAGCTATGGCCGGAGAGATGGATGGAGTATTGGTTATAATAAAAACTATACGGTTGGTATTTGGGTGGGTAATTTTTCAGGAGTGGGTGTAGCTGACCTTAGCGGAGCTAATATTGCTACGCCTTTATTATTCAAAATTTTTAATACAATTGACTACGATAATGATAAAGATTGGTTCACGCAACCTGGTGATTGTGATATAAGACAGGTATGCAGCGAAACAGGTTTACCACCAACACATGATTGCAACAGCCTGGTGACAGATTATTTTATTCCGCTTATTTCTTCTACCAAAACCTGTA
>JAKFEJ010000401.1:0-23767 GCA_036675745.1 Chitinophagaceae bacterium | reverse complement strand
ATGGATGTTTTCATCAGGAATGCCAACATAACGACAGGTAGCTCTTGCTTCTCCCCGGCGTATCAGCCCTTTGATAGATCGTATCGCAGGCGTATCTACCTGGTTTGATTTTTTGGTGGCAATAAATTTTCTTGCGGCATTTAATATTTTTCCTGACTTGTCGGTATCAATGCCTGCTATCTCTTCAAAGCCGACAGCGAAGTCAAGAAAACGGGTAACAAACTCATCCGTTACAGCAATATTGCCTGAGGTTTGGTAACCTACATGTACATCATGCCCCTGGTCGTGTAAACGTTGAAAGGTTCCTCCCATGCTGATTATATCATCATCGGGGTGAGGGGAGAAGATGATTACTTTTTTGGGATAAGGTGCTGATCGTTCAGGATGCGCCGGTATCACCGCATTGGGTTTACCACCCGGCCAGCCTGTGATAGAATCTCTCAGCATATAATATACCTGCAGGTTTATTTCATAAGCGTCCCCTTTTTCTACCAACAGGTCGCTTAAACCATATTCATTATAATCACTATTGGTAAGACTGAGTAAAGGCTTCTTTAATTTCAGCGCCATGTTCACTACTGCTTTCTTTACCATCTTCGGTGTCCATTCACAATCGCCGGTGAGCCAGGGTGATTTATTTCTTGTTAGTTCGGCAGCAGCGGCTTCATCTACAACAAATGTCGCATTCTCATGATTCTGCAAGAGAGATGCCGGCACCTGTTCTGTATCTTCTTCTTCAACTGCTTTTTTAATAACCGGCGCTTTACCAGGACCCCAGGCCATCAGGATGATCTTTTTTGATTTCAGGATAGTGCTGATTCCCATGGTGATCGCCAGGCGTGGCACTTCTGAAATATTGGCGAACTCATAAGCATTGGCGATGCGGGTAGAGTTATCCAAAGTGATCAATCTTGTTTTGGAATAAATACCTGAGCCTGGTTCATTGAACCCGATATGGCCATTGTTACCAATGCCCAACACCTGCAGATCAATACCACCGGCTTCTTCGATCATTTTTTCATATTGGCTGCAATGTGATTTAATATCTTCTTTTTTTATTTCACCGTTGGGTATATGGATATTCTTTGGATTAATATCAACATGATCAAAAAGATTGCTCCGCATAAAACGGTTATAGCTTTGCAAAGCATCATTGTCAACCGGGTAATATTCATCAAGGTTGAAGGTGACAACATTTTTAAAACTCAGCTTTTCTTCTTTGTGCATCCTTACCAGTTCAGCATACAGTGTTTTGGGGGTAGAGCCGGTAGCCAATCCCAGTACGCAAGACTGTTTTTTCTTTTGCTTGTCGCGGATAATCGCTGCGATTTCTTTAGCTACTGCCAGTGAACCCTGTTTCTGATCGGGATAAATTTTTACAGGAACTTTCTCAAAACTGTCGGTGAGGTCAATCGGGGAGATTTTTTTTGCCATTTGAATCGTGATTTTCTTTTAAGATAGTTTCAAAGATATTTAAAAGTATGCAGGCTTGTCTGTGAAAACGGTTGCATTAAAAAACCAGTGATATGTCAACTATCCCAGGTGTTCTGTTTGCCATTCCGATAGCTATCGGAACACGGATAAAAGTCGCTTCTATGTTGTTGTACTGACAAAAAGATTCGACATGATACCGGCATCAATTCACTTCAATCTCATCAACCATCAGCCAGGCTTTATTACCCGCTCCTGGCTTGCCATCGGCTATGGTACCCTGGTTTTTTACAAGCATTTTTATATAACGTGCCGAAACAGGAGTAAAGGATAATTTAATAACCCCGTTTGATCCGGTAGTTTTTTCAAAATTCTCTCCTTTGCTAACAGATGTAAACGTTTGTCCATCGGCTGAAACAAATAGCTCAGCATATTTAGGAGGATATACCCAACTTCCGCCGGAAGTCAAACTATGAATGACTGCATTGCTGATCATTTCGTTTTTACCAAGATCAATTACAGCTTCCAGATCATCACCACTCCAGCCAAGAACTTCACGGCTTCGGGCCAGTCCTTTTTCATTTTGGACGCCATTCACTAATGTAAAGCCACCATCACCGGGATAATTTTTGGAAGGTTCTGTGGTTAATGTTATTTTTTTGCCGGTTGCATTGTTTATAGAAAAATGCTGTTTGATTTTACTTACGGGTTCATTTTTCTCATTTAGCAGATCTGCGTAATAACCCAGCCCTATCTTGTCAATTTTGATAGGGTTTGTATAGGTATCAATCCGGCTATCATACACATCACGTGTATAGACAATGTTATAATTTTTTTGCTTGCTTTCTAATTTCCATAATACACCATCATAATTTTCAGTTGGCAGCACAGTTGCGGTTAAATCAAAATACGCCTTACTATAATTTGCATTCCACAGGTCATAGCGTTTAAATTGTGTTTGTAATTTCTTTTCAAAACCTGCCCAATCCTTTTTTTCTTTAGGGCTCCATATTACTTCACTCAAGGCCGCCATTCTTGGAAAGATCATATACTCAACTTTGGCAGGGTATTTCATATACTCTGTCCATACATTAGCCTGCGCACCTGATATGTATTTAGCTTCGCTTTCGTTTAATTCTTTTGGAAAAGGTTCATAGTTATATACTTTTTCAAGATCAATATAACCACCGATAGTTACAGAGTCTTCGTTCAATGTTTGAGAATAATCGAAGTAAACGTAAGTTGTGGGAGTCATTATCACTTCATGCTTTTCTTTAGCAGCAGCAATGCCGCCTGCTTCACCTCTCCAGCTCATAACAGTGGCATTTGGCGCCAGGCCTCCTTCTAATATTTCATCCCAGCCAATAATTTTTTTCCCTTTGCTGTTGATATATTTTTCCATACGCTGTATGAAATAACTTTGCAATCCATGCTCATCTTTTAATCCTTTTTCTTTTATTAGCTGCTGGCAAAATCCGGAACGTTTCCAATTTGTCTTTGGGCATTCATCACCACCAATATGAATATAGTTGTAAGGGAATAATGCCATTACTTCATCAAGCACATCTTCCAAAAATTTAAATGTATTTTCCGATGGAACAAATACATCATCATATACACCCCAGCTTTGCATTACTTGTTTGCCGCTACTATCACCAGACCATACACTATTTTTAGGAAAGTAGGTTATTGTCGGTTCCTTGGGAAAACAACTTAGTTCAGGATATGCAGCAATAGCGGCTCCGGAATGACCAGGCATTTCTATTTCAGGGATTACATCAATATAACGGGCTGCAGCATATCGTACAATTTCTTTTACATCTTCCTGGGTATAAAAACCGCCATATCGCTGGTTGTCATTTCCTTTTCCGGGATAACGGCCAATAATAGTACCATTGCGCCAGGCACCTACGGACGTAAGTTTTGGATATTTTTTTATTTCAATTCTCCAGCCCTGGTCTTCGGTCAGGTGCCAATGAAATTTATTAAACTTGTGCAGCGCCAGATAATCAATATATTTTTTTATAAAAGAAACCGGGAAGAAATGGCGGGCTACATCCAGCATCATACCACGGTAGGCAAACCGTGGTTCATCCTGTACAGATACATATGGAATAGCCAATTTATTGGGTCGCATTTTTAAGCGGGCATCAGGTACAGGTAATAGTTGAATTAGTGTTTGAATACCATAAAAAACACCCTGCTCGTTATCACCGGCAATATATACTCCTTTATTATCTACAGTCATTTGATATGCACCGGGAATCGGCTTGTCAAGTCGTTCAAAATTTAACCGGATAATATTGTTGCCGGTAGCTTTTTTTACAACTTTTAATTTGAACAGGTAAAATTGTTGCAGGTAATCATTAAGAAAATTGGCCGATTGCAGAAGATTGCTTCCTTCCAGCACAATTTGTGTAGCAGGTGTGATATTGAATTTTGCTGCGATCCGTGGCTGTTTGACGGAAACAGGCTGTGGAATAATATTCAATTCCTGCGCCTGGATGGAAACAGAAAAAGCAACAATACTGATCAAAACAAGTGTTAGCCTAATCATTGGTCTTTTATTTAGAAGCGCCAATTTAAGGCTTTACGGAATGTTCTGATCAATAATTTTATGGCAAACGTTTGCTCAGTATTAGTTACGATTATAGAAGAAATACTAATCCCTTTTAGCGAACAGTGATAAATTCACAGGTTTATCTTTTAAAATAAATTATGGAAGTTCTATATTTAGGCAGTAAGCTTCGCCTTACCTGAATTTTTTTTATGAATAATAAGCAAACAATAGAACGGTTTTATACTGCTTTTCAGCAATTGGATTATAAAACAATGCAACAATGTTATAGCGGGGACATAATTTTCAGCGATCCTGTTTTTCTTTTATTAAAAGGAGAGGAGGTAAGAGCTATGTGGGAAATGCTTTGTAAAAATGCAAGAAATTTTTCGCTGAGTTTTTCTGATATTGAGCTGATCGATGAAGAATATGCTACCTGTAGCTGGACAGCTTCCTATACCTTTTCTAAAACAGGCAATAAGGTAGTAAATAATGTAAAAGCTTTTATGAGACTTAAAGATGGAAAAATTATTGAACACAGCGATGGCTTCCGGCTGAGTACCTGGGCGGCACAGGCATTGGGTTGGAAAGGTGTTTTGTTTGGCTGGACGGGGTTCATGAAAAGAGGTATACAAAAAAATGCAAGAAAAAATCTTGCTTACTTTATGCACAGTAAAAACGCCCATCAGAATTAAGTCAGAAGAAATGTTACCAGTTACCGGTTTCTGGTTACCAGTCAGGGTAAAGTCTTTTCACTTCCCATCTTGTACTATTGTACGTTCGCCTTTCACTATTCACTTTTGACTTTTCACCAGCAACTGGAAACCGGCAACTGGTAACCACCAACTAATCTTCCAACACCCCAAACTTACCTGCACTTACATCTGCAATAGCCTGTTCAAGCTCTTCCCATTTATTCATGAGGAAAGGACCATACTGTGCGATAGGTTCATTGATCGGTTCTCCCGAAAGTATAAGCAGAACAGCATCTTCGTTTACAGCGATATCAATTTTTTCGCCATCATTTTTAAAAAGTACAAAATGGTCAGTGGGCACATTTGTATCATTGATCGTGGCAGTTCCTTCTACAACTAATAACCCGGTATTGTATCCAGCAGGGAAACTAAGTTCAAGCGTTGCATCTTTTTTTAACCGTGCATTGTAAACATGCATAGGCGTAAAAGTTGAAGCAGGACCTTTAACCTTATTTAACTCACCGGCTATTACTTCAACAAAGCCTTTATTGTCGGCCAATTCATATCGGCCCATCATTTTTTTCGTAATCTCCTGGTATTTTGGTGCGGACATTTTGTCTTTAGCCGGAAGGTTTACCCATAATTGTACCATCTGAAATAAGCCACCCTGCCTGCTGAATTCCTGTTCATGATATTCTTTATGAAGCAAGCCCGATGCGGCTGTCATCCATTGCACATCGCCTTCGCGGATAACACCTTTGTTTCCTGAACTATCATGGTGTGCTATGCGGCCGTGATATGCAATAGTCACCGTTTCAAAACCACGGTGTGGATGAACACCTACACCGCGGGGTTCTGTACGGGGCGAAAATTCAACTTTTGAATTGTAGTCCATCAAAAAGAACGGGCTCATTCTTTTTTTATCAATCATACTGTTGCCTGGGAAAAAACTATGCACCCTGAACCCGTCACCCACCATATGCGGGGCTGGCGGCGCTATTACAGCTTCAATAGTTTTTTGTTTCATACTTATTATACTCCTTTTATTAATTTAATTGCATTGGAATTTCCATTAACAATAATTCTGCTTCAGTTTCAGCTTTTATTTCTAATTCACCTGCGTCAGCTAATCCTAATGCGTCACGCCGGTTCAGCTTTTCACCATTGATGATAATATCACCATCAATCACAAATGCATAAACACCATTGTTTTTATCTTTCAACTGGTATGTTATTGTAAAATCTTTATCCAGTTTGCCAAGACTGAACCATGCGTTTTGATAAATATTCAATCCCTCTTTTTCTCCCATGGGGGAAACAATGGTCAACAGGTTATTTTTCGCGGCCTCCGGGTCAAAAGCTTTTTGATCATAACGTGGCTCCACATTTTTTTTATTGGGAAACAACCATATTTGCAAAAGCTTCAAAGCTTCATTACTGCTTTTATTCTTTTCGGAATGTTCAATACCTGTTCCCGCACTCATTACCTGCACTTCGCCTTTACTGATGATACCAGTGTTGCCCATGCTGTCTTTATGTTCCAGTTGCCCGGATAAAGGAATGGTGATGATCTCCATATTGTCGTGGGGATGAGCACCGAAACCCATGCCCCCGTCAATCGTATCATCGTTCAGTACCCTTAATACACCAAAATGAACTTTGTCAGGATCCTGGTAACTGGCGAAACTGAAGCTATGCCATGCATTTAACCAGCCATGATCTGCATGACCTCTCTTTGCGGCTTTGTGTAAAATCTTTTTCATACCCTAATTCCCTAAAGGGACTTTTAGAACCCTAAAACTATAAAAGCTTTGAAGGACTGATTAACAAATATTTTTTCAAAAAAATCTTTCATTTTCAGTAGGAAGTTTTGTAACTAAGTTCTCCGCCAACCGGCGGAGACAGGGGTTTCACTACCTTTTCTGCCAGCCATAAAAACTCCGCGGTGAAGTTGTGAACATTATGATGGAAACTTTCATCGAGAAGGGTTCCTTCCTTATCAAATTTTTTATCTACTCCCGGTACAACCAACAGATAAGGACAAGCAATACCAAATAATGCAGGCACCAGTAAAAGCAGTTGCTGTGTGGCGCGGATGCCTCCCAGTGCGCCGGTTGAGGCCGTTACAATTCCAAACGGTTTGTGATGTTGTTTTGGAAAATGATCCAATAGGTTTTTTAATGCAGGAGTATAGCTGCCATTGTATTCCGGGGAAACCAGGATAAATGCATCGGCTGCAAATACTCTTTTACTTAAGGGCTTCCATGGTTCAGGTGTATTGTCAACAGACGTAAAAACAGTTTGCAGAACAGGCAGATCCCAGTCCTGCATATCTATCAACCCAATTTCATGCCCGGTAGTTTCTTTAAGCAAGTTTTGAAGATGCAAAGCGACACGGCGGGTTACACTGTTGGTACGGGGACTTCCAGATATTATTTCAATTCTCATTTCTTATGTTTGATAAGCAAAATCATTTATTAATGTTTGAACATCAAATATTGACCCAGTCCTGCTGCGATTGCAGTTCTGACAGGTAATGCGGGTTTTGTCAGTTTGTAACACCGGTGTTTCTACTGATAAAAACATTTTGACAGTATCTTATGCGATTGTGAAGTTGAATGCTTTAATTTCGATAACCTAAAGATAAACAATGATAAATCGAAGAAAGTTCATCGCCTCATCCGTATTGAGTTCAGCGGCATTGCTGACAGCCAAAATGGCCGAAGCTGAAGAACGAATGAGTCCGGTAAAAGGGAAGGCAATTGTCATCTCAACCTGGGATGCCGGACTTGAAGCAAATAAAGCAGCATGGAAAATATTGGGTAAAGGCGGTAGGGCGTTGGATGCAGTAGAGCAAGGGGTTATGGTGACGGAAGCTTCACAGAATTGTTGTGTGGGCTTGGGTGCTAACCCCGATCGTGACGGGTTTGTTACACTAGATGCCTGTATTATGGATGAGTTTTATAATTGCGGAAGTGTAGCTTTTTTGGAAAGGATCAAACATCCCATTTCCGTAGCACGGAGGGTAATGGAAAAAACACCGCATGTAATGTTGGTGGGCAGCGGGGCACAACAATTTGCTATTGCTGAAGGCTTCCCGCTGGAAGAGCAAAAGCTTTCTCCTGATGCGCAGAAAACATATAATGAGTGGCTCAAAAAATCAGAATATAAACCGGTCATTAATATTGAGAATAAAGGTAATCACGGACCTTTTGCACCAGCGCAATTAGAATCAGGAGAATGGAACCACGATACGATTGGTATGGTAGCAATGGATGCAAAAGGAAATCTTAGCGGTAGTTGTACTACCAGTGGTATGGGATTTAAAATGAGGGGACGTTTAGGCGATTCACCTATCATTGGCGCCGGCTTGTTTGTAGATAATGAAATCGGCGCCTGTACGGCAACAGGCCAGGGTGAGGATGTGATAAGGGTGGCTGGTTCACATTCGGTAGTTGAATTAATGAGGCAGGGTTTGTCGCCGGAAGCGGCCTGTAAAAAAATTATCGAGAGAATAGTAAAGATCAAAAAAGAAAAAGCAAAAGATATACAGGTTGCTTTTATCGCATTAAATAAAAAAGGACAGGTGGGTTCATTTGCTATTCACAAAGGGTTCAGCTATGCAGTTAAGTCAAATGAAATAGAAAAGCTGGTGAATGCCAAAAGCTATTATCCACAAACCCACTAAAGGGAGCTTTCGAAACCTCGGTGAAATGCAAAATTTAAAAGAATACTTAGATACCGCTCACAAGCATTCAATTTATCATAAAAATGAACTGTTGCAGAGTGATGTATGTGGATGTTTTTACTGTTTAAGAATATTTGATCCGGAAGAAATTACAGATTGGACAGATACACATAATTTAAAAGAACATACAGCTCTATGCCCCTTTTGTGGAATAGATTCGGTTATCGGTGAAAAGTCGGGTTTTCCAGTTTCAGATAAAAATTTTTTAAACACAATGCACACATATTTTTTTAAATTTTCTCCAGATAGTGAGTAGTAGTCAAATTGAATTATGCCATTTATTATTGAAATAGCTACTTCCGATTTTTTGACAACTAAATCTGCCGTAGAAGGTGGGGCTGACAGAATTGAATTGTGCGCCAATCTTGCCGAAGGAGGAACTACTCCATCCTATGGTCATATCAGGCAATGCAGGGAAGCTTTTGAAGTTTTGATCTATCCGATTATTCGTCCAAGAGGTGGTGATTTTTTATACAATAAGGAAGAGTTTGAGATTATGTTACAGGATGTGAAACTATGCAAAGAACTCGGTTGTGATGGCGTGGTAATTGGCTTGCTGAATAGTAATGGAAGCATTGATATAAAAAGAACAGCAGTTTTGGTAGAAGCGGCTTATCCATTAGGAGTCACTTTTCATCGTGCATTTGACCGTTGCCGTGATCCCTTTGAAGCCATTGAGCAATTAATAGGAATTGGTTGTGAAAGAATATTAACGTCGGGACAAAAACCTGCAGCACCTGAAGCAATAGAAGTAATTGCCCAATTAAATAAAACGGCTGATGAACGTATTATCATTATGCCCGGTAGTGGCGTAAGAAAAGAAAATATTAAAATGCTGGCGGAGCAAACCGGTTGTGTTGAATTTCATTCTTCACTAAGAGACAAGGTAAAAAGCACAATGGAGTTTGTGCATCCTGCTTTTGCCGGCTCGGAAGAAAGCTATATGAATAATGCCGTAAATGCAAACGAGGTCATAGCTTTTCGCAATGCATTATCCTGATTATTTTTGCCACCCGATTATCTATAGCAAGTTTTATGCGTACCATCATTTTACTTAGTGCCTCCAATATCTTCATGACTTTTGCCTGGTACTATCATTTAAAACATGAAGGCTGGCCTTTATGGAAAGCAATTTTGATAAGCTGGCTGATTGCATTGATTGAATACTGCCTGGCTGTTCCGGCCAACCGTACTGGTCATACCAATGGCTTCAATCTTTTTCAGCTTAAAATAATTCAGGAGATAATCACCCTACTGGTATTTGGTGTTTTTGCTGTATTGGTAATGAAAGAAACTTTTCATTGGCGCTACCTGGTTAGTTTTGCTTTCCTGGCAGGCGCCGCTTATTTTATGTTTACTAAAAGATTTGGCTAAATTGTTTTAAAAGCATTTTTATTCAGCCATCGCTTTTTCCGGTCTCGTTTTTTGCCTTTGACGCCGGATCAGGTCAGCTTTTACTTTATGTATTAATGCACTGCCCAGGAATAAAAGACCTGCATTAATAGCCACTACCGGAATGGCAGCCCAGATCAACCAATCTGTTTTGTTCTCATTTAAAAGAAACGCATAGATAATAGAAGAGATGCCGGAGGTAGTAAGTAGGAATCCAATCGGCATGTAGATAATAAACTTCTTTTTATGTTTATTGCTCATGGTGGTTAGTTTGGTTAGGCTAGCTTGGGTAAATGTAGGCGAAAATAGCAATTTGTTAATACTGCAACTGAACAATTGGATTTAAACCGGCTTTTTCTATTTTTGATAATCTAAATCAGCATATGAAAAAATTAGCCGTACTGATTGTATTGATTTTATCGGGATGTTTTCTTTTTGCGCAGGAAGCCCCGGAAGGTTTATTTCTTAATTCAAAAGCCCCTGACTTTAAAGCCAAAGACCAGCACGGAAAAGATGTCCGGTTAAAAGACCTGTTGAAAAAAGGAAAAGTAGTGCTGGTATTTTACCGGGGCGAATGGTGTCCTTACTGCAATAAAAACCTGAAAAAATTAGAAGACTCCCTTCAGTTGATAATTGATAAAGGCGCTACTCTTGTTGCTGTATCACCCGAACAGCCGGAAAGTATTGCCAAAACTATAGAAAAAACAAAAGCGCAATATTCAGTTCTGCATGATGAAAATCTGAAGATCATGAGGGCTTATGAAGTAGAGTATGAATTGCCGGAGAATACATTAAAACGTTATCGCAACGGAGGCATAAAAATTGACGAGGTAAATGGTAAAAACGGGAACTATCTTCCGGTACCTGCCACTTATATCATAGACAAAGAAGGAACGGTCACATATCGTTTCTTTAACCAGGATTACAAAAAAAGACCATCGGTAAAAGAGATATTGGATCATCTTTAGTCCGAAAAACCGGGATCGGGAGTAAGAGGTCAGAAATCAGAGACTTTCTTTCCGACTTCGGACTTCCGGCTTCTGACTTATTTCCAAACTACCTTTCCTATTTTCCCATTAGCGCCAGCTAAAAACACAGTAGTTCCAACTCTTGCTATACGGCAAACATGAAATCCTTCTTTGCTTATCCATTTCCAGTTTTTACCATTATCGTTGGAATAGTCCACACCATTTAATCCACAGGCCAGCAGATCCTTTTTAGATAAATATTCTACAGAGCTTCGATATCCATGGGGTGGCGTATCAGGAGCAAGCCATGTTTTGCCAGCATTAAGTGTATAAAAACAATTCTTCTCCATCAGTGAATCAGCGCTAAAATCTCCACCCACCACAACCATTCGTTGACCTGGTTTTTTAGGCATGCCATTATCATAAATATCTATAGCATTCGCCCCGGTGCTTTCTTTGCCCTGAACTATCGGGAGATTAATAGCCGAAGAATTAGTGATCAAACGGGAGCGAAGCCCACCGCTTACTATAAAGAACTCATCATTTGTAAATAACTTTACATTGCTCCCGCTGGCTGCAAAAAATGCTTCACCGCTGTCAGCTACAGGCCTGGTTTGTTTTTCTTCAATTTCCTCCCATGTATTGCCGCTGTTATTAGTACGGGCAATGAAGATCTTTCCGTTGATAGGATCTCCCACTACTATTCCACGCTGGTTGTTCGCAAAATCCATTGCATCGAGGAACATGCCCTTTGTTTTATTTTCATATACTACCCTCCAGCTTTCACCGCCATCATTGGTTTTTAAAATATAAGCAGGCTCCGCTACTCCCATGATGATAGCCGTATTGGCATCAAAAGCTTCTATATCCCTGAAATCGGTTTTTTCAAACCCGTTCACCTTCATCCATTTCCAGTTCTTGCCAGCATTGGTGCTTTTTCCTACCATGCCATTGCTGCCACTGACCCAAATGATATTATCATTTACTACGCTTAATCCCCGCAGGCTTGTTTTGGTTCCGGATGTCAGGACTTCTATAATTGGTGTTTGAGCTATTATCAAACTGGTGATAAAAATGAGGGTAATTAGTGCAATGATCTTTTTCATTTTTCGTTAATATAAGTCAACAAGATAAAGGGTTCAGACCAGTTTTCATAGGTGTGTCTCCCATAATGGACGATGAAAAATACCTATTTTTGACAATCAAGCAAACCTGCTTATGAAAAAGAATATTTTATTCCTGTTCACATTAAGTGTTCTCCTGTTATTTACAGCCTGTCAAAAAGAATACAGCTTAGAGTTAAGTGGAACAGTTTCTACCGGTTCGCTGCAAAGTGATGTAACCGGTGAATGTTTGCCAAAAACAGTACAAGGTATTTATGAAGCGGGAAATAGTTTAGATCCTGATAGTAATTATATAGATATCCAGGTTAATGTAACAGGTGCAGGTTCTTATTCTATTAGTTCGGATACGGTCAATGGCATGTTTTTCCAGGCCAAAGGATCATTTTCCACAGCGGGATTAAATGATGTAAGACTAAAAGGAACCGGTACACCCTTAGCAGCCGGTATCAGCAGCTTTACCATATCATATGACTCAACAGAATGTGTGGTAGCTGTACCAACACTGGTTCAGGGAGGGGCTGTTGACGCAGAATTTACACTGGCAGGTGCACCGGATACATGTATGAATTATGTTTTGGCAGGCAATTATGTAACAGGAATTGCTACAACTGCCGCCAATACGGTTACAATAAGTGTCAACGTTACTGTTCCCGGAATTTATAATATTGCCACTGAGCCAAGTAATGGGCTTACTTTTTCAGGCAGCGGCTCATTGGCTAATACAGGTGTGCAAACTATTACCCTTACGGCAAGTGGTACACCCGGGGTAGCAGACAGTACCAGTATTCCTGTAGAATTCGGTGTTTCTTCCTGTAATTTTATTGTGGATATTACAGCTACAGCCCCGGTAGGAGGCGATTATTTTCCCAGGACTACAAATAGCAACTGGAGTTACGAAATAGATGATGATCCCGTTGATTCCGTCTTTATCAGGGTGCTTCCAGATACCAAGACTATTTTAGGAAATGTTTTTAATGTCTTTATGTTTACCCCGGATGCAAATAGCGGTTTTGATTCTTCGGGATATTATAGGAAAGCAGGTGGGGAATATTATCAATTTTTGGATATCGGCGAACTTTATGGGCTTGATAGTACTTATTGGGGCGAACTTCTTTTTTTAAAAGATGATGTTGCCGTTGGCTCTTCCTGGCAAACACCGGGCTTTACCGGAACTACCGGTGGTCAAGCTATTACTTTCAGGTTTAATTATAAGATTAGTGAAAAGAATGTCAATGTCCTGGTCAACGGTACCAATTATCCAAACACGATCGTTGTGGACCAGAGAGTAGAGATTTTTGTAGCCGGTACCTGGCAGGATGCAACTTCTGCTATCGGGTATTTCAAATCATACTATGCCCTGGGTGTAGGACTAATCAGGGAAGAAGCACTTGATCCGGCAGGTACGGTTGAGAGTCAGTATGAATTGAGAAGACACCAGGTTTTTTGACGGAGCTAATTAATTCAATTGAAAAAAGGTTGGGAGAATTCACCAACCTTTTTTTCTAACTAAAAACCTTTTTTCTGCCCTGATTTCAATGGCGGCAGTTTAAAATCGTCCAAGGCGCTTTTTTGCGCAATCAGTTTTTCAATGTCTTCAATAGAGCGGGGTGCGAAATGGGAGAGAAGCTCATAGCCTGTTTCTGTTATCAGGGCGTCATCTTCTATACGCACAGCAATGCTCCACCATTTTTTATCACAGTTGCTGCCTTCGGGAATATAAATGCCGGGTTCAACCGTCATTACCATATTTTTTTTCATGGTGCCGTAGTTGCCACGGTCATGTACATCAAGTCCTATATGATGACCAAGTCCATGAGGATAATACTTACGGGTTTCCGATTTATCTTTTATGATACCCAACTTTAACAGGCCTTCAGTAATAGTATTGCGGGCGGCATCTTCCGCATCTTTCCATTTAGAACCATTTTTCAATGTTTTAAAAGCAGCTTCCTGCGCATCATATACAATCTGGTAAATCAGCTTTTCTTCCGCAGAAAATTTTCCATTAGCCGGTATTGTCCGTGTTACATCGGCCGTATAACCATGATATTCGGCGCCTACATCCATTAACAGCATGGTATTACCAACCCTGGTTTTTGTATTTTCCATATAATGCAGCACACAACCATTTTCACCAGCGCCAATAATGGAACCATACCCTACACCTTCAGCTCCATGTTTTTTATGTACATACTCATGCAGACCTTGTATCTCCAGCTCACTCATATCCGGGCGAACTACTTTCATTACTTCGTTTTGTCCCTGGCATGATATCTCTACAGCTTTGCGTAGAAGGGTCATTTCTTCGGGAGTTTTTATTTCACGCAGATCTGCAGTTAACTGATAGTAAGCCCTGTTATCGAATCGTTTATCTTTTGAATAGTCGGTAGGAATTGCCGCTTTTTCTTTGAACTGCTGCACTAGGTCAAACAGATCCGCCTTATCTCTGCCATCGCCAACATCAGCAGGAATACGATCAAAAAGGATCTTGTCAAACTTTGAAAAATCTACATCGAACTTAGTAAAGGCATCGCCATTAAAAGCCATGTTGAAACCCAGCTTTTCTTTTGCTCCTTCAGTGCCCAATCTTCTTCCTGTCCATTGTTCGGCCTGTGCGTTTCTTTTTTGTACAAACAATACTTCATTGTATTTATTACCGGCAGAATCTGTCTGATCTTCTTTAAAGATCAGTAACAAAGAGTTTGGTTCTTTATAACCACTGAAATAATACATATCCGGATTCTGGTGGTAGAAATAGTCCACATCATTGGAGAAGGTTCGTACCGGGTAAGAAAACACGGCGACTACAGAATTGGCAGGCATGCTATGACGCAGGGCTTCTCTGCGACCGGCATGAAATTCTTTGGTCAGGTAATCCTTTGGTAGGTCATCCTCACGATGAGTTGGTGAAGGTTGTGCCAGGCAGGTTAGAGACACCAGCACAACAGAAAAAACAATAGCGATCTTTTTAAAGTATAGTGTAAGCATAAAGAAGGTGATTAGTTGGATTAAAAGTAATCCATACTAATCACCCTTTTACAAAAAAATACATGAATGGCTTTGCCTATTCGTCATCTTCTTCTTCATAATAGGCGTCCTCATTGCTGTAATGTTCTTCCCATTGCTTTACAGCTTCATCGCTAAGGCATTCTACAATGTCGAAAAGACCATCTTTCTTTTGTTTCCATTCTGTCAATGTCGGATCCTCAAACCGTTGAATAAAGAGACAATGATCAGTCTCTACAACCACTTTGATCAGAACAATAGGCGAATCTCCTTTTTCCTTCACCAGGTAATAACATCCATTTTCCAGTAAATCGTACGTGTACATGCTGCCTCCCTTTTATTTTAGTTCTTTATTAAATCGTTCTTTCTGCAAGTCGTTTTTTAGCAGTAGCAATAATGCCTGCTTAAACATCTGACTATTTCATGCAGTTGGATAATGGGAGAATTTAAGAGTGGGTTAGCGTTCAGAACAAAATTAAGGATTTGGAAGATGGGAGAAATCTAAAAGTTATTAATGAAATAAAAATAAAATTAAAAGTAATTAATATATTGATTATTAGTAGATAATACAGATTACCTCTAATTTAATAGAGTTAAAAGTAAAGAATTCATTTACAGTGAATTGTAGCCGGATACGATTTTATCGCCTGTTTTTCTTCCTGGCTTATCTCTATCGTGGGGCTACTTTGCTTGATTGTTTTTTCAAATATGAGATTATTTGTACCAGTTGAATAATCTGCGAAATAAGTGCTCATATTTCCTTGCTCTGCTCTATTCATATCTAAAACTTTTGATGCACTATTGCAGGAGAAATTGAAAGAAGAGAAGCTGACTGATTTTACCTGTTGAAATTGTTCTGTCTTAAAATATATCTTCTTATCGGTAATATCATATACAATGCTCCATTTGGTATAATCACCCTGCGATACTTTGTTTAATATGTCAAAGGACTGATCAATCAAATTTTTTCCTTCAGGGTTTGCTTTATATCCCTGTATCATTTTACAGGCAGTGGAAAAACGTTCCAATGAGTTGTTGCCATTTGCTGTACCATTGACATTACTTTTCACTGACCGGTCGTATGTGTCATTAGTCAATACTGGCAGGGGCAGGTCATTACCTTTATGTACCACCATCCTCCCATCCAGGAATTCTATGGTTGCCGCATTGCCTTTGGCATCAGCTACAAGATAATGGAGCGGGGTTCCGTTGGAGATGATCCGCAATGCTTTATCTGTAGCAATCACTTCATTAATAGTAGCGCAATTGTCAAGCTGGTATTGCACCCATTGCAATACGTCAATAGCAGGACGATCATCGGGTTTGGGATATACAGTTCCATCTAACCACATTAATTCTACTACCAGGCCTTTTTCATTCATGCCGCCTGTAGGAAATTCTTTTCCATACTGGTTAAAACTGATGCTGCCGTATTTCGATATCCAATGGATGGTTTTGCCATCATCGTTTTTCATGGATGTTTTGGAAAGCCCCCTTTGATTGGTGCATACCATCCCTGCACCGGCCATCCAGTCGTAGTTGCGGCCAAATACCATTTTGCCATTATGATGAATAAAAAAAGTAGTGCAGGCATGAGCTGCTGTTATACTCAGAAGGAGAAAGGCTGCGGCTATTAGTTTTTTAAAAAGCATGCTATATGATTTGATAAAAAAATACCGCCCCGTAATACCATGGTAAAGCGGGACGGTACATCATTCATTACCGCATTAACTGAACAGGCATCTTTTCTTGCATTCTTTTTTCATTTCTTTCTTCTGCTGTTTTTCGATAGCCTGCTTATCGCTGTCGCGGTTTTGAAGACTGGCATAAGCGAAAGCAGCTACTCCGCCGGCCAGTGCAAGGGCTACAATAAATTTTTTCATAGTCCTGTATTTTTGTACCTAAAAGTTACGACGATTTTATAACAGGTTCCCGGTATTTTAGACAAGTGGTAATAAATATTCAATGAATTGGCAAATGCATGAGCTGGTCAGGAATAAAATTCAGGTGCAATACTTTATATTTGCAGCCCCGACTCCTTAGCTCAGTTGGTTAGAGCTACTGACTCTTAATCAGTAGGTCCAGGGTTCGAGTCCCTGAGGGGTCACAAAAGAAAAAGAGTTTCAATAACGAAACTCTTTTTTTATATTTTTTACAGAACCTGCCTTATCTCAATCGCTGTTATTTACCGCATGCTCATTAATGATAACCGGGCCTGTTTCCACTTTTGCTATTTTTATGATCCGGCACCAGGCCAGGAAGCGGATGATGGGATATACAGGATCCAGCTCATGCCAGCGCTTGCCAAAGTTGATAGATGAAGGATGTTTATGGTGATTGTTATGATAAGATTCACCCAACATAAAAATATCAACGGAAAATAAATTTTGCGAAGTATTCTTCAGCTTGAAATTGATATAGCCATATTTATGAGCAAACCAATTGATAATAACACCATGAATAGGACCCATGGCCAGTGCCAGCGGTAATAGCAGCAGGAACCAGATAGATGGTGCTAGTTCAACAAACAAGGCTATATAGACTAATGCCCATAATGATCTGGATAAGGTGGAACTGGCCCATTTATCAAATGCCGGCCAGTCGGGCAGATTTTTTAAAAACCTATCCTCAACTTTGATAGTTCCTTTAAAAATACCATTATAGATGTTGCGGGTACGCCACATCATATGAAATACATTTTTGGAAAAAGAAGGAGAGTGGGGATCCAGTTCCGTATCTGTATAGGCATGATGCATACGGTGCATAATAGCATAGGCACGGGGACTCATATAGGATGAACCCTGGGCTATATAAGTGAAAACAAAAAATACCCGTTCCCAGGCTTTACTCATTTTAAACGCACCATGTGCCGCATACCTGTGTTGAAAAAAAGTTTGAAAAAATAAAGACGAATACCATAAGGCAATTAAAAAAAGGGCCAATACCATAACAAAAAACATTTAATGAAAAGGGAATAGCAAATGCGGGAAACTGAATTTTTCAGAAAGCCACTTTAAATGTGATAAAAATGAAGTGGAAAAGAAAGAAACGTGAATACGCTTATACTATCCGGTAAAAGTAAGCATTTGAATGTTAACAGAATCGCAATACCTCGTTAATGACCGGATCGGTGATACAACAGAGCAAATCGATTTTAATAGATTAATTCAACGGTCGTTTGTAATGTTAGCCTTATCAATATTCTATCCGCAGGCAGGAAATAAGATTTTCATACTTCCCAGTTTATATCTTTGAATGAACAGGTTACCCGAATCTGCCATTTATTTTTATAAGCTTTGTATATGATAACACCCGAAGTATCAGCATTAGCCCAACAATTATGGGACTATCACCATATGGGTCATCAACCTGCGAAGGCTGATTGTATACTGGCTCTTGGTAGTCATGATCTGCGGGTAGCTGACAGGGTGGCGGAACTCTATTTGCAGGGATGGGCGCCATTGGTTATCATGTCTGGCGGGTTAGGAAATTTTACACAGGATATGTGGACCGAAACTGAAGCAGACCAGTTTGCCGCTATCGCTATACAAAAAGGCGTGCCTGCTGAGGCTGTATTAATAGAAAACAAATCAACCAATACGGGAGAAAATATTTTGTTTACCCAACAACTGCTAAAAACAAACGGCCTTGATCCGCAAAATTTCATCGTAGTACAAAAGCCATACATGGAAAGGCGGTCATTTGCTACGTTTAAAAAACATTGGCCCGATAAAAACCTCCTGGTTACATCGCCACAGATACCCTTTGCAGAATATGCAACCGATGAAATACCCCTGGAAAGAGTAATCAATATTATGATCGGTGACCTGCAACGTATCAAACTATATCCGGCCAAAGGCTTTCAGATATACCAGGAGATACCGGCAGAAGTATGGGATGCTTATGAGCGGCTTGTGGCATTAGGATATGACAAACATTTGGTGAAAGAATAAAACAGGGAAGAATTATCGGATTATAACCATCCTGTAAAAGTTTGGCGATATACTATTGATAGTACGGTGCTTTTTTTTTATCATGCTTTGTTTACATACCAGTTCGGATGTTATTGTTTTTTTTTAAAAGCGTTGTAATAGTAAAGTGTACATTTTTCTTACGTCCCCTTTCATTAAGTTCATTTTTTTATTTTTGCTGTATAAGGGCAAACAATAATCCGGGTAGTTTGTTTTTTTAAAGCTGTATATTCCGGCTTTACCTTGATAAATCTTTTGATACTTTTAAAAATATAATTATTGAATGGGACATTTACCAAGTTTGATACAAGACCTGGCACTTATATTAATTACAGCGGCGATAACAACTTTGTTGTTCAAAAAAATAAAACAGCCTTTGGTACTGGGTTATATTATTGCTGGTTTTTTTGTAGGCCCTCATTTATCCTTAACGCCCACGGTAGTAGATACAGCCAATATAAAAACGTTTGCAGATATCGGTGTTATCTTTCTTTTGTTCAGCCTGGGACTTGAATTTAGTTTTAAGAAACTGATGCGGGTAGGCGGTGCAGCTTCTATTACGGCATTTGTTGAGATCGTGTTTATAACCCTGGCCGGTTATCTTTCCGGAAAGGCCATGGGCTGGTCTACGATGGATAGCATGTTCCTGGGTGGTATGCTGGCCAGTTCGTCCACTACCATTATTATCCGGGCTTTTGATGAGTTGGGCGTAAAGACAAAACAATTTGCCCGTATCGTATTTGGTGTGCTTGTAGTAGAAGATATTGTTGTGATATTACTGATGGTATTGTTATCAACCGTAGCAGTAACGAGAGAATTTGAAGGCAGCGAAATGCTGTACACAGTAGCTAAACTATTATTCTTCCTGATCCTTTGGTTTATAGCCGGTATTTTCCTTATCCCTACTTTTTTGAAAAGAGCAAAAAAATTGCTGGATGAAGAGACCCTGCTTATACTCTCTATCGGGCTTTGCCTGGGTATGGTAGTAGTGGCGGTAGGAGTAGGTTTTTCGGCTGAGTTAGGCGCTTTTATCATGGGTTCTATATTGGCGGAAACAACCAAAGCCGAAAAAGTGGAGCATTTGCTGAAGCCGGTAAAGGATCTGTTTGGCGCCATCTTTTTTGTATCAGTAGGTATGATGATCGATCCGCAGGCGATAATAGAATATAAGTGGCCGGTGCTGATCGTTACCTTACTGACGTTGTTTGGAAAATTATTCAGCACTACACTGGGCGCCATTCTTTCTGGCCAGCCTTTAAAACAATCGGTGCAGGTAGGTATGAGCATGGCGCAGATAGGAGAGTTTGCTTTCATCGTTGCTACCCTGGGTCTTTCATTAGGAGTTATCAGCGACTTTTTATTCCCGGTAGCGGTAGGCGCCTCTGCCATTACCACGTTCACTACACCTTATATGATCAAATATTCCGTTCCCGTTTATAATTTCATTGAACGGATACTTCCTGCAAAATGGGTAACGGCTTTAAATAATTATTCTTCAGGAACGCAGAGCATACAAACGGAAAGTGAATGGAAGAAAGTGCTGAAATCGTATATAAATATCGGCATCACCAATGGTATTGTAATATTGGCACTCATGTTATTATCAATAAATTTTCTTTTCCCTTTTTTACAGGAAAAGATTGAAAACGTTAATACCCGCAGCCTGATCGCAGTGGTTATATCTCTTGGTGCTGCAGCTCCTTTTCTATGGGCATTGATGGCTAAGCGTCCGAATAATATGGCGTATAAAGAACTATGGCTTGAAAATAAGTACAGCCATGGACCATTGCTGGTAGTAGAAATTTTAAGGATAGTGGTTGGTGTATTGATCATTGGCTTTTGGGTAAATAAACTGTTTTCAACTACCATCGCTATCCTGGTAGCGGTGCCCTTTACTATTATAGTACTGATACTTTTCTCAAAAAGCATACAAAAGTTTTACCAGCGCCTGGAGGGCCGGTTTATCTCTAACCTGAATGCACGGGAGGCGGCTGCAGAAAAAGAAATCTCCCTGAAGGAAAATCTCCTGCAAAAACAATTCAACCCTGAATCCAGCTTATCGCCCTGGGATGCGCATATAGTGGATATGGAAATAAACCAGCATGCGGAGTATATTGGTAAAACACTGGCGGAACTGGCCTGGCGTGAGCAATACGGGGTGAATATCGCTTATATAAAGCGGGGCGATCATTTAATTTATGCGCCGGGGAGAAGCACCAAACTCCTTCCCTTTGACCATGTAGGCATCATTGCTACGGATGAGCAGATGCAGGACTTTAAACCTGTATTTGATACCACGGAAAAAATTGATCTTACTGAATACAATATTGAAGATATCATTGTACAAAAAATAGTGGTGGATGAATATAATAAACTAAAAGGGCAAACGATAAGGGAATCAGGAATAAGGGAACGTACCAATGGCCTGGTAGTGGGTATAGAAAGAAATAAAGAAAGAATGCTCAACCCTGGCTCTACAACTGTGTTTGAATGGGATGATATAGTATGGATAGTAGGGGAAAGAAAAAAGATACAGCAGTTGAATAAAGGTTTATAAAGATTGCAGGCGGGTTGATTATCAGTGCCGGGGTATTATTTTTTTATTATGAAATGAGCCATAAAAATTTTCGAGCAATTTATACCAACTGCGACGAATCCCGCCAACGGCGGGACCATGTGGCTAACAAACAATAAAAATTAACACATGAAAATATACATGTTGTTTCTTTTCCTGCTTTTTAATTTATTCTCTTCCGGGCAAACGCTTACCGCCCATGAAAGGGATAGTATAAGCAACGAATTTTTTAAAGCAAAGGAAAAAGCAAATAAGGAAGTATATGGAAAACCCTATCCCGCTTTTTCTTTTACAACAGATGGAAAAACTATCAACAACGATTCGCTGAAAGGCAAAATTGTTTTTATCAACTTTTGGTTTGAAGCCTGCGCTCCCTGTATCGCGGAGTTTGATGCATTGAATGAAGTTTATGAAAACTTAAAAGACAATAAGAATTTTGTGTTTATGTCTTTTACGTTTGAAACACCTGAAAAGATAAAACAGGTAAAAGAAAAATATCTGCTGCCGTACACAGTCATTTCCATAAACCGTAAAGAATGTTACAGGCTCAATCTTGATAACGGTTTTCCCGCCAATTTTATACTCGATAAAACAGGAGCGATAAACTATATGAGCTTTGGGGGTGCTACTGATAAGACAAAAGCAAGGAAATACGTAATGGAAAAAATTTATCCTGAAATAGCAAAATTATTATAGCGGCATCAAACCGGTTGCCGGGACGGTAGTGCTCGATGCCTGCGATGTAGCAAAGACTCTCGGCACTATCAAAATCACTCCATAAAACAAAAAAGGCGAAAATTGCAAACTGGTCAAAATGAGTTAGCCATTGTTTCATTGCGATACACTATTCATCGGCTCATTTTGATCAGTTGCAAATATTCAACAACGTTTAATTTCATTCCTGTCCGAATTTTACTTCCTTCGGAACAATTGCCGCCCAGTTTCAGGATATAGCTAAGGATACCAACCCTGCAAAGAATCCATTTCTTATTTAATGACCGGCAACATTAATTTGCCGGGATCATGTGCTACCCAATTCATTTTCGTCTTACATACAAAGATTAAATGATTTAAAAATAGCAATCAATTTTTATGATATGCTACTGCATGTCTTAAATTTATAAGATAAAAACCGGCTTTACCAATAAAAGAGCAAGCCATAATTTAGCAAATGTCTTTTCAGGTATATCCTGGCAACATAAAAACGGCGCAGCAAATAAAAGAACGTTTAGTGATCAGGGCTATCTTTTATCAACAACAAAAAATAAAACTACTGACAATGAATTTCAGTTCTCCAATAATTGCAAAAGCTGAAATGCTTATCCGCAAACCTGTAGAAGAAGTGTTTGAAGCATTTGTTAATCCCGCTATTACAACTCAATTCTGGTTTACTAAAAGTAGCGGCAGACTGGATGAGAACAAGCAGGTGGAATGGATCTGGGAAATGTATAACTACACATCACCTGTGAAAGTGATATCTATAGAGACAAACAAAAAGATCGTTATAGAATGGGGTAGTGCTGAGGAAGCAACTATAGTAGAGTGGGTTTTTAAAAGTTTGGATAACGGAACTTTTGTAAGTGTTGTCAATAGCGGATTTAAAGGAGATACGGATAAGATCATCGCCCAGGTACGTGATTCCACCGAAGGGTTCACACTTGTATTAGCAGGGCTAAAAGCTTTATTGGAATACAATATCCGGCTCAACCTTGTAGGCGATCGTTTCCCGGCGGGGTTAAGCGGAAGGTCATAAAGATGGCCCCCGTTGAGTTTTATAATATAGCAAAACTGCTTTTCGATGATATACCGCAAACATCCTGTAAATTATCTTTACCACTTAATCCAATCATATGCTTCGGACAACATTTAGTCCATTGAAAAATGATAACAGGATAGAATTCATCATCGGGTTTCTTTGCGTGGTGGTTTATAGTGGTTCACTTTTTTTTCCGCTGCTTGATAAAGATGCTGCTCATCATGCCAATATCGCCCTGCATATGTACCAGACCGGTGATTATTTCAGCCTGGTAGACCGGGGCAATGATTATTTAGATAAACCGCATTTTTTATTCTGGACAACCCTGGCTTTCTTCAAAATTTTTGGTGTAACCACCATTGCTCACCGGCTGCCTGCAGTATTGTTTGCATTGGCTTCCGTTTATTGTACTTATCAATTAACCCGGCATCTTACCAATAGATCAACAGCAAGGATAGCCGCTATTATACTGGCTACAGCCCAGGCTTTTGTTTTATCGGTTAACGATGCCCGTATGGAAACGCCATTGACAACCGGAATTATT